>JBOHHM010000325.1:0-8169 GCA_050725495.1 Burkholderiaceae bacterium | reverse complement strand
CTGGGTCTTCCAGCTGCACGACCTGGAATGCCGCGCCGTGGCAGCGCAACTGCTGGCCCTGCCCGGCGTCACCAAGGCGGGCTTTGGCCTGGGCGACGACCGCAAGCGCATTACAGCCAAGCTGGGCATGGAGCCGGTGGACGTGCTGGAGCTGAACACCGTGTTCCGCCAGCGCGGCTGGCGCAAGGACATGGGCGTCAAGGGCGCCGTGGCCCTGCTGTTCAACCGGCGCTTCATCAAATCCAGGAAGGCGACGACCTCCAACTGGGCCAACCCGCGCCTGAGCGAAGCACAGCTGATCTATGCGGCCAATGACGCCTATGCCGCCATCCGCGTTTTCCACGCGCTGCGGCTGCCCTAAAGCCCTGGCAACTACCGCAGCCGCACGACCTGGTCCGACTCGTCGTCTTTGACTTCCACCAGGGCATCGAAGGCCTTGACCATGGCCCCGAAATTGGCGTGGCCGTGTTCCTTGGGGTCAAAGGTCGAGTCCAAGCGCTTGATCATGTGCCAGATCGATGCCTTGTTCACCCACGCATCGCCCTGGGTTTGCGCCAGCAGGCGGACCGCGCGCTTGAAGATGTCCGCAGCGGGGTCGGCCTGCGCGGCAGGCTCGGCCGGCAATTGCTGGGCGGCATTGGCAGACGCAGGCGCGGGCTCCACCGGGCTTTCGACCAGGCTCTCGTAGTAGCGGAACTCGTGGCAGCTTTTGGCCCAGTGGCGGTTGGTGGTCTTGCGCGCCCCGACACCGATCAGGGTACGGCCAGCCGCCTTGATCTTTTGCGACACGGGCATGAAGTCGCTGTCCCCACCCACGATGATGACGGTGCCGATGTGGCCGAAGCGGCCAATGTCTTCCATGGCGTCCAGGCACAGCTTGATGTCGGCACCGTTCTTGGCCGACCCGCCGGGTGGAAACAGCTGGATGAGCTCCACCGCGTTTTGCAGCAGGGCATCCCGGTAGCGGCCGAAATACTGCCAGTTGCAGTAGGCACGATTGATCGCAATCGGGCCAAATGACGCGGCCAGCTCAACGACCGCCTGCACATCGACCAGCGGCTCCTGCACCTTGAAGCGATTGTCCTGCTTGCTGTAGGCGCCCTCTTGCAGGGCCTCGCACAGGCTTGCGTGCAAGTTCTCGAAGTCCCAGTACAGGGCCACCGAACGGTCTTCTTTGCTGTCGCGCTTGAGCATATGACCTCCGTAGTGATGATGCCATTCGCGCACCCCGAGCACCAGCGCGCTGCTCGTGGCCCTGCTTTTCATCCCCGCTCAGCCCCGCACGCGGCCCTGTACCCGGCCATCCAGCGGATAGGCCGGGTCGGTGTAGCCCGGCGTGGAGGGGTGGCCGGGTTTGACGAATGAATCGACCAGCGCCTCGTCCTCCTCGGTGAGCGCATAGTCCAGCGCGGGCAGATAGTCCTGCCACTGCTTGAGCGTGCGTGGCCCGGCAATCACCGAGCTGACCGCGCGGTGGGCCAGCACCCAGGCGGTGGCGAACTGCGCCAGCGTGATGCCGCGGCCTTCCGCATGCGTTTTCAGCTGCTGCGCGATCTGCAGCGACTCTTCGCGAAACTCGGTCTCGGCCAGTCGCTTGTCGCCGCGGCCGGCGCGCGTACCTTCTGCGGGTGCCTGGCCCGGCGCGTACTTGCCCGTGAGCACGCCGCGCGCGATCGGGCTGTAGGGCGTGACGCCGATGCCATAGTGCGCACAGGCCGGCAGGATCTCGACCTCGGGCATGCGGTTGAGCAGGTTGTAGTAAGGCTGGCACACCACCGGGCCGGGCACGCCCAGCTGGCCCGCCAGGCGCATGATCTCGGCAATGCGCCAGCCGCGAAAGTTGGACACGCCCCAGTAGCGGATCTTGCCGTCGCGCAGCAGGGCGTCGAGCGCGCGCAGCGGCTCCTCCAGGTCCATGCCGTTGTAGTCGCGGTGCAGGTAGAGGATGTCCACATGGTCCGTCTGCAGGCGCTTCAAGCTCGCCTCCACCTCGCGCAGCATCCAGGTGCGCGAGTAGTGGCCCTCGTTCACCCGGTCGGACATCTTGTTGCCCAGCTTGGTGGCCAGCACCCAGCCGTGTCGCTGGCCCTTGAGCAGCTCGCCCACCATGGATTCGGACGCACCCAAGGTGTACACGTCGGCCGTGTCGATGTAGTTCACGCCCTGCGCGTGCGCATCGGCCACTATTGTTCCGGCCTCGTCGCGCCCGGTCTGGTCGCCGAACATCATGGTGCCCAGGCACAGGGCTGAGACTTGCAGGTTGCTCTTGCCGAGCGGGCGGTATTGCATGGGAATCTCCTCGGGCGACAGCTTAACCTGCGCCGGTTCCTCATGCAGCCGATGCGTCCTGGCCCGGGCAAGCCGTCAGCGCAGCTGCGACCGCACCCAGCGCACGATGTCGGCCGTGCCCATGGCGCCGGGCTGGCGCGCCACCTCGCGGCCGCCCACGAACAGGGCCAGCGTGGGAATGCTGCGGATGTTGAAGCGCGCGCCAAGCTTGGGCGCCTCTTCCGTGTTGAACTTGGCCAGCCGCACGTGCGGCTCCAGCTGCACGGCCGCCTGCTCATACGCGGGCGCCATCATGCGGCAGGGGCCGCACCAGGGCGCCCAGAAGTCCACCAGCACGGGAATCTGGTTGCGGCTGATGTGCCGCTCGAAAGCCGCTTCGTCCAGCGCCACGGGGTGCGCGTCGGAGATCGGCTTCTTGCACTGGCCGCAGTCCGGCGCCCTGCCCAGCTGATCCGTACGGACCCGGTTGGTGGTGTGGCAGTGGGGACAGACGACGTGGAGGGACTCGCTCATTCCCCGAAATTGGGGCTTGGCGCCGGCATTGCAAGCGCCCTGCTACACGCCGATCTCGTACATCGCATCGCCCATGTAGCGGTGCGCACCGAACGCGGCCGCCACGGCAGCGGTTTCGGCGGCTTGCCATTGGTCGAAAATCGCGCGCTCGGCGTCGGTCAAGCTGTCGGGCGACGGCGCTTCGCCGTGGGCGGCCACGATGCGCCGGTAGGCGGTGTAGACCGGCGCCACCAGGCTGGCGTCGCCCAGCGCCGCTTCCAGCGCACGGCGAAAGCGCTGCTCCGCTTCGCGGCGCTGCGCGTCGGAGACGCCATCGGTTTCGTACAGGGTGAGGGTGTAGGCCATGGCTGCTGCGAGCTGACCGCTTGTGTACAGTGGGGCACTCACTGCGCCAATCGTGCGGCCGCCTCGCGCTTGCCCATGCGCCTGAGGGCAGCGATCGCTTCGAGCTGTTTGGCGCGCGGCCGGGTCTTGCCGCTTTCCCATTTGTAGACCGACAGGGCCGACACTTCCAGCAGGCGGGCCAGCGCGGCGGCCGACAGCCCGAGCCGTTGTCGTTGGGCCGCGAATCCCTTGGCGCTGAACCGGATGTTGCCAGCGGCCTCGTCCTGCGGTGGTGGTGGCGCCACCTTGGCGGTGACTTTACCCAGGCGCTTGACCTGCTGTTCCAGTGCCTGCAGACGGCGCTTCAGCTCGGCGATCTGGGTGCGGTACTGGGAGACGGACTTCTTCAGCGCCTGGGTTTCTCCGCGCATTTCCTTGCGGGCGACGCGCGAAATCTCGCTTTTAAGAACGGTTCCGATATTGGGCATGGATGTTGGTACTACCTTGGCTGGTCAGGGCGCCCCAGTTTCTTCGCTGAGTTCACTGCCCCTTTTTGTTGGGTGAGCCTCCTGCCGGGCATCTTAGCGGCCTCGGCCAACAGGCTGTACTTGCCCTGCAGGTGGAAGCTTGGCAAGTCGATCAAGGCAGAGGGATGGGACACGAACACCTCATGCAGAAACACTTCGCGGTGCGCGTTGCGCGGCGATGGGAACAGCTTGTAGGCGTCGGTGGTGATCGTCGTTTCAGCCAGGGTTGGTGTCCGGTTTGCCGTGGCGCTTGAGCGGCTGCCAGCCGGCAAACTGCGGGTAATGACGCTGCACCACCGGTCCGTCGAAATCCCAGGCGATGCATTTGCCCAGGTGATAGGGCGGCCGGGCACTCTCGGCTTCCTGCACGCCAGCCTGCCTGCGCAGGCGGTCGCGGTAAGCGGGAATGGTCTGGTAGGCCGCAGTCGCCATATTGAACAGCAGCTCGCGCAGGTGCGTGCAGCCCTTGGTGCCGCCCAACGCCCGCTCGATGGCCTGGCGCCAGCCCGGCCCCATGGTGGCACCCACCATCTGCTGCATCGGGTCCCTGCCCTGCTGGCATTCGCCGAAGGGCGTGTGGTCCATGGCACTGGTGATTTCGTGGATCGTCATGGCGTCATCGACCGTCACGCGGATCGACATGCCGTGGATGGGCGTGCCGGGCGGCATGATGCCGCGCTCGGAGCGCTCCAAGGTGTAGGTCTTGGTGTCGGACATCTCGGCTTCGATGTCCCACAAGCCATCCTCGCGGTGGTAGCCGCGGTAGACGACGGCGCGGGTGTGCAGGTGGGATCGGGGTTGGGGCGCTGGCAGGGGCATGGTGGGCTTTGCTGGAACGGGTGAGGACGATTTTCTCAGCATATGGGGAAAGCTGCCCAAGCTGCCTACACTTGAACCGCCGGGCCGCCGTCGGCCCGAAAGGAGAGCCGCCGTGCCGTATCTTCAACTGGACGTCAACGCCCGCTACCCCGTGGCCGACAAGAAGGCCCTGGCCCAAAAGCTTTGCGAGAGCTACGCCGGCATGATGAAGGTGGATATCCGACGCATCAGCGTCGCCATCCGTGAACTGGGCGAAGGCGGCGTCTGGCGCACCATCGACGGCGAGCCCACGCCGGTGTCCGTGCTGATGTGCGACATCCGCAAAGGCCGAACGCCCGAGCACAGGATGGAAGTGGCCAAGCAACTGGTGCGCGATTGCATCGAGGTGCTGGGCCTGCGCGAAGACCGGTTGAACGTGGAATTCACCCAGCATTCCGGCGACGAGATGTACCACCCGACCCTGGGTGGCTACAGCCCGGAGTGGTCGCCCGACGAGGCTTGAGGCGTGGCCTCTTGGGTTGTAGACGGTGGCAATTGCGTTCCGACCGGCCACCAAGATCCAGGTAGCTACGACGCCCAATCCGCGCAAAGCAGTTCCGCTTGAAGCAGGACGATCTTGACCGCCTCCTCCTGCAGGTCCGGCGGATAGCCGTACTTATTCAGGATGCGTTTGACCATGACGCGGATCTTGGCGCGGGCGCTTTCGCGTAATGTCCAGTCAATCGTTACGCTCTTGCGAACCTGGGTGATGAGCTCGGTGGCGATGATCTTGAGCTTGTCGTCGCCCATCGCCTGCACGGCTGATTCATTGGCGGCCAGTGCGTCATAGAAGGCGATTTCATCGTCCGTCAGGCCCAGGCCTTCGCCGCGCTTCGTGGCAGCGTCCATTTCCTTCGCCAACTTGATGAGTTCGTCGATCACTTCTTGCGTCGCAATCGCGCGGTTGTGGTAGGCGTTGAGGGTCTTCTTGAGTTTGTCGCTGAAGAGCTGGCTCTGCACCAGATTGCGCTTGGCGCGCAGCTTCAGTTCGTCCTTGAGCAGCTTCTCCAGCAACTCGGCGGCGACGTTCTTGTGCTTCAGCCCGCGCACCTCAGCCAGGAACTGGTCCGAGAGGATGCTGATATCAGGCCTGGGCAATCCTGCAGCGGTGAAAACATCGATGACCTGCCCATCCGTCGTGATGGCCTTGGACACGAGCTGGCGCACGGCGGCCTCGATCTGTTCGGGGGTCTTGTTGCTGCCAGTGCTCTGCTTGTTCAGCGCAGCCTGAATCGCCTGGAAGAAACTCACGTCGTCGCGAATCTCCGTCGCTTCATCGCTGGCGGCGCAGAGAGCGAAGGCGCGGGAAAGCTCGGTCACCGCCTGCACAAAGCGCTTCTTGCCATCGTCCTGCTCAAGGATGTGCTCCTGCCCGGCGGGAATGAGTGCCAGGCGTTCAGCGGGCTTGCCGCTGGTCCACTTGCTCCAGCTGAAGCCATGCAGCATGTCGCTGGCGATGCCGTGCTTCTCCAGCATCACGGCGATGGCCTGCCGGGTGTCGTAGCTCGGGTCACCCTTGCCGCCGCTCTCGGTGTAGGTCGCCAGGGCCTGCTTGAGCTGATCGGCGAGGCCCAGGTAATCCACCACCAGACCGCCGGGCTTGTCGCGGAAGACGCGGTTCACGCGGGCGATGGCCTGCATGAGGCCGTGGCCCTGCATCGGCTTGTCGGCATACATCGTGTGCAGGCAGGGCGCATCGAAGCCGGTCAGCCACATGTCCCGCACGATCACGATTCCGAACGGGTCTTTGCTGTCCTTGAAGCGGTTGGCCAGGTTGCGGCGCTTCTCCTTGTTGCGGATGTGCGGCTGCCATTCGGGGCCGTCGTCGGCGCTGCCCGTCATGACGACCTTCACCACGCAGTCCTTGCCCTTCTCGGCTTCGGCGTCGTCGTCCTTGGCGCTGGACCAGTCGGGACGCAGTTTGACAAGTGCCTCATACAGGTCCACGCAGATGCGGCGACTCATGCAGACGATCATGGCTTTGCCGTCCATCGCCTCCACGCGCTTGTCGAAATGCGCCACCAAGTCGGCGGCGATGAGCGCGATGCGCTTCGGGTCGCCCACCAGCGCCTCCAGCGCGGCCCACTTGGTCTTGAGCTTCTCCTTCCTGGAGTCTTCTTCGCCTTCGGTGATCTCCTCGAACTCGTCGTCAATCTTCGGCAGCTCGCTGGTGTTCAGTCCCAGCTTGGCGATGCGGCTCTCGTAGTAGATCGGCACCGTGGCCTTGTCGGCGACGGCGCGCTGGATGTCGTAAATGCTGATGTAGTCACCGAACACCGCCCGCGTGTTGGCGTCCGTCTTCTCGATGGGCGTTCCGGTGAAGCCGATGAAGGACGCCTGCGGCAGCGCGTCGCGCATGTGCCGGGCCAGGCCATCGATCAGGTCGTATTGGCTGCGGTGCGCTTCGTCGGCGATGACGATGATGTTCCGCCGATCGCTCAATGCCGGCATCTTCTCGCCCTTTTCGGGGAGGAACTTCTGGATGGTGGTAAAGACCACGCCGCCGCTGGCCACGGCCAGCAGCTCGCGCAGCTTCTCGCGGTTGGCGGCCTGCACGGGCGTCTGGCCCAGGATGTCGTGGCAGCGCTGGAACTGGCCGAACAACTGATCGTCCAGGTCATTGCGGTCGGTCAGCACCACCAGCGTGGGGTTCTGCATGGCCGGATGCCGAACCACGCGCGCAGCGTAAAACAGCATGGAAAAGCTCTTGCCGCTGCCCTGCGTATGCCACACCACGCCAGCACGCCGGTCGCCTGGTTTGCCGCCGTGCATGCGGCCCGTCCAGTAAGTACCGGGCTCGTCACGCAATGCGTTCTGCTCCG
The DNA here is from genome assembly GCA_050725495.1 of Burkholderiaceae bacterium. Classification (GTDB taxonomy): domain Bacteria; phylum Pseudomonadota; class Gammaproteobacteria; order Burkholderiales; family Burkholderiaceae_C; genus JBOHHM01. The sequence goes on along the minus strand of JBOHHM010000325.1, from coordinate 836 downwards.
CGATGCCGCTGGCGCGCACCGTCTCTTCCACCGCGGCGTTCACCGCATGGAACTGGTGGTAGCCCGCAATGATCTTGTGCAGCGCGCCGCTGTCCGGGTCTTCCTCAAAGACGATGAAATGCTGGAGCAGGTCGAGGAACCGGTGTCGCTCGAACACCCCGCGCACCAGCACGTCCAGTTCCAGCGCCGTCTTTGCCGCGTCGCCCTCGCCGTCAATCGTGCGCCAGACCTTGAACCATTCCTGGTTGGCCGTGAGCGAGCCGATGCGCGCCTGCAGGCCATCGGAGAGCACCAGCGCCGCGTTGTAGTGCAGCAGGCTGGGAATCTCCGCCTTGTAGGTCTGCAGATGCGCGTAGGCGCTCCAGATCGTTGCGTCTTCATCGGCGGCGTTCTTCAGCTCGATCAGGCCCAGTGGCAGCCCGTTGACAAACACCACGACGTCCGGCCGCCGGTTGTGCTGGCCTTCGATCACCGTGAACTGGTTCACCGCCAGCCAGTCGTTGGCGGACACGTTGCCATAGTCCACCAGCCGCACATGGTCGCCTGCGATGCTGCCATCGGCCCGCGGGTATTCCACTGCCACGCCGTCGCGCAGCATCGTGTAGAAGGCGCGGTTGGTCTGCACGAGGGACGGCGTCGCCACCCGCAGCGCCTTGCGCAGCGCGTCCTCCTGTGCCTCCTCGGGAATCGCCGGGTTCAGCCGCCGGATGGTGTTCCGTCGGTCGCAATTCAAGGGGAACCGGGCCCGTGACGTCCCTGGTTCTTTTGGAGCGGTCTGTGGAGCGGCGCCTTCTTTAGGCTGGGACGAGGCGCAAACAAGATAGGCCAGTACTCCT
>JBOHHM010000324.1:0-6076 GCA_050725495.1 Burkholderiaceae bacterium | reverse complement strand
TCTTGGCCATGCCAGGGTACATGTCGGTGTACTCATGGGTTTCGCCCGCAATGGCCGAAGCCAGGTTCTCGCGGGTCGAGCCGATGGGCAGGCCGGTGGCAGGGTCGCCCGACTGCTCCAGAAACTCCAGGTGGCCAAAACCGTGACCGGTTTCACCTTCGGCGGTGGAGCGAAACAGCGCTGACACGTCGTTCTGGCCTTCAACGTCGGCCTTGTTGGCAAAGTACAGATAGCGTCGGTTGGCCTGGGATTCGCCAGCGAACGCCTCTTTCAAGCATGCTTCCGTCTTGGAGCCTTTGAGTGCTGCCATGGAAATCTCCTGATAGGTTGAACAAACTGACTCGGTCGCTTTGAACAGGGTCTGTCAAAGACAGTTCTAGGTTAGTCCCGATAGGGCATGGCGTCTAGTTGACAGCGTCAATGTTGTGAATTGCCGCTCGCTATTGACTCGATTCAGTTGATAAACATCCTCAAATTCAACGACTGGCCTTCGGTTCAAGCCATTGGCAGAGCACAAGAATTACGATATAGTAAATGCATTACGTATTAGTAAATCTCGATTCGATCAGGAGATCTCCATGGCTGCCGTTGTGAACGACCTCATGTCCCTGCCCGCCCCCGCGCCCATCCAGCAGCTGCACCACTACGCCTACCGCGCCAGGGACGCCGAGGAAACCCGGCATTTCTACGAGGACATCCTGGGCCTGCCGCTGTACCACATCATCCAGAGCGACTATGTGCCCAGCACGGGCGAGTACTGCCCCTATACGCATTTCTTCTTCCGTCTGCAGGACGGCTCGTTCATCGCGTTTTTCGACCTGGGCAACGACGAAGCCGCCCTGCCCTCGCCCAACACGCCGCTGTGGGTCAACCACATCTCGTTTCGCGTCGACTCGGTGCAGGCGCTCAAGGACATGAAGGCCCGGCTCGAGGCCCACGGCGTGGAAGTCCTGGGCATCACCGACCACCACATCTTCGACAGCATCTATTTCTTCGACCCCAATGGCGTGCGGCTGGAGCTCACGGCCCAGCGCGCCGACGAGTTCCAGATGCTGCAGGAAAGCAAGACCGCCCACGCCCGCCTGGCCGAATGGACGGCGCGCAAGCAGCAGTGGCGCAAAGACCGCGCCGAAGGCCAGGCCGCCGAGGTGCTCAAGCCCCAGCAGAACGACCGCCCCGAAGTGGCGCAACGCGCTGCGTCCAAAAATTAAACCCGGCCTGTGCCGGTCCCCGTAAAGCGGACCGCACGGGCTTTCTTTCGCCCCCACCCCCTCGAGGAGACAAACTTGTTCCGACTGACTTCTTTCGTGCGCCGCGCCCTGCTGCTGGCCCTGCTCGCCACGGCGGCCGGGGCCCAGGCCCAGAGCCCTTCGACAAGCTCAGGGCAGGCTTTTCCCAGCAAACCGGTCAAATGGCTGGTCGGTTACCCGGCCGGTGGCGGCACCGACTTCCTGGCCCGCACCATCGCCGCACAGATGAGCGCGCAAATGGGCCAGCAGGTCGTGATCGACAACCGCCCGGGTGCCGGCGCCATCATCGGCGCCGACGTCGCGGCCAAATCGCCGGGTGACGGCTACACCGTGTTCACCGCCGACAACGGCGTGCTGGTCTACAACCCGGCGCTGTACAAGAAGCTGCCCTACGACCCGGTCAAGGACTTCGCGCCGATCGGCCTGATGGCCCGCGCGCCGCTGCTGATCGTGGCCGCGCCCAACGCCGGCATCAAGGATGCCGCGGCCCTGCTGGACACGCTGAAGAAGAACCCCGGCAAGTTCAGCTACGCCTCGCCTGGCAACGGCAGCCCGCACCACCTGGCGATGGAGCTGTTCAAGAGCCGCAGCGGCCTGTTCGTCGTGCACGTGCCCTACCGCGGCGCCGCGCCCGCCGTGCAGGATGTGATGGGCGGCCAGGTCCCGCTGATGATGGTCGACACCTCCAGCGGCATGCCCCACATCAAGGCCGGCAAGCTGGTGCCGCTGGCCATCCTCTCGGCCAAGCGCATCCCGCAGCTGCCCGAGGTGCCGACGATGGCCGAACTCGGCTACAAGGACGTCGAAGCCTATGCCTGGCAGGGCCTGGTCGTGCCCGCCAGCACGCCCAAGGAGATCCAGCTCAAGATCAATGCCGAGATGCAGGCGGCGCTGAACAATGCCGCCGTGCGCAAGAAGCTGTTCGAGGCGGCCTGGGACCCGGTGCCCAGCGACGCCGCCGTGATGGCGGCCTACACCGCCGCCGAAACGCGGGTCTGGCACAAGCTGATCAAGGACCGCGGCATTTCGCTCGATTAAGCCGTCCGCTTGCGTGAGTTGCTATTATTTTTATAGCTACCTGCACAGCAGATACAAGGGCTGAAAGCCAAAATCACTCATATACTGGAGCAACAAGCATGTTGGAGGCCCCTATGCCTGCAAACTACGCCGCGACCACCTTCACCAACGGCTACGAGTTCACCGAGGGCACGGGTTATGGGCTGCCCGAGTACCCGTTTGTGGAGCCGCCCGAGCTCAAGACCGGTGAGGCCGGCCACCACCCGATCGTGATCGTGGGCGGCGGCATCACCGGCCTCACGCTGGCTTGCTCGCTGGCGCGCTTGGGGCTGCCGGCCGTGCTGCTCGACGAGGACAACACCGTGGGCGTCAAGGGTGCATCCTCGCGTGGCATCTGCTACACGCAGAAGTCGCTGGAGATCTTCGACAAGCTCGGCATCTACGATCGCATTGCCGGGAAAGGCATCCAGTGGAGCGTGGGCCGCACCTTTGCCGGCGACGACGAGGTGTATTCCTTCGACCTGCGCCAGCAGAGCAACTTCAACCTCTCCACGCAGCCGCCGTTCATCAACATCCAGCAGTTCTACATCGAGGGCTATCTGGTCGAGCGCATCTACGAGCTCGGCCATGTGGAGCTGCGCTGGAAGTCGCGCGTGACGGCCTTCGAGCAGAACGACCAGTCCGCCACGCTCACGGTGCAAACGCCGGCCGGCTCCTACCAGATCGAGGCCGAGCATGTGATCGACGCCACGGGCTCGCACACGCCGTTTCACCAGTGGGCGGGTGCGACCCTGCAGACCAAGCGCGGCGACGACCGCTGGTGCATCGCCGATGTGCGCTTCACCAAGCACCCGCCGGTGGAGCGCCACACCTGGATCGAGGCGCCGTTCAACGAAAACCGCGCGGTCTGGCAGCACCTGATGGCCGACGACGTGTGGCGCATCGACTACCAGATGGCCCCGAACGCCGACCCTGAATACGTGAGCCGGGAGGACGTGGTGCGCGAGCGCCTCGCGCGCCAGTTCGGCAAGGACACCGAGGTCGAGATCGTCTGGGTCGGACCCTACGCCTACCGCAGCCAGTGCCTGGACCGTCTGCGCATAGGCCGCGTGTTCTTCATGGGTGACACGGCCAAGATCGTCAGCCCCTTCGGCGCACGCGGCGGCAACACCGGCGTGGCCGATGCCGACAACCTGGCCTGGAAACTGGCGGCCGTGCTCAGGGGGCGCGCCGCCCCCGCGCTGCTGGACAGCTACAACGACGAGCGCCTGGAAGCGGCGCAGCAAAACGTGCTGGTCACCAACCGCACGGCGCGCTTCCTGCGCCCGGCCGACGGCCTGGAGCGCACCTTCCGCTGTGCGACCATCGGCCTGGCCCGACAGTTCCCCTTCGCGCGCCAGCTGGTCAACACCGGCCGCATGGCCGTGGCCAACAGCTACAGTCGCTCGCAGATCTGCGAAGCGACGGGCGGGCAGTCGGTGCAGAACGTGGCCTTCGACTGGGCCGACCATAGCCAAGGCGTTGTCAACGACCTGCTGAAGTGGGCCAACGGCGACCTGCTGGTTCTGGTGTTCGGCGAGCTCAGCGCAGCGGCGGCCAAGCGGCTGCAGCAGCTCGCGCTGCATGCCCCGGTCAGGGGCGTGCAGGTACTGGGCACGGAAGGCCGGGCCCAGGCGCGCGAACATGTGCGCGACCCGCAGGGCCACCTGCAGGGGGCCTGCCACGTGTTCGGCCATGCCTGGGCCCTGGTGCGACCCGATGGCTACCTGGCGGCCACCGGCGAGGCCGTGGACAGCCACCTGGTCGCAGCCGTGCAAAAGTCGCTGGGCATGCAGTAAGGACGCGTCAAAGGAAACCGACATGAAGACCACCCTCCACTTTCAGGACGCCGATGCCTTCTACGAGCAGTTGCTCGACGCCCACGCCGGCCTGTCGCCGCAGGACTCCGAACTGCTCAACGCCCGCCTGATCCTGCTGCTGGCCAACCAGGTCGGCGACACCAAGGTGCTGCGCGAGTGCATCGAAGCGGCTAAGGACATGCACCGCTAAAATCAGGCCATCCCGCAACAGTCTTTCAACGGCATCCCCAGGGATGCCGTTTTTTTATTTGCCCTTCACGCCATGAGCGATACCCTGCAACAACCCGGCCTCCACAGCCTGACCAAATCCTTCGAGCCGGCCGCGATCGAAGCCCAGTGGGGCCCCGCGTGGGAACAGCGCGGCTACGGCGAGGCCGGCTTTCGCGGCAGCCGGGCCCCGAAGGACGACGCGCCGGCGTTCGCGATCCAGCTGCCGCCGCCCAATGTCACGGGCACGCTGCACATGGGCCATGCGTTCAACCAGACCATCATGGACAGCCTCACGCGCTACCACCGCATGCGCGGCTACAACACGGCCTGGGTGCCCGGCACCGACCACGCCGGCATTGCCACGCAGATCGTGGTGGAGCGCCAGCTGCAGGAGCAAGGCATCAGCCGCCACGACCTGGGCCGCAAGAACTTCGTGGCCCGCGTCTGGGACTGGAAGGAACAATCGGGCAACACCATCACGACGCAGATGCGCCGCATGGGCGCCAGCGTGGACTGGAGCCGGGAATACTTCACGATGGACGACAAGCTGTCCAAGGTCGTGACCGAGACCTTTGTGCAGCTCTACGAGCAAGGCCTGATCTACCGCGGCAAGCGCCTGGTGAACTGGGACCCGGTGCTCAAGACCGCCGTCAGCGACCTCGAGGTCGAGAGCGAGGAGGAAGACGGCTTTCTCTGGCACATCCGCTACCCGCTGGCCAGCGGGTCGGGCTCGCTCACGGTCGCCACCACGCGGCCCGAAACCATGCTCGGCGACGTGGCCGTGATGGTGCATCCCGAGGACGAGCGCTATAAGCACCTGATCGGCCAGCAGGTCAGCCTGCCGCTGTGCGACCGGATGATTCCGGTGATCGCCGATGACTATGTGGACAGGGAATTCGGCACCGGCGTGGTCAAGGTGACACCGGCGCATGACGTCAACGACTATGCCGTGGGCCAGCGCCACCAGCTGCCCATCATCGGCGTGCTCACGCTGGACGCCGCGATCAACGAGCACGGGCCCAAGAAATACCGCGGCCTGGACCGCTTTGTCGCGCGCCAGCAGGTGGTGGCCGACCTCGAAGCGCTGGGCCTGCTGGCCGAAGTCAAGAAGCACAAGCTGGTGGTGCCGCGCTGCGCCCGCACCGGCCAGGTGGTCGAGCCCATGCTGACCGACCAGTGGTTCGTCGCGATGAGCAAGGTTAGCGAGCAGGACGCGAGCGGCAAATCAATCGCGCAGAAGGCCATCGACGCGGTGGCCAGCGGCGCCGTGAGCTTCGTGCCCGAGAACTGGGTCAACACCTACAACCAGTGGATGAACAACATCCAGGACTGGTGCATCAGCCGCCAGCTCTGGTGGGGCCACCAGATCCCGGCCTGGTACGACGAGAACGGCCGCGTCTATGTGGCGCGCAGCGAGGCCGAGGCGCAGGCGCAGGCCGACAAGCTGGCGCCGGGCAGGACGCTGACGCGCGACGAGGACGTGCTCGACACCTGGTATTCCTCGGCCCTCGTGCCCTTTTCCACCATGGGCTGGCCCGAGAAGACTCGGGACTTCGACCTTTACCTTCCCAGCAGCGTGCTGGTCACCGGCTACGACATCATCTTCTTCTGGGTCGCCCGGATGATCATGATGACCACGCACTTCACCGGCCGGGTGCCGTTCAAACATGTCTACATCCACGGCCTGGTGCGCGACGCCCAGGGCAAGAAGATGAGCAAGTCCGAGGGCAATGTACTGGA
>JBOHHM010000323.1:0-18750 GCA_050725495.1 Burkholderiaceae bacterium | reverse complement strand
TCGCTGCTGTCCAGCTTGGCCCGCAGCAGCGCGCCCAGGCTGGTCGTGCCGGCGCTTTCACGGGCCGACTGCTGGCTCAGGCTTTGCATGGCTTCCTGCTGGTCGGCGGCGTCCTTGGCCTTGATCGACAGCTGGATGTTGCGGGTCTTGCGATCCACGTTCACCACCACGGCCGTCACTTCGTCGCCTTCCTTGAGCACGTTGCGGGCGTCTTCCACGCGGTCGCGGGAGATTTCGCTGGCGCGCAGGTAGCCGACGATATCGCCGCCGAGGTCGATTTCAGCGCCGCGGGCGTCCACGCTCTTGACCTTGCCGGTCACGGTCTGGCCCTTGTCGTTGACCGTCACGAAAGTCGTGAACGGATCGGAGTCGAGCTGCTTGATGCCCAGCGAGATGCGCTCGCGGTCCACGTCCACGGCCAGCACGATGGCTTCGACTTCCTGGCCCTTCTTGTAGTTGCGCACAGCGGCTTCGCCGGGCTCGTTCCAGGACAGGTCGCTCAAGTGCACCAGGCCGTCGATGCCGGCAGCCAGGCCCACGAACACGCCGAAGTCGGTGATCGACTTGATCGGGCCCTTGACGCGGTCGCCGCGCTTGGTGTTCTGCGCGAATTCCTGCCACGGGTTGGCCTTGCACTGCTTCATGCCCAGCGAGATGCGGCGCTTGTCTTCGTCGATCTCGAGCACCATGACTTCGACTTCGTCGCCCAGGGACACGATCTTGCTGGGCGCGACATTCTTGTTGGTCCAGTCCATTTCGGAGACGTGCACCAGGCCTTCGATGCCGGGCTCGAGTTCCACGAACGCACCGTAGTCGGCGATGTTGGTGATCTTGCCGAACATGCGCGTGCCTTGCGGGTAGCGGCGGTTCACGCCCATCCAGGGGTCGTCGCCCATTTGCTTGAGACCCAGCGACACGCGGTTTTTCTCGGTGTCGAACTTGAGGATCTTGGCGGTGATTTCCTGGCCGGCGGTGACCACTTCGCTCGGGTGGCGGACACGGCGCCAGGCCATGTCGGTGATGTGCAGCAGGCCGTCGATGCCGCCCAGGTCCACGAACGCCCCATACTCGGTGATGTTCTTGACCACGCCCTGCACGATGGAGCCTTCCTTGAGGGTTTCCATCAGCTTGGCGCGCTCTTCGCCCATGCTGGCTTCGACCACGGCACGGCGCGAGAGCACCACGTTGTTGCGCTTGCGGTCGAGCTTGATGACCTTGAATTCCAGGGTCTTGTTTTCGTACGGCGTCAGGTCCTTGATCGGACGGGTGTCGATCAGCGAGCCGGGCAGGAAGGCGCGGATGCCGTTGACCAGAACGGTCAGGCCGCCCTTGACCTTGCCGCTGGTGGTGCCGGTCACGAATTCGCCGGATTCCAGGGCCTTTTCCAGGGCCATCCACGAAGCCAGGCGCTTGGCCTTGTCGCGCGACAGGATGGTGTCGCCATAGCCGTTTTCGATGGCATCGATGGCCACCGACACGAAGTCGCCGACCTGGACTTCGATTTCGCCCTTGTCACTCTTGAACTCTTCGATCGGCACATAGGCTTCGGACTTGAGTCCGGCGTTGACGACCACGAAGCTGTGCTCGATGCGCACGACTTCGGCAGTGACCACTTCGCCGGCGCGCATTTCAGCGCGTTGCAGCGATTCTTCAAACAGGGCGGCAAAAGATTCAGACATGGAGTTTCCTCAACCACAGACAGGGTTCCGACAGCGGGATTGCTATCGTTCTTACAGCTGAATGCGGCGGTTTGGTGCGGATTTTCCGCAGGTTAAGTTGTCAAACCCGACAGCCTGTGCGCCAGCGGCGCGGTGGGGGCTGCAGGGGCCTTCAGCTTTTTGAGTGAGTCCCAAAAGGCTGTTTGCCCTGCCACCAGTCCAACACCTGATCGACCGATTCTTCAATCGTCATTTCCGAGTTGTCCAGCAGCAAGGCGTCTTCGGCCGGTTTGAGAGGCGCAACGCTGCGGGACGAATCCCGCGCATCGCGCGCTTCCAGATCTGCGCGAAGACTATCCAGTGTAGTCGAAAAACCCTTTGAAATCAACTGCTTATGGCGCCGCTCGGCGCGCTTCGCGGCGCTCGCGGTGAGAAACACCTTGAGCGAGGCGGCGGGGAAGATGATGGTGCCCATGTCGCGGCCGTCGGCCACGAGGCCGGGCAGTTCCTGGAAGCGGTGCTGCAGCGAGACCAGGGCCAGGCGCACGGCCGGCAGCGCCGAGACTTTGGAGGCGTTCATGCCGGCTTCTTCGGTGCGGATCGCCTCGGTCACGTCGGCACCGTCGAGCAGCACCTTGCCGTGCTCGAAGCGCACGGGCAGACGCTCGGCCATCAGCGCGATCGCGGTTTCATGGGCGCTGTCGACGGCGAGGCCGGCGCGCGTGGCGGCCAGGGCGGTCACACGGTACATCGCGCCGGAGTCCAGAAAGTGGTAGCCGAGCCGCTCGGCCACGGCCGCTGCCACCGTGCCCTTGCCCGAGGCCGTGGGGCCGTCGATGCAGATCACGGGAATGCGCTCGGTGGCAGTGTCCGACACCGACAGCAGGGTCTCGAAGTAGTCGGGAAAGGTCTTGGCCACGCATTTGGGGTCGAGGATACGCACCGGCAGCGCCGCCGGGTTGAAGGCGGCCAGCGAGAAGCACATGGCCACGCGGTGGTCGTCATAGGTGTGGATGCTGGCGGCCCGCCAGTCGGTGGGCGCGGCCGGCGGCGTGACGCGCAGGTAGTCGGGCCCTTCGTCCACGGCGGCGCCGAGTTTTCGCAACTCGGTCGCCATGGCGGCAATGCGGTCGGTTTCCTTGACGCGCCAGCTCGCGATGTTGCGCAGGGTGGTGGTGCCGTCGACATACAGGGCCATGACGGCCAGGGTCATGGCGGCGTCGGGAATGTGGTTGCAGTCGAGCTCGATGGCCTTGAGCGGCCAGGCGCCGCGTGACACTTCGAGCCAGTTGGGGCCGCTCCTGACCTTCGCCCCCATCAGCTCGGCCGCCTCGATGAAGCGGATGTCGCCCTGGATGGAGTCGGCGCCGACTCCCTGAATTCTGATGCCTTTTTGGCCGGCAGTCGGCGCGGCGAGGGCGCCGAGCGCTATGAAATAGCTAGCAGACGAGGCGTCGGCCTCGACATGGATGCTGCCGGGCGACTGGTAGCGGCAGCCGGCGGGGATGGTGAAGCGCTGCCAGCCTTCGCGCTGCACCGCAATGCCAAAGCGCGCGAGCAGCTTGAGCGTGATCTCGATATAGGGCTTGGAAATCAGCTCGCCGACGACCTCGATCACGATATCGCGCCGGGCCACCAGCGGCAGCGCCATCAGCAGCGCGGTGAGGAACTGGCTCGACACATCGCCGCGCACCTGAATCGGTGCCGTCAGTTGCAGCGAGGGCGTTCCGATGCGCAAGGGCGGGTAGCCGGCGCTGCCCAGGTAGTCGATCTGGCAGCCGAGCTGGCGCAGCGCGTCCACCAGGTCGCCGATGGGGCGCTCGTGCATGCGGGGCACGCCGCTGAGCTCGAAGTCGCCGCCCAGCACGGCCAGCGCGGCGGTCAGCGGCCGCATGGCGGTGCCGGCATTGCCCATGAAGAGTCGGGCCTGGGCGGTGGTGAGCCGGCCATCCAGGCCTTCGATGCTGACGCTGCTGCCTTGCTGCTCGATGCGGCAGCCGAGCTGGCGCAGGGCGTCGAGCATGACGCGCGTGTCGTCCGAATCGAGCAGGTCATGGACGGTGGTCGTGCCGGCGCTCAGCGCGGCCAGCAGCAGGACCCGGTTGGAGATGCTCTTGGAGCCGGGCAGCGTGACGGCGCCGCCCGCGGCGCTCAAGGGCGGAAGATCCAGGAATTCGGTGGCAAACATCTATTTGGGTGGCTTGGACGAAGTCATGCGCCAATGGGCCCGGTTCTGGCTGGCCTGACCGATCAGGCCAGCCAGGGCTTCGCCATTGCTGCTGGAGATCATCACTTCCATGGCCTGCAGGTGGCGCTGGAAAATTTTGGACTGCGCCAACAGCTCCTCCTTGTTGGCGATCAGGATGTCTCGCCAGACATGAGGGTCGCTGGCGGCAATGCGCGTGAAATCGCGAAAGCCCGGGCCGGCCAGCGAGAGGAAGTCCTTGCCGCGCTCCTGGTTGGTGATCCCGTTCATCAGCGCAAAAGCGATCAGATGCGGCAAATGGCTGACGGCCGCATAGGCCGCGTCGTGCGCTTCAGGCGACATCTTGATCACCTGGCAGCCGATCGCGGCCCAGACTTCCGAGGCTTTTTGCAGATGCGCCGTCAGGGTGCGCTCGATCGGCGTCAGGATCACCTGCTTGCCACTGTAGAGGTCCGGGTCGGCATGTTCCACGCCAGCGACCTCCCGACCGGCGATCGGGTGGGCCGGCACGAACGAGCCGATCTGATCGCGCAGCACACGGCGGGCCGCATCGACCACATCGCGCTTGGTCGAGCCCACATCCATGATCAGCGTCTGGGGCGTGACCAGGTGCTTGATGGCCTTGAGCGTGGCCTCGGTCGCGGCCACCGGCACGGCCAGCAGCACGATGTCGGCGCCGGAGACGGCCAGCAGGGCCGAGGGTGCTTCGACGTCGATCACGCCCAGCTGGCGCGCCCGCTCGGTGGTGGACGGCGACTTGCTGTAGCCGACCACGCGCTTGACCAGCCCGGCGCGCTTGAGCGCCAGCGCAAACGAGCCGCCCATCAGGCCGCAGCCGATCAGTCCCAGTTGTTCAAACATCCCGTTGCCTCGTCATCACTCGCTCACCGGGTAGGTGCCCAGCATCTTGTAGAACGCGCACAGGCCCTGCAAATCCTTCAGGGCCGCCGCCACATGGGGCTGGGACGGGTGGCCTTGCACGTCGATGTAGAAGTAATACTCCCACTGGCCGGAACGGGCCGGCCGGGATTCGAAGCGCGTCATGGACACGCCGTGCTCCTTCAGCGGCACCAGGATGTCGTGCACCGCGCCGGGCTTGTTGGGCACCGAGACGATCAGGCTCACGCAGTCCTTGCCCGAGGCCTCGGGCAAGGACTGCGTCTGCGGCAGACAGACCACGACGAAGCGGGTGCGGTTGTAGGCGTCGTCCTGGATCGCAGGGGCCACCACATGCAGGCCGAACTCGGCGCCCGCGCGCTCGCTGGCGATGCCGGCCCAGGCCGGGTTGGTCGAGGCCAGGCGCGCGCCCTCGGCATTGCTCGACGCGGCGCGCCGCTCGGCGTCGGGCAGGTGGGTGGCGAGCCAGCCCTGGCACTGGGCCAGCGCCTGCGGATGGGCGTAGACGGCTTCGATGCCTTGCAGCGAATCGGACCGGCGCAGCAGGTTGTGCCGCACCAGCAAGCTGGTCTCGCCAACGATATGCAGCGGCGAGTTGAGGAACAGGTCGAGCGAGCGCGTCACCACGCCTTCGGTGTTGTTCTCCACCGGCACCACGCCGAAGTCGGCGCGGCCTGCGGTGGCGGCGTGGAACACCTCGTCAAAGCTCAGGCAGGGCACATGCTCGATGCTGGAGCCGAAGAAGCGCACGGCCGCTTCTTCGCTGAAGGTGCCCGCCGGCCCCAGGTAGGCCACGCGCTGCGGCGCTTCCAGCGCCCGGCAGGCCGACATGATTTCGCGCCAGATGGTGGCGACGTTGCCGGCCTTCAGCGGCCCGGGGTTGGCCGCCTGCAGGCCGTTGATGACCTGGGCTTCGCGCTCGGGCCGGAACACCGCCGAGCCCTCGGCGCGCTTGATCTCGCCGACCTCGTTGGCCAGCGCCGCGCGGCGGTTGAGCAGGGCCAGCAGCTCGCTGTCGACGGCATCAATCTGGGTGCGGAGTTCGGAAAGTGTCTTGGCCATGGTCAGCTCTGGGTTCTCTCAAATTCTCGCATGTAGTCCACCAGCGCCTGCACGCCGGCCAGCGGCATGGCGTTGTAGATGCTGGCACGCATGCCGCCGACCGATTTGTGCCCCTTGAGCTGCAACAGGCCCCGGGCCTTGGCACCCGCCAGAAAGGCCTCGTTGCGGGTCTCGTCGCGCAGGAAGAAAGGCACGTTCATGCGCGAGCGGCAGTTCCTCGCCACCTTGTTCAGGTAAAACTGCGAGCCGTCAACGAAGTCGTACAGCAGCTCGGCCTTGGCGATGTTGCGCCGCTCCATGGCCGCGATGCCGCTGAGCTCGCCTTCGCGCTGCCGCTTGAGCCACTGGAAGGTCAGCCCGGCGATGTAGATCGCATAGGTGGGCGGCGTGTTGTACATCGACTGGTGGTCGGCCACGATCTTGTAGTCAAACGCGCTGGGGCAGGCGGCCAGGGCATGGCCCAGCAGGTCTTCGCGCACCACGACCAGAGTGACGCCGGCCGGGCCCAGGTTTTTCTGGGCGCCGCCGAACGCCAGGCCGACACGCGACCAGTCGACCGGGCGCGAGGCCACATGCGAGGAAAAGTCGATCACCAGCGGGGCGTCGCTGCCCAGGGCCTTCAGGTCCGGCAGTTCGTGGAATTCGATGCCATGGATGGTTTCATTGGAGCAGATGTGCACATAGCGGGCCTCGCGGCTGAGCTGCCAGCGCTCGGGCTCGGGCAGGCTGGTGTGGCCGTCGGGCTCGTTGCTGGCCGCGATGTTCACGTTGCAGTATTTGCGCGCTTCTTTCTGCGACTTCTGGCTCCAGCTGCCGGTCACCACAAAGTCGGCGCTGGCGCCATGCGAGAGATTGAGCGGAACAATCGCGTTTTCCGCCAGCCCGCCGCCTTGCATGAACAGGATTTTGAACTGGGCCGGCACGGCCAGCAATTCGCGCAGGTCGGCCTCGGCCTGCTCGCAGATCGAGATGAATTCCTTGCCGCGGTGGCTCATCTCCATCACGCTCATGCCGCTGCCATGCCAGTCGAGCATTTCGGCGGCCGCCTGGGCCAGCACCTCCTCGGGGATGGCGGCCGGGCCGGGCGAAAAATTGTAGGGGCGCTTCATCACAGGTTTCCAAGCAAAAAAAGCCGATTGGCCCTTGGGATAAGGGCGCGTACAGCTATCAAAACAATAGCAATCAGCCGGTGCTGCCGGGCTCTTCCTCGGGACCGCTTTCGCCTTCCGCGGGATTGGCATCGTTTTCCACGATGCGCTGCAGGCCGCTGAGCTTGGAGCCTTCGTCCAGGCCAATCAGCGTCACGCCCTGGGTCGCGCGGCCGAGTTCACGGATTTCGCTGACGCGGGTGCGCACCAGCACACCCTTGTCCGTGATCAGCATGATTTCATCGTCCACATGGACCAGCGTCGCAGCCACGACCTTGCCATTGCGCTCGCTTTGCTGGATCGCGATCATGCCCTTGGTGCCGCGGCCGTGGCGGGTGTATTCGGTGATGCTGGTGCGCTTGCCGTAGCCGTTCTCGGTCGCGGTCAGCACGCTTTGCTGCTCGTCCTCGGCCACCAGCATGGCGATCACACCCTGGCTGTCTTCCAGCATCATGCCGCGCACGCCGCGCGCATTGCGGCCCATGGGGCGCACGTCGTTTTCGTCAAAGCGCACGGCCTTGCCGCCGTCGGAGAACAGCATCACATCATGCTGGCCGTCGGTCAGCGCCGCGCCAATCAGATAGTCGCCTTCGTCCAGGTCGACCGCGATGATGCCGGCCTTGCGCGGGTTGCTGAATTCGTCGAGCGTGGTCTTCTTGACCGTGCCCATCGAGGTGGCCATGAACACGTAATGGTCGGCCGGGAAGCTGCGGAACTCGCCGGTCAAGGGCAGCACCACATTGATCTTCTCGCCCTCTTGCAGCGGGAACATGTTGACGATGGGGCGGCCACGCGAGCCGCGCGAGCCCTGCGGCACTTCCCAGACCTTGAGCCAGTACAGCCGGCCGCGATTGGAAAAGCACAGGATGTAGTCGTGCGTGTTGGCGATGAAGAGCTGGTCGATCCAGTCGTCTTCCTTGGTGGCCGTGGCCTGCTTGCCGCGCCCGCCGCGCTTTTGCGCGCGGTATTCGGAGAGCGGCTGGCTCTTGATGTAGCCGCTGTGGCTGAGCGTGACCACCATGTCGGTCGGCGTGATCAGGTCTTCGGTACTCAAATCGTAGGCACTGTGCTCGATCTGGCTGCGGCGCGCGCCCAGCTTGGTCTGGCCGAATTCCTGCTTGATCGAGGTCAGCTCATCGCCAATGATGGTCGAGACGCGCTCGGGCCTGGCCAGAATGTCAAGCAGGTCCTCGATCTCGGCCATGACCTCCTTGTACTCCGCCACGATCTTGTTCTGCTCCAGCCCGGTCAGGCGCTGCAGACGCATTTGCAGGATTTCCTGCGCCTGGGTGTCGCTCAGGCGGTACAGCCCGTCGCCACCCATGCCAAATTCCTTGTCAAGGCCCTCGGGACGGTAGTCGTCGGCGTTGACCACGCCGCCATCGGCGCGCGTGCGGGTCAGCATTTCGCGCACCAACTTGCTGTCCCAGGGCCGGCTCATCAGCTCGGCCTTGGCCACCGGCGGCGTGGGGGCGTTGCGGATGATGGCGATGAAGTCGTCGATGTTGGCCAGCGCCACGGCCAGGCCTTCAAGCACATGGCCGCGCTCGCGCGCCTTGCGCAGCGTGAACACGGTGCGCCGTGTCACGACCTCGCGGCGGTGCTGCAGGAAGACGCTGATCAGGTCTTTCAGGTTGCACAGCTTGGGCTGGCCGTCGACCAGGGCCACCATGTTGATGCCGAAGGTGTCCTGCAGCTGGGTCTGCTTGTACAGGTTGTTGAGCACCACCTCGGGCATTTCACCGCGCTTGAGCTCGATCACCAGGCGCATGCCGGACTTGTCCGACTCGTCCTGGATGTGGCTGATACCCTCGATCTTCTTTTCGTGCACCAGTTCGGCCATGCGCTCTTGCAGGGTCTTCTTGTTTACCTGGTAGGGCAGCTCGTCCACGATGATGGCCTGGCGCTGGCCTTTGTCGATGTCCTCGAAGTGGCATTTGGCGCGCATCACGACCTTGCCGCGACCGGTGCGGTAGCCGTCCCTCACGCCGTTGATGCCGTAGATGATGCCGGCCGTGGGGAAGTCGGGCGCCGGAATGATTTCCATCAACTCGTCGATCGAGGCCTGCGGCTGGCGCAGCAGGTGCAGGCAGGCGTCCACCACCTCGCTGAGGTTGTGCGGCGGGATATTGGTGGCCATGCCCACCGCGATGCCGCCCGAGCCGTTGACCAGCAGGTTGGGCAGTTTGCTCGGCAATACCAGGGGCTCTTTCTCGCTGCCGTCGTAGTTGGGCCCGAAGTCAACCGTTTCCTTGTCGATGTCGGCTAGCATCTCGTGCGCAATCTTGGCCAGGCGGATTTCGGTGTAGCGCATCGCCGCGGCGTTGTCGCCGTCGACCGAGCCGAAGTTGCCCTGGCCGTCCACCAGCATGTGGCGCATCGAGAAGTCCTGCGCCATCCGCACAATGGTGTCGTAGACCGACTGATCGCCATGCGGGTGGTATTTACCGATCACATCGCCAACAATACGGGCCGATTTCTTGTAGGGCCGGTTCCAGTCGTTGTTGAGCTCGTGCATGGCAAACAGCACGCGCCGGTGCACGGGCTTCAAGCCGTCGCGCGCATCGGGCAGGGCACGGCCCACGATCACGCTCATGGCGTAGTCGAGGTAACTACGCCGCATTTCCTCTTCAAGACTGATGGGCAGGGTTTCTTTGGCGAACTGGGTCATGAGAAGGGGAGGTGGCGGCGAATGAGCTTTGATTTTACGGGCAAGAGGCTGTCGCAAAGTAGCAACATATGCGCGCAATTGGGCTTTTGCAGGCTAATGTGCGGCCCGTTTTGGCCGGGATTAGCTAAGGACGTATGGCACAATTAAATCAACGCTTTTGGTGATGGTCACTGAAAGCGTCCTGTTTCGCAGCGCGGCTGCGGCTTTTTCCCCCCAAGAGGAGAACCATGAAGAAACTGAACAAAGTGGCGATGTTGTTTGCCTCTGCAGCGCTCGCAACCGCCGCTGGCGCCCAATCCGTGGACAACTGGCGTGCTGCCGATGGCACCGCATGGAAGAACGGCTCCAACGAATTCTGCTGGCGTGATGCCAGCTGGACCCCGGCTACGGCTGTCGCCGCCTGTGATGGCGCCCTGGCTCCTAAGGCTGCACCGGCGCCAGCTCCCGTCGCCGCGCCCGCCCCGGCACCGGCTCCCGTGGTCGCTCCCCCGGCACCCGCTCCCCAGCCGCCCGCCGCCACCAAGGTCACCTACGCCGCTGACGCTTTCTTCGATTTCGACAAGGCCGTTCTGAAGCCCGAGGGCAAGGCCAAGCTCGACGATCTGACCAGCAAGGTCAAGGGTGTCAACCTCGAAGTGATCATCGCCGTCGGCCACACCGACTCCGTGGGCAACGATGCTTACAACCAGAAGCTGTCGGTCAAGCGTTCCGAGGCCGTGAAGGCTTACCTGGTCTCCAAGGGCATCGAAAAGAACCGCGTCTACACCGAAGGCAAGGGCGAGAAGCAGCCTGTGGCCGACAACAAGACCGCCGAAGGCCGCGCGAAGAACCGTCGCGTGGAAATCGAAGTGGTCGGTACCCGCGCCAACGGCTCCAAGTAAAAGTAGTCCCTCGGGATCGCTGCAAGAAAGCCCCGCGAGCCTAGGCTCGGGGGCTTTTTCTCATGGTTTCGAGGAAAATGAGCGCATGAGTGACACACTGAACGCCGACCCGGCCGAGCTGGCCAAATTCTCCGATCTGGCGCACCGCTGGTGGGATCCCGATAGCGAGTTTCGCCCTCTGCACCAGATCAACCCCCTGCGGCTGGACTGGATCGACACCATTGGGCCGCTGCAGGGCCAACAGGTGCTGGACGTGGGTTGTGGCGGCGGCATCCTGGCCGATTCGATGGCGCGCAAAGGCGCCCAGGTGCTGGGCATCGACCTGGCGACCAAGGCGCTCAGGGTGGCCCAGCTGCACGCGCTGGAGGCGCAAACCCCCGATGTGCAGTACCGTGAAATCAGCGCCGAGGCGCTGGCCGCGGAGCGGCCGGGCAGTTTTGACATGGTCACCTGCATGGAAATGCTGGAGCATGTGCCCGATCCGGCTTCGGTGGTCAAGGCCTGCGCCACGCTGGTCAAGCCCGGTGGCTGGGTGTTTTTTTCCACCATCAACCGCAATCCGAAATCGTTCCTGTTTGCCATCGTGGGCGCCGAGTACGTGCTCAACCTGCTGCCGCGCGGCACCCATGAATACGCCAAGCTGATCCGTCCCAGTGAGCTGGCCGGCTATTGCCGCGCGGCGCGGCTGGAGCTTCAGCACACACGCGGCATGGAATACAACCCGCTGACGCGTCGCTACTGGCTGAGCGCCGACACCAGCGTGAACTACCTGTTTGCCACACAAAAAGACGGCTGACGAGGACTGACACCAAGTGTTCAAAGACATTCAAGCCGTGCTGTTCGACCTGGACGGCACCCTGATCGACAGTGCCCCCGATCTGGGTGCGGCTGCCGACAAAATGAGAACCGACCGGGGCCTGTCCTCCCTGCCGCTGGAGCGCTATCGGCCGATGGCCGGCGCTGGCGCACGCGGCATGATAGGTGAAGCCTTCGGCCTCACCCCCGACCACCCCGACTTTGCGGCCCTGCGCGAAGAGTTTTTCCTCAACTACGAAGCCTGCATGACCCAGCGCACCTTCGCGTTCCAGGGCGTGGTGACGCTCATCGAGCAGCTGGTGGCGCGCCGTCTGCCCTGGGGCGTTGTCACCAACAAGGCCTCGCGCTTCACCGAACCGCTCACCCGCAGCATGGCGCTGTTTGCCACTGCGGGGGCGGTCGTCAGCGGCGACACCACGCCCCACACCAAGCCCCATCCGGCGCCGCTGATCGAAGCAGCGCGGCGTCTGGGCATTGCGCCGCAACGCTGCCTGTATGTGGGCGATGATGAACGGGATGTGGTCGCAGGGCTGGCCGCCGGCATGGGAACCGTGGTGGCGACCTACGGCTACCTCGGCAACGGGGCCGACTCTACCCAATGGGGTGCGCAGGCTGCGATCGATTCGCCGCTACAGCTCTTGCACTTGCTGCCCAACGCCTGAGGCGTGGTTGCAGCGCGAGCTGAGGTTTGCACTGGCAAAGCCAAAAACGGCGGTCAGAGCTAGAATAGGGTACTTGGGGCTGCATTGGTTTCGACGTGGGTTCGGAATCGCAGCGGGGCATGTCGAGGTTCAGTCACCTCGTAAAACAGCTGAAACAAAGTAACTGCAAACGACGAACGTTTCGCACTCGCTGCTTAATAACCAGTGAGCCTTACAACAGCAGGCCGATGGGCTGGGCAAGGGGTTTTGGCGCAAGTCAGGGCTCCCGGCTGTAAGGTTATTCACATCGGCTGGCTCTGGACCGGGTACCTTGGTTGGGAGCGAGACAATAGGGTGCTGGCGGCCCGTGTAGCGTGCGACTGCGCGACACGGGTGGCGAGACTCAAACCAGACCGCTAAACATGTAGATCTGCGCGAAGAAGGCTGACGGACGGGGGTTCAAATCCCCCCAGCTCCACCATTTACCAAAACCCCGGCCCGTTCGCGGTTGGGGTTTTTTCTTGTGCGCTGCTACGTGTTTGCGGCGGTTTGTCCGCAAGCTTGCGGATTTCGCCTTTCGCGATCCTGGCCTGTTGTCTTTCGCTCAGACGCAGGCGTTTTTCGTCCCGGCTGAGTTATCGCAGATCGGCTTTGCGGCTGTCCAGCGGCGTGAGGAAGGAGTTGGCTTGCAGCGGACCGGGAGCAGAGTCGCCGGGGCCGGCCTCGGGGTGCTGGCCTGGCGAGGGGGTCAGCGGGCTCAGGTCGCTGTTGCGGATGTGGCGCTGGCGGTCCAGTGCGGCGCGCAAATTGACCCTGGCGGCCACGATGGCGGCTTCGTCGCGCTCGCGGTCCCGGGATTTGGAGGCGATCTCGCCCAGGAACTCGGTGCGGATTTCGTGGAGAGTGGGCAGACTGTCGGACTGGATCACATAGTAGGCGATGCCGCATTGGGCCAGGAGGGTGTGCTTGAGGATCTGGTTCTTTCTGCTCAGCCCGAAGCGGCCGGGTACATCGACGCAGCCAATCACATGGCCGTCGGACGCGCAGACGGTGAAGGTGCAATACACACCACTGAGCAGTTCGTACCAGTGCAGTCCGTGCTCCTTGGTGCGTGGCAGCGTGAAGCGGGTGACGGGGATTTTGATCATGACGTGATGATCAAAAAAAGCGCGGGCCAGCCAGTGCCAGACGCGGCGTTCTTCGCTGTTGGCCAGCAGCCGCGGACTCAGGGGCCAGTGCCTGGGAATGCGTCGCCGTTCGCGCGCAGCCCGCCGCTGCCACCAGGCATGAATCAACGCGCCCAACAGGAGGCAGGCCGGCAATGCCAGCCCGACGAATAACCACCCCGAGTATTTGCTCATGCGCGGTGACTCCCCAGCCACTTTCCGTGTAATAAGTATTTAGGAATTCAGTCTATATTTCAGGGTCATTTCCGGATAGTAAAAAAAATCACGAAAACACCCCGAACGTGGCCGCTGTCAAGCGCTTGCTCGCGATCCTCCACAGCGACACTCTACAAGATGCAACTACAGGAAGTTCTCTACACCCAGGGCTTTGGCACGCGGCGCGTCTGCGCCGGCCTGATCCAGCAGGGTTTTGTATCGGTGGCCCAGGAAAAATGTGTGGGGCCCGCTATGGACTTCATAGCAGAAGGCTTGCGCTTCTCGGTCCAGGGCGTGGAGTGGGAATACCACGAGAAGGCTTATCTGCTGCTGCACAAACCCGCGGGAACCGAGTGTTCGCAAAAGCCCTCGACCTACCCGAGCATTTACACCCTGCTTCCCGCGCCACTGCGTCAGCGTCCGCAAAAGGGCGCGGTGCAGGGGGTGCAGGCGGTCGGCCGGCTGGACCAGGACACGACCGGCATGCTGCTGCTCACCGATGACGGACAGTTCATTCACCGCATGAGTTCGCCCAGGCGCCATGTGCCCAAGGTCTACGAAGTCAGGACCAAGCATGCGTTGGACGACGGCCAGGTGCAGCGCTTGCTGGATGGCGTGGTGCTGGACGACGACCCGAAACCCGTGCGCGCGGCCGCCTGCGCCATCGTCGGTATGGCAGGCGCCAGCCATCACTTGCGCCTGACGCTGACCGAAGGCAAGTACCACCAGGTCAAGCGCATGCTGGCCGCCGTGGGCAACCGGGTGGAGGGCTTGCACCGCTCGCAAATCGGCGACCTCGTCTTGCCGCCGGATCTGGCGCCCGGCCAGTGGCGCTGGCTGGGTGCGGAAGATCTGGTCCGGGTGTCGTTGGCATAGCCCGGGCGGGCGCACCACCGACGGGGCGGGCGGGGGCGCAGCAAGCTGTCGTCGTTCGAGCCGGACACCATTGGCCTTGATCAAATCCGTGAGCGAATGTTAAGCCAGGGCCGGGCGGGTAGCGACGGGCGGCTACACTTGCCGGTTGCCCAAAGAGTACCTTCTCGTGAACTTCGTTCCCCGTTTTGCCACTGTCCTGGCCGTCTGGCTGGTGGCCATTTCCCCCCTCCCGGCAGGGGCCCAGTCCCGCCCGATTTTTGTGCTGAACTCGCTGGACGCGAATGTCAGCGTCGTCGACCCTGCCAGCTGGAAAGAAAGCAAGCGCATTTCCACGGGCAAGGAGCCGCATCACCTGTACATGACGCCGGACGAGAAGTCGATCATCATTGCCAATGCGCTGGCGGATTCGCTGACCTTCATCGACCCCAGAACCGCGGAAGTCCAGCGCACGGTGCGCGGCATTCTCGACCCCTACCAGCTGCGTTTTTCGCCCGACATGAAGTGGTTTGTCACGGCGGCCAACCGGCTCAACCATGTCGATATCTACCGCTGGGACGGCAGGGACCTGACGCTGGTCAAGCGCGTGGCCTCCAGCAAGACGCCCAGCCATCTCTGGATCGACAGCAAGAGCACCACGGTGTTTGTCTCCATGCAGGACAGCGACGAGCTGGTGGCGGTGGACCTGGCGACCCAAACCATCAAGTGGCGCGTCAAGACCGGCCCGATGCCGGCCGATGTGTACGGCACGGCGGACGACAAGACCCTGCTGCTGGGCCTGACCGGCGGCAACGGCGTGGAGGTCTACGACGTCAGCGGCAAAGAGCCCAGGCGCACCAAGGTCATCGCCACCGGTGACGGCGCCCACGCCTTCCGCGCCGCCGGTGACAAGCGCCATGTGTTTGTGAGCAACCGCGTGGCCAACACTATCAGCAAGATCGACCTGCAGACCCTGGAGGCCGTGGGTCATTACTCTGCACCGGGCGGACCCGATTGCATAGAGGTGTCGGCCGACGGTAAGCTGCTGATGGTGAGCTCGCGCTGGGCCAGGAAGCTCACCGTGATCGACACCGAATCCAGAAAAATCGTTCACCAGGTCAACGTTGGGAAGTCGCCGCATGGAGTCTGGACGCTGGATCACGCGCCTCGCTAAGCCGCGGCTGATTGCTGCAGTTTTGATAGCGGCATGCACCCATTCCACCTGGGCCGCGGGGGCAAATTCTTGCGAGAAACGGCTGTACCTGACCTTCGACACCGGCCACATGGAGGTGGCGCCGCTGGTGGCCGAGGTGCTCAAGCGCCAGCAGGTCAAGGTCACTTTCTTTGCCGCCAACGAGCGCACCAAGGTTGGTGATGGAAGCCTGGGCGACCACTGGGCGCCGTGGTGGAAAGCCCGCGCCGCCGAAGGCCACGAATTTGCCTCGCACACCTACGACCATGTCTATTGGCGCGGCGATGTGCCGGGGCTGGAGCCGCGCTTTCGCATCCGGCCCTCGGCCGGGGCTTTCGAGGGCCGTGAATTCACCTGGGACGCTCAGAAGTACTGCGGGCAAATCGCCTATGCGGCCGAGCGCCTGCAGGACTACACGGGCAAGAAGCCGCTGCCGCTGTTTCGCGCGCCTGGCGGCAAGACCTCGCCCAAGCTGCTGGCGGTGGCCAGGGCCTGCGGCTACGAGCATGTGGGCTGGTCGCCGGCTGGTTTTCTGGGCGACGAGCTGCCCAGCGAAAAGTTCCGCAACGACATGCTGCTGAAAAAGGCGCTGCGCGAGATCAAGCCTGGCGACATTCTGCTGGCTCATCTGGGCATCTGGTCGCGCAAGGACGCCTGGGCGCCTGCTGTGCTGGAGCCGCTGATCGTGGGCTTGAAGGACAAGGGCTTTTGCTTCCAGACGCTGCGCGAGCACCCCGATTTCAAGGCCTGGATCGCGGCCCAAACGAAGTAAGTCATGGACTGGTTTGCTGACACTTTCTCCTCTGCCCAGCAGTGGCTGTTTGAAACCCTGGTCCAGCCGCCGGTGTTCGCGCTCGGCATGGGCAATCTGGTGGAAGACGCATTTGTCGCCACCGGCTGGCTGATGGTGGGAATGCTCCAGATCGCCATTCTGGTGGTGTTCGTGGGGCCGCTGCAGCGCTGGCGACCAGTGGAAGCCGTGACCGACCGCGTCACCATCCGCACCGACATCCTCTACACCCTGATCCACCGGCTCGGCCTGTTCCGCCTGGCCCTGTTTTTCTCGCTCGACCCGCTGTTCGACGACCTGTTCGGCATGCTGCGGGTCGAGGGCTGGGCCACATTTCATCTCGACGGGCTCTGGCCGGGGGTGACCGACCAGCCCCTGGTGAGCCTGCTGATCTACCTGGTCGCCTTCGATTTTGTCGACTACTGGATCCACCGCGGCCAACACCGGTTCAACTGGTGGTGGGGCCTGCATTCGCTGCACCATGCGCAGCGTCAAATGACCATGTGGAGCGACAACCGCAACCACTTGCTCGACGACATCCTGCGCGACAGCCTTGCCGTGGTCGCGGCTCAGCTCATTGGCGTGGGTCCTGGCCAGTTCATCGCCATCGTGGCCTTCACCCAGCTCAGCGAGAGCCTGCAGCATGCCAACTTGAGATTGTGGTTTGGCCCGGTGGGCGAGCGGCTGTGGATCAGCCCGCGCTTTCACCGGCTGCACCACAGCGTAGGGCTGGGCCATGAAACAGCGGGCAGGGGAACGCTGGGGGGGCACAACTTCGGCGTCCTGCTGCCCTGGTGGGACATGCTGTTTCGCACCGCCAATTTCGAGCAGCGCTATGACGCCACCGGCGTGCGCGACCAGGTCGAGCAGGGACGCGACTACGGGCGCGGCTTCTGGGCCCAGCAGTGGCTGGGCCTGAAGCGACTGGTCGGGAGAGGTTGAGCGTTGAGTGTTCGGCGTTGAGCGTGGGCGAGGCCAGACGGTTTTTCACGCTCAACGCCCAACGCTGAACGCCAAACCCCTGCCCGGGTTATGCTCAACCCCATGAGCCTGCTTCTCGACTCCTTCTGGCGCGCCGTGGCCTACTGCCTGCATCCGCGGGTGATTGCCCTGTCGTTCCTGCCGCTGGTACTGATGGTCGCCCTGGCTCTGGGTCTGGGCTATTTCTACTGGGACTTGGCGCTGGACTGGGTGCGCGGCGTGCTCGACGCTTCGGCCTGGGTCAGCGCGCTGTGGAGCTGGCTGGATGGTGTCGGTGCGGGCAAACTCAAGACCGTGGTGGCGCCGCTGATCGTGATTTTCTCGGTTACCCCCGTCATCGTGGTGTTGTCCCTGCTGGTCGTGGCCGCCATGATGACGCCGGCCCTGGTCGGTCTGGTGAGCGAGCGCCGCTTTGCGCAGCTGGAGCGCAAAAAGGGGGGCTCGCTGCTCGCTGGCGTGCTCTGGTCGCTCGGATCGGCGCTGCTGGCCCTGATGGCGCTCGTGATCTCCATCCCGTTTTGGCTGGTGCCCCCGTTGATTCTGGTGCTGCCGCCGCTGATCTGGGGCTGGCTGACCTACCGTGTCATGGTCTACGACGCTCTGGCCGAGCATGCCAGCAAGGACGAGCGGCGCGAAATCCTGCGCCGGCACCGCGGCTGGCTGCTGGGCATAGGCATCCTCACCGGTTATCTGGGCGCCGCGCCCAGCATCGTCTGGGCCTCGGGCGCGCTGTTTGCCGCGGCCTTCGTGATCCTGGTGCCGCTGGCGATCTGGATCTACACCCTGGTGTTTGCGTTTGCCTCGCTCTGGTTCGCCCATTACTGCCTGACCGTCCTGGAAAAGCTGCGCGCCGAGTCAGTGGCGGCGGCCCCGCCTGTGCCCTCAGAGCCGACGCCACTGGTATTGCCCGATGATTCCAAGTCCCACACCATCACCGCACCCTGAAGTGCCGGCCGACTTCGGCCTCGTCATCGTCGGTGACGAAATCCTCTCGGGAAAACGCGCCGACAAACACCTGCCCAAGCTCATCAAACTGCTGGCGGCACGCGGCTTGCAGCTCGCCTATGCGGACTATGTCGGTGATTCGCCCGAGCGCATCACGGCCACCCTCATGCGCGCGTTTGTCTCGGGCGATGTGGTGTTCTCCTGCGGTGGCATCGGTGCCACGCCCGACGACCATACCCGCCAATGCGCGGCCGAAGCGCTGGGCGTGGCGCTGGAACTTCACCCGCTGGCCGAAAGCCTGATCCGCGAGCGCATGCAGGATGTCGCGAAGGAGCAGGGCACGGTCTATGAACCCGACCGGCCCGACAACATCCACCGCCTGAACATGGGCGTGTTTCCCAAGGGCGCGCAAATCATCCCCAACCCCTACAACAAGATTCCCGGCTTCAGCTGCGCGGGGGGCGCGGGCGGCGCCGTGCATTTTGTGCCGGGCTTTCCGGTGATGGCCTGGCCGATGATGGAATGGGTGCTCGACCACCACTACGCCCACTGGTTCCACCAGACGGCCTATCTGGAGAAGTCGGTCATCGTGTTTGGCGCCATGGAAGCGACATTGACTCCGCTGATG
>JBOHHM010000322.1:0-5321 GCA_050725495.1 Burkholderiaceae bacterium | reverse complement strand
CACATCAGGCTGCGCAATCCGGCTGCGGCCTGATGAGCCTCTTGAAAGAGGCTTGAGGCAGAATCAAAGGGCGCCGCATCGGTGCCCTTTGTTCATGGCCAAGGCTTTCAAAATCCCCGAATCCGTGCTGGTGGTGATCTACACGCCGGCGCTCGACGTGCTGCTGATCCGGCGTGCCGATGCGGCCGACTACTGGCAATCGGTCACAGGCAGCAAGGACCATGTGAACGAGGATTGGCGGCACACGGCCGTGCGCGAGGTGCTGGAAGAAACGGGCATAGCCTGCGGCCCGGGCACGCTGCTGGCCGCCGGCCTGCGCGACTGGGGGCTGGAGAACGTGTACGACATCTACCCGCAGTGGCAGCAGCGCTATGCGCCCGGCGTCACACGCAATACCGAGCGCCTGTTCGGCCTGCGGGTGCCGGCCGGCACGCCGGTCGCGCTCAGTCCGCGCGAGCACACGGCCTACCAGTGGCTGCCCTGGCGCGAAGCGGCTGACCGCTGTTTTTCGCCGTCGAACGCCGAAGCCATTCTGTTGCTGCCACAATTTGCGGCGTGAGCACTGCGCCCCATCTTCTTCGTGTTGCGACCTACAACATCCACAAGGGTGTGCAGGGCTTCGGCCCGCAGCGCCGGCTGGAGATCCACAACCTGGGCCATGCCGTCGAGCAGCTGGACGCCGACATCGTCTGTCTGCAGGAGGTGCGCAGGGTCCACCGGCGCGAGGAGCGTTATTTCACCCGCTGGCCCGAACTGCCGCAGGCCGAGTTCCTGGCGCCCGAGGGTTATGAGGCGGTGTACCGCACCAATGCCGTTACGCGCCACGGCGAGCACGGCAATGCGCTGCTATCGCGCTGGCCGGTGCTGGGGCACCAGCATGAAGACATGTCCGACCATCGCTTCGAGCAGCGCGGGCTGTTGCACGTGGAGGTGGCCGCCCATGAGCGGCTGATCCATGTGATCGTCGTCCATCTGGGGCTGATTCCGGGAAGCCGCGTGCGCCAGGTCGCCCAGCTGCGGCGCTTCATCGAGCGGGAAGTGCCGCCGCACGCCCCGCTGCTTGTGGCCGGCGACTTCAATGACTGGGGATCCCAGATCAGACGGGCGCTGCACGCTATCGATTTGGTAGCGTCTGAGGGTGTGTCCTGCCCCACCTATCCGGCCCGGCTGCCGCTGGTGCAGCTCGACCATGTCTACTCGCGCGGCCTCAGGCCGCTGGGGCAGCATGTTCCGCGCGGCCGCATCTGGTGGCGCATGTCCGACCATTTGCCGCTGATCGCGGAGTTTGCCATCTGACATGCCGCTGAGCCTGTACCTGAGCCATGGCCACCAAGTCGAGCTGCTGCAAGGCAGCAAGGAGCTGTTTCCCGCGTTGATCGAGGCCATGGACCGGGCCCAGCTGGACGTGCGGCTGGAAACCTATATCTTCGACTTCACGGGTTCCGGGGCCAGCGTCGCCCAGGCCCTGGTCCGTGCGGCGCTGCGAGGCGTGACGACCCGGCTGGTGGTCGATGGCCTGGGCACCGGCGCCCTGCCCGCAGAGTGGCAGCAGCGCTTTGACGAGGCGGGCGTGCAGTGGCGGGTTTACTCGCCGCTGGGGCCGCTGGGCTTGCTCATTCCCAGCGGCTGGCGGCGCCTGCACCGCAAGCTGTGCGTGGTCGATGGCGAAGCGCTTTTCTGCGGCGGCATCAACATCCTCGACGATTTCCATGACCCCAACTACGGGCAGCTGGCATCGCCGCGATTTGACTTCGCCGTATGCGCCGTCGGTGCGCTGGTGGAGCAGGCGCAGGACACCATGGCCCAGCTGTGGTGGCGCATGCAGACCGTCAGCGAGGTCAGGCATCGTGATTTCCCGGCCGCGCTGAGTGCGTTGCGCACGGTCAGGGCGCAGTTTTCCCATGCGCACCAGGCCCGCAAAGAAGCGGCCAAGCGCGCCCGCCTGGCGCGCGCCGGACTGCTCTTGCGCGACAACCTGCGCAATCGCGGCCGCATCGAAAAGGCCTACCGCAAGGCCATTGGCGCGGCGCGACAGGAAATCATCATTGCCAATGCCTACTTCGTGCCAGGGCGCAAGCTACGCAAGGCCCTGGTGCTGGCGGCGCGGCGCGGGGTCAAGGTGCAGCTGCTGCTGCAGGGCCGCTACGAGTATTTCATGCAGTACCACGCGTCCCGACCGGTCTACGGGGCCCTGCTGGCCGCCGGCGTGGAGATTTACGAATATTCCCCGAGCTTTCTGCACGCCAAGGTGGCGGTGATCGATGGCCATTGGGCCACGGTGGGCTCGTCCAATCTCGACCCCTTGAGCCTGCTGCTGGCGCGTGAAGCCAATGTGGTGGTGGACGACCCTGTGTTTGCGGCCGACCTGCGCGGCCGCCTGGTGCGGGCCATGCGGGAGGCGGGCCAGCGCATGGACCCGGCCCAGTACGCGCAAAGGCCCTGGCGGCAGCGCGTGCTGGAGCGCATCGCCCTGGGCCTGATGCGCATGGCGCTGTTCGTGACCGGCAACCGCTACTGAGCGCCCCCAGCCCTGCCGCTTCGCGTCAGGCCCCCCGAGGGGGTGCAAGAAAACTTGGGGCGGCCCGGCGTTTTCTTGAGAGGGGCGCACCCATCTGCTATGAAATTCATAGCTTTTGACGGCCGTCCTTGCTGGACCCAGGGTAAAAAACCCTACTCAGCAATCGCTGGTAGTATCGTCTCATGTTACTGAAGACCCAAGCCGACATGAGCCCCGCCGAGCTCGACGAAGGAACGCCTGTTTCCGTCAAGATCCGCGAGCGGCTGGTGGCTGCGCGCAAGCGCTTCAACGCCAATGACAACATCGCCGAGTTCATTGAGCCCGGCGAGCTGGAGCAGCTGCTCGACGAGCTCGAAGTCAAGATGAAGGGCGTGCTCGACACCCTGGTGATCGACACCCATGCCGACCACAACACCAACAACACGGCGCGTCGTGTCGCCAAGATGTACCTCAACGAGGTGTTCAAGGGCCGTTATGCGCATGTGCCCACCATCACCGAGTTCCCCAACGCCGAGCATCTGAACGAACTGCTGATCGTCGGCCCCATCACCGTGCGCAGCGCCTGCTCGCACCACTTCTGCCCCGTGATCGGCAAGATCTGGATCGGTGTCATGCCCAACGAGCACACGAACGTGATCGGCCTGAGCAAGTACGCGCGCCTCGCTGAATGGGTCATGGGCCGCCCGCAGATCCAGGAAGAGGCCGTGGTGCAGTTGGCCGACCTGATCCAGGAAAAAACCCAGCCCGACGGACTGGCCATCGTCATGGAAGCCAGCCACTACTGCATGGCCTGGCGCGGCGTGAAGGACATGGACAGCAAGATGATCAACTCCGTGATGCGCGGCGTGTTCCTCAAAGACCCGACCCTGCGCCGCGAATTCCTGTCACTCATTCCGAGAAGGGACTGAAGCCATGCTGGTACGTCTGCTTTACGCGAGCCGCGCGGTCGACCCGTCGCCCGGCGCGATCGAGGCGATTCTGGCGCAGTCGCGCCAGCACAACCCCAGCTGCGGCATCACCGGCATCCTGTGCTACGGCGGCGGCATCTTTTTGCAGGCCATCGAGGGCGGGCGCATGCAGGTCAGCGAGCTGTTTGGCCATATCCAGAAAGACACTCGCCACAAGGACGTGGCCCTGCTGCACTTTGAGGAAATCGCCGAACGCCGCTTCGGCGGCTGGACCATGGGCCAGGTCAACCTGAACAAGCTCAACCACACGATCCTGCTCAAATACTCCGAGAAGCCCGAGCTCGATCCCTATTCCGTGTCGGGCAAGGTTTCGCTGGCCTTGCTCGAAGAGCTGATGGCCACCGCCTCCATCGTCGGCCGGGTCTAGCCACCTGTGCCCGCCTCGGCGCCTGCCCAGGCCATCCTCGCCGGACCGATACCCGCCAGCTCGAGCATCGCCGCCAAAGGGGGCTGCGGCGATGCATGCTGTGTCGCCTTCATCGGAACGGCAATGAGCCGGTGTGCATGAGCGCCCACTTGCTGGGCTGCGATTTCTCGAGCCGTCCCAGCCGCCGCAAACCCATTGTTGTGGCCTTCGGGGCCTTGTCCTCCTGTCGTGTTGCGCTATCAAAATTGGAGCGGTTCGAGTCGCTTGATGCCTTCGGCGATTGGCTGGCAGCGCCCGGTGATTGGGTCGGCGCCTTCGACTTCCCGTTTGGCCTGCCGCGCGAGCTCGTCGAGCAGCTGGGCTGGCCCACGCGCTGGCTCGACTGCATGCGCCACTATGCCAGCTTGAGCCGTGACGAGATCCGTGCCCGCTTTGCCGCGTTCTGCGACGCCCGGCCCGCAGGCGCCAAGTTTGCGCACCGCGCGTCGGACCAGCCGGCCGGCGCCGGTCCGTCCATGAAATGGGTCAACCCGCCGGTGGCCTACATGCTGCATGCCGGTGTGCCGCTGCTGATCCAGGCCGGCGTCCATCTGCCGGGCCTGCATGAGGGCGACAGCTCACGTGTCGCGCTCGAAGGCTACCCCGGCCTGCTGGCGCGCGAAGCGCTCGGCGGACGCAGCTACAAAAGCGACGACAAGGCCAAGCAGACGCCCGAGCGCCTGATCGCCCGCAAGGACCTGATCACGGCGCTCGAGCACGGCCAGACCCGGCTGGGCCTGCGTCTCAAGCTCAGCCATGGGCAGCGCGACGCCCTGATCGACGACGCCGGCGGCGACCGCCTGGACGCCGTGCTGTGCCTGCTGCAGGCGGCCTGGGCCCTGGAGCAGGGGCCGCCGCATTACGGCTTGCCGCGGCAGCTCGATCCGCTCGAAGGCTGGATCGTGACGGCGTAGATGTTGTCGACGCCGTCTGGCCCAAGTCGCCCGGCTGGCGTCGCCCCCTCGACCCGATCCGGGGCCGGTGGCCACACACAAATTCTTGCACTCGAAGCACTTCAATATTTTCACTGCGAAACCTATAGTGAAGAGCGCATGCCGGCCTGCAGGCGGGCACGAGCAGGGGCCGGTGCCACGGCAGGTGGTTTCGTTGGCGCCCCTCAACACCGTCAGGAGAGCCATCATGGGCACCTACATTGTTCTGGCCAACTTCACGGATCAGGGCATTCGCACCGTCAAGGACACAACCAAGCGGGCCGACGCCGTCAGGGAAGCGGCCAAGAAGTTTGGCGTGGAGGCGAAACAGTTCTTCTGGACCCTGGGCAGCTACGATGTGGTGGCGATCTTCGAAGCCCCGGACGATGCCGCCGTCACCGCGCTGGGCCTGGCGATCGGCTCGGCGGGCAACGTCCGGACCTAGACCTTGCGGGCCTTCACCAAGGATGAGATGAACGGGATTCTGGGCCGGCTGG
>JBOHHM010000321.1:0-5006 GCA_050725495.1 Burkholderiaceae bacterium | reverse complement strand
GGCGGCCTGTTCGGGCAGGGGTCCTTGCTGCAGTGGGCGTACAGGCTCAAGGCATGGTCGGCGATCGTGAAGCCCTTGGCCTGGGCCACGGCCTGCTGGCGTTTTTCGATCTCGGGGTCGTAGAACTCCTCGACCTTGCCGCAGTCCAGGCAGACCAGGTGGTCGTGGTGCTGGCCCTCGTTGAGTTCGTAGACGGCCTTGCCGCTCTCAAAGTGGCTGCGGCTCAGAATGCCGGCCTGCTCGAACTGGGTCAGCACGCGGTACACGGTCGCCAGCCCGATGTCGGAGCGTTCCTGCAGCAGCACGCGGAACACGTCTTCGGCCGTCATGTGGCGCTGCTCGCCCTTCTGGAAGATTTCCAGGATTTTCAGGCGCGGCAGAGTGGCCTTCAGTCCGGTGCTTTTGAGTTCGTCGATATTGGTCATGGGAGGGCTTTCGTGCGCGCACGGACGGGGCTGCCGCCGCAAGCCCAGCCGCTACAATGGACCGATCATATCGCTACACCTTGCCCCATGTCTGCCTCTTACCGTCGTAGCGCCCAACTGGGTTTGCTCGCCGTCTCCTGCGCCTGGCTGGCCGCCTGTGCCGGCTTCGACAATGCCAGCCATCGCGTGGCGGGCCTGGTCACGCCCTACAAGGTGGAGGTGGTGCAGGGCAATTTCGTCTCGCGTGAGCAGGTCCAGGCGCTGCAGGCCGGCATGAGCCGGGCCCAGGTCCGCGACCTGCTGGGCACGCCCTTGCTGACCAGCGTGTTCCATGCGGACCGCTGGGACTATGTCTTCACGCTCAGGCGCCAGGGCGTGGAGCCGCAGGCGCGCAAGCTCGCGGTGTTCTTCAAGGACGATGTGCTCGAGCGCTTCGAGGGCGACGAGATGCCCAGCGAGGCCGAATTCGTGGGCCAGATCGACCCGGGCCGCAAGCGGGGCCAGGCGCCGGTGCTGGAGGCTCCCGAGGAAAGCCTCAAGAAGTTCCCACCCCCTGCCGGCTCGGCGCCGCAGGATGCGTCCGGCGCCACCAATGCGCCGCTGCCCACCAGCTACCCTCCGCTTGAAGCCCCGAGCCGCTGAGCCCGCCATGACCGACACGAACCATCCCATCCAGCGGGTCGCCGTTTCCGGCGCCTCGGGCCGCATGGGCCACATGCTGATCGAGGCGATTCGCGCTTCGGATGACTGCCAGCTCGCCGGGGCGCTGGACCTGCCCTCGAGCCCGGCCATCGGCTCGGATGCCTCGGCCTTTCTGGGCCTGGCCAGCGGCGTGGCCATCACGGCCGATCTGCAGGCTGGCCTGAGCCATGCCCAGGTGCTGATCGATTTCACCCGCCCCGAAGGCACGCTGGCGCATCTCAAGCTTTGCCGCGAGCTGGGCGTGAACGCCGTGATCGGCACCACGGGCTTCAACGAGGCCCAGAAGGCCGAGATCGCCGCCGCCGCGCGCGACATCGCCATCGTCATGGCGCCCAATATGAGCGTGGGCGTGAACGTCACGCTCAAGCTGCTCGAAATGGCGGCCAAGGCCCTGTCCACCGGCTACGACATCGAGATCATCGAGGCCCACCACCGCAACAAGGTCGATGCCCCGTCCGGCACGGCGCTCAAGATGGGCGAGGTGATTGCTGCCGCCCTGGGCCGCGACCTCAAGGACTGCGCCGTCTATGCGCGCGAGGGCGTGACCGGCGAGCGCGACCCCTCGACCATCGGCTTTGCCACGATCCGTGGCGGCGACATCGTCGGTGATCACACCGTGCTGTTTGCCGGCACCGGCGAGCGCATCGAGATCACTCACAAGTCGGCCAGCCGCTCCACCTATGCCCAGGGCAGCCTGCGGGCCGTGCGCTTCCTGGCGGGCAGGAAGACGGGGCTGTTCGACATGTTCGATGTGCTGGGCCTGAAATGACGGTTTGGGAGCTGCTGTGGCAGGGCGATGCGGTGACGCGGGTGGTGACCGTGATGCTGCTGGCCATGTCGGTCGCGAGCTGGGTCGTGATCCTGTGGAAGGCCTGGCTGCTGCACCGCGCCAGCGGCGATGTGGCGCGCAGCCTGGCCGTGTTCTGGCAGTCGCCCTCGGTCGCCGAAGGCCACCAGAAGGTCGCGGCTTTTGACCGTGAAGCCCTGGTCCTGACCTTGATCGACGCGACAAACATCGAAGGCGGCGGTACGCTGGCCGCCGCCGGCGACAAATCCCAGCAACTGACCCGCGTGCTGCGCGATGCGCTGCACAGCGTGCTCAACAAGCTGACGCTGGGCCAGGTGCTGCTGGCCACGGTCGGTTCCACCGCGCCCTTTGTCGGCCTGCTGGGCACGGTCTGGGGCATCTACCATGCGCTCACCGGCATCGCCAGCGCAGGCCAGATCACGATCGACAAGGTCTCGGGCCCGGTCGGCGAGGCGCTGATCATGACGGCAGCCGGCCTGGCGGTGGCGATTCCGGCGGTGCTGGCCTACAACGTGTTCGGCCGCTTCATCGGTCGCATCGAGGCCGATCTGGAAGGCTTTGCCCGCGATTTGCGGGAACTGCTGGTTCATCATCATCTGAGCGAGCCCGCGGGCCGGCCCTGAGCGCCTGTCATGGCTTTTGGCCGCCTCGAACGCACCCCGGGCCCGCAGCCCATGAGCGAGATCAACATGACGCCGCTGGTCGACGTGATGCTGGTGCTGGTCGTGATTTTCATCATCACCGCGCCCCTGCTGGCCAGCTCGATCCGGCTCGACCTGCCCCAAACTGATGCGGCCAAGCCCGGTGATGCGCCCCGGTTCGTGACCCTGGTCGTGGATCCCGCGGGCCAGGCCTATCTGAACGACCAGGCCGTGACGCCGGCTGAGCTGGCCGAACGCCTGGCCCAGGCCGCGAGCCAGAACCCCGACACCGAGGTCCAGCTGCGCGCCGACCAGGCTGTGCCCTATGGCAAGGTGGTCGAGGTCATGGGCACGGCCCAGAAGGCAGGGCTGAACCGCATCGGTTTCATCGCCGACCCCAAGCCCGCAGGGCGCCCGTAAAATTGTGGCGTAGTCACCAATTTGAGTAACTGGAAAAAGCGACGGGCCGCCCCTTGCTTTTTTCATTGATTGAACCGCCTGACAGTATCGTGCGGCCAGAATGGGAACGAAAGGGACCCATGTCCTTTCTGGAGCGAAACTTGCAGGCAAAACCTCCATGCAAGACAAATACCACCACATCGAGGTCGAGCGCGCCGCGCAGGACCACTGGACGGCCCGCGATGCCTACCGCGTAACCGAGGACGCCGGTAAGAAAAAGTTCTACGCCTGCTCCATGCTGCCCTACCCCAGCGGCAAGCTGCACATGGGCCATGTGCGCAACTACACGATCAACGACATGCTCACGCGCTACCTGCGCATGAACGGCTACAACGTGCTCATGCCCATGGGCTGGGACGCGTTCGGCCTGCCGGCCGAGAATGCCGCGCTGAAAAACGGCGTGCCGCCCGCGCAGTGGACCCACGAGAACATCGCCTACATGAAGCGGCAGATGCAGGCGATGGGGCTGGCCATCGACTGGAGCCGCGAGGTCGCGACCTGCGACCCTGATTACTACAAGTGGAACCAGTGGCTGTTCCTGAAGATGCTGGAAAAGGGCATCGCCTACCGCAAGACCCAGGTCGTCAACTGGGACCCGGTCGACCAGACCGTGCTGGCCAACGAGCAGGTGATCGACGGCAAGGGCTGGCGCACTGGCGCTACTGTGGAAAAGCGCGAAATTCCCGGCTACTACCTCAAGATCACCGACTACGCCGAGGAGCTGCTCGAGCATGTGCAGCACCAGCTGCCGGGCTGGCCCGAGCGCGTCAGGCTGATGCAGGAAAACTGGATCGGCAAGAGCGAGGGCGTGCGCTTTGCGTTCACGCACGACATCCGCGATGACGCCGGCGAGCCGATCGGCAACGGCCGCATGTATGTGTTCACCACGCGCGCCGACACCATCATGGGCGTGACTTTCTGCGCGGTCGCGCCCGAGCATCCGCTGGCCGTCCATGCCGCCAAGTCCAACCCCGAGCTGGCAGCCTTCATCGAGGAGTGCAAAAAGGGCGGCACGACCGAGGCCGAACTCGCGCTGCGCGAAAAGGAAGGCCGGCCCACCGGCCTGTATGTCACGCACCCGCTGACCGGCGAGCAGGTCGAGCTCTGGGTCGGCAACTATGTGCTCATGGGCTATGGCGACGGCGCCGTGATGGGCGTGCCGGGCCACGACGAGCGCGATTTCGCCTTTGCCCTGAAGCACGGCCTGCCCATCATCGAGGTGATCCATGTCGATGGCGAGCACTACGACTACCACCATTGGCACGACTGGTATGCCGACAAGCAGCGCGGCGTGACCATCAACTCCGACAGCTTCAGCGGCCTGTCGTACCAGGAGGCGGTCGACGCGATCGCGCACGCGCTGCAGACCCGCGGCCTGGGCGAGAAAAAGACCACTTGGCGCCTGCGTGACTGGGGCGTGAGCCGCCAGCGCTACTGGGGCACGCCGATTCCCATCATCCACTGCGACGAGCATGGCGCCGTGCCGGTGCCCGAGCAGGATCTGCCGGTCGTGCTGCCCACCGACTGCGTGCCCGACGGCTCGGGCAATCCGCTGCACAAGCATGAGGGCTTTCACGCCGGCGTGAGCTGCCCGGTCTGCGGCAAGGCCGCGCGGCGCGAAACCGACACCATGGACACCTTTGTCGACAGTGCCTGGTACTTCATGCGGTATTGCGATTCGACGAATGCCGATCGGATGGTCGCCGAGGGTGCCCGCTACTGGATGCCGATGGACCAGTACATCGGCGGCATCGAGCACGCGATCCTGCACCTGCTGTACGCGCGCTTCTGGACCAAGGTCATGCGAGACCTCGATCTGGTCCAGGTCGACGAGCCGTTCACCTGTCTGCTGACCCAGGGCATGGTGCTCAACCACATCTACTCGCGCAAGAACGAGAAGGGCGGCATCGAGTATTTCTGGCCGCACGAGGTCGAGGACATTCTGGATGCCAATGGCAAGGTGGTGGGCGC
>JBOHHM010000320.1:0-7913 GCA_050725495.1 Burkholderiaceae bacterium | reverse complement strand
TTTGGCCGATTCCGATCACAGCTGGCACGAGGCCAGCGCATGATTAGAAGGAGTGGCGAACGCCGAACTCGAAGCCGCTGGTGTTGCGACCGGGGGTGTTCAGACCGGCAGCGCTCAGACCGCCGCTGACCACGAGCCGGTTGGAAGCGCCCTTGTTGGTCACGCGACCATACGTGGTGTACAGCTGGGTGCGCTTGGACAGGTTGTGGCCATAGCCGATCGCGACCTTGCGGAAGTCGTTGGGGCTGCCCTTCAGGTCGTAGCGGCTGTAGGCAGCGCGCAGTTCGCCGGCGCCGATCGGGGCGGTGGCACCGATTTCCCAGGCGTTC
The DNA here is from genome assembly GCA_050725495.1 of Burkholderiaceae bacterium. GTDB lineage: Bacteria > Pseudomonadota > Gammaproteobacteria > Burkholderiales > Burkholderiaceae_C > JBOHHM01. Next base: position 7,584 of record JBOHHM010000320.1, on the reverse strand, counting down.
TGCTTGGTGGTGACGGCGCCAACCCTGGCCTTCTCTTGGGCCCAGGAGAACATCGGGGTGACCACGCCGAAGTTGTAGGAAACACCCAGGTTGGTGGCCTTATTGTCACCCTTGGTGGCGCCAGCGCCGGTGTCGAGCTTGCCGTAACCAAATGCCGCGTTCACGGGGCCGTTGGCGTAGCCGACGCGGAAACCGGCGTAATCGCCGGCATCGGTGGCGGGGACGGCGTTGGAAGGATTCTCACCGAAGGCGTACTGGGCTTGGCCATAGAAACCGCCGAGGTTGCCGGGCAGGAAGTAGCCGACGGAGTTGTTGTTGCGCACGGGGGCGCCGAGCATGGCGGGCATCAGGCCTGCGCCGACACCGACGGTGCCGAACGGATCGAACACGGTGGTGTTCCAGAACGAGGGGGCGTAGTCGCGGCCCAGACGCACTTCACCGAAGGCGCCATTCAGGCTCACGGTGGAGCGGCGCTGGAAATCGAAGCCGTTGCTGGCGATGGCGGGGACCGGGACGCCGCCCACGGTGGTGGGGGTGGTGGTGGAGGCGCCCGTGCCGGTGTCGTTGAACACTGCGCCTTCCAGGTGGAAGCCGGCGGACAGGCCGCCACCGAGGTCTTCGGTACCACGGAAGCCCAGACGGCTGCTGTTCAGGCCGCTGTTGGTCATGCCGATGTTGTGGCCGTTGGAACCCGACAGACGGGCGATGCCGGCGTCAACGATGCCGAACAGGGTCACGGAAGATTGAGCCATTGCAGCGCCGGAAGCAGCCAGCACGGCCAGGGCAATCAGGGATTTTTTCATTGCGAGTTTCTCCAAGGTTAAACATAGGGCGCCGGTACGAAGGAACCACGGCAGTGCAAGCACCTTGGCGATTCCACCGGTTCCCCGGGCCAACCTCCTTTTGGGAAGTTGATGTGATTGCACCAGACGCCGCTTCCGCGCGCAAAGAAATCAGCCCGAAATCGCTCCTCAAGCGGAAATTTCGTTGCAGTGATGCAACAATCCCGGTTTGAAGTGTGGATCTGACGCCACGGCCCGGGTGTTGCGGCTGCCCGGCTTAAACTGGTTCCGGCGGGCTTACAGGCTGGCAGGAGGCCAGGCCTGTCGCGGCTGTCGTCTGCATGAAAGGGACTGTATGGACAAATTCCTCATTGCCGCCGACGCGGCCCTGCGCACCCTGTTTGCCACGCCGCGCGCGTCCCGGCCCTGTCCGGTGCTGCCGGCCGACGAAACCCGGTTGGACGGAGCGCAGAAACAGCAGGCCGGTGCGCTGATGCGGGTCAATCATGTGGGCGAGATCTGTGCCCAGGCGCTCTACACGGCCCAGGCGGCAGCCACCCGCAACGCCGGCCTGCGCGCCCATTTCGAGGCCGCAGCCCGGGACGAGACCGATCATCTGGCCTGGACCAGGGGGCGCCTGGACGAGTTGGGCGCGCGGCCCTCGCTGCTGAACCCGCTGTGGTATGCGGGCGCCTTTGGGCTGGGCCTGCTGGCCGGACGGATGGGGGACCGGGTGAGCCTGGGTTTTGTGGTGGAAACCGAAAAGCAGGTGGAAGCGCATTTGGAAAGCCACCTGGACCGGCTGCCGGCCAACGATCACGCCTCACGCGCGATCGTCGTGCAAATGAAGGAGGACGAGGCGCGCCATGCGGCCGAAGCGCTGCTGGCCGGCGGCATGGAGCTGCCGCCGCCGGCCAAGGCCTTGATGCGCGCGGCCGCGAAGGTCATGACGACCACGGCCCATTACATCTGAGCGGCCCGCTGAATTGCTATCAAAATAGTAGCATCTGACGCCCGTCACACGATGGCTCAAGCCCGAGTCAGGCCTCGACCAGCTCGAAACTCGTGACGATCTGCGCCGTCTTGGCCAGCATGATGCTGGCCGAGCAGTATTTGTCGTGGCTCATCGCGATGGCGCGCTCGACGGCAGCCGCCGGGATGCCCTTGCCGGTCACGGTGAAATGCATGTTGATCCTGGTGAACACCTTGGGATCGACCTCGGCCCGCTCCGCCGTGAGCGTGACCGAGCAGCCGCGCACATCGTGGCGGCCGCGCTTGAGGATCAGGACCACGTCGTAGGCGGTGCAGCCGCCGGTGCCGGCCAGCACGGTTTCCATGGGACGCGGCGCCAGGTTCTGCCCCCCATTCTCGGGCTTGGCCCCATCGGGCGCGCCATCCATGGTGAGCACATGCCCACTTCCAGTTTCGGCAACAAAACCCATGCCGGAGCGCGTGCCGGCCGCGCCGGTCCAGCTGACTGTGCATTCCATCATCTCAATCGACCTTTATTAAAAATACTTCCAACAAACCAATTCAACTGATAGTCTGGACTTTGCCCTAATTTGACACCGCTGCTTTGCTGCGTGGCAGCAAACTTCGCTAGAATCGTTGTATTGCATAAGCATTCTTGTGCACCGGTTGTCTCCTCCACCCTCTGAAAAGGTGGATTCAGCCCCGAATCGCAAGGTTCGGGGCTTTTTTCTGGGCGCAAACGCTGGCCCCTCTATCATCGCGCCTGAGAGAAAACCATGAAACCAGCCCCAACGCGATCGCACCAAGGCCTCCAACCGGCCGACTACCTGAAAAAAATCCTGACCGCCCGGGTCTACGACGTGGCCGTGGAATCGGCTCTGGAGCCGGCCAGGAACCTGAGCCGACGCCTGCACAACAAGGTGCTGCTCAAGCGCGAAGACCAGCAGCCCGTGTTCAGCTTCAAGCTGCGCGGGGCCTACAACAAGATGGCGCAGCTGACGCCCGAGCAGCTCCAGAAGGGCGTGATCTGCGCGTCGGCCGGCAACCATGCGCAGGGCGTGGCCATGAGCGCGCACAAGCTCGGCGCGCGCGCCGTAGTGGTGATGCCCACGACCACGCCGCAGGTCAAGATCGACGCGGTGAAAGCCTTGGGCGGCGAGGTCGTGCTGCATGGCGACAGCTACTCCGACGCCTATGAGCACGCGACGGCGCTTGAGCAGCAGCAGGGCCTGAGCTTCGTCCACCCGTTCGACGATCCCGACGTGATCGCGGGCCAGGGCACGATTGCGATGGAGATCCTGCGCCAGCACCAGGGGGCGCTGAACGCCGTGTTCGTCGCCATTGGCGGCGGTGGGCTGGTCTCGGGCGTGGCCAACTACATCAAGGCCGTGCGGCCCGAGATCAAGGTGATCGGCGTGCAGATGAACGACTCCGACGCGATGATGCAGTCGGTCGCCGCGAAGAAGCGCGTCACCTTGCCCGACGTGGGCCTGTTCTCCGACGGGACGGCCGTCAAGCTGGTCGGCGAGGAAACCTTTCGCGTGGCACGCGAACTGGTCGACGACTTCATCACGGTCGACACCGACGCGGTCTGCGCGGCGATCAAGGACATCTTTGTGGACACGCGCAGCATCGTCGAGCCGGCCGGCGCGCTGGCCGTGGCCGCGATCAAGCAGTATGTGGCGCGGCACAAGACCCGGGGCGAAACCTATGCCGCCATCCTGTGCGGCGCCAACATGAACTTCGACCGCCTGCGCTTCGTGGCCGAGCGCGCCGAGGTCGGCGAGGAGCGCGAGGCGCTGTTTGCCGTGACCATTCCCGAGGAGCGCGGCAGCTTCAAGCGCTTTTGCGAGGCCATCGGCAACCTGCCGGGCGGCCCGCGCAACGTGACCGAGTTCAACTACCGCATCAGCGACGCGGCCCGCGCCCATGTGTTCGTGGGCCTGACCACCCATGGCAAGGGCGAGAGCGGCAAGATCGCCGCCAATTTCAGCAGGCATGGCTTCGACGCGCTGGACCTCACGCACGACGATCTGGCCAAGGAGCATATCCGCCACATGGTCGGCGGCCATTCGGCGCTGGCGCAGGATGAGCGGCTGCTGCGCTTTGTCTTCCCCGAGCGGCCGGGCGCGCTGCTGAAGTTCCTCTCGCATATGCGGCCGGGCTGGAACATCACGCTGTTTCACTACCGCAACCAGGGCGCCGACTACGGCCGCATCCTGGTCGGCCTGCAGGTGCCGCAGGCCGACAACCCCGCGTTTGACAAGTTCCTCGATACCCTGGGCTACCCCTGCGTCGAGGAAACCCAGAACCCGGTGTACCGGCTGTTTTTGCAGACCTGAGGGTTGGCCCATTCGCTTCATCAAGCACTACCTGCTGGCCGTCCAGTTCTTCACGCGCATTCCCGTGACCGGGAGGCTGGCGCAGTGGGTCGGCTTCAGCCCGGCCATGCTGCGCTCCAGCGCCGCCCATTTTCCCGGCGTTGGATGGCCTATCGCCCTTGTGGCATGCGCCTCATACGCTCTCTTTTTTGCAGCATTTCCGTCCAGCGTGTTCACCCCGCTGGCCGCTGCCGTGGCCTGCACCGCCGCCACCGTGCTGCTGACCGGCGGCTTTCATGAGGACGGGCTGGCCGATCTGGCCGACGGCCTGGGCGGCAGCGCCGAGCAGGCCCGCGCGCTGGCGATCATGAAGGACTCGCGCATCGGCGCCTATGGCGCCATGGCCCTGATGCTGGCCCTGCTGGCCAAGGTGGCGCTGCTGGCGGTGCTGGGCTCGCAGGGCTTGCGCGTGGTGCTGGCCGCGCTGATCGGCGCCCATGTGCTGTCGCGCTTCATGCCGCTGCTGCTGGTGCGCGCCCTGCCGCATGTGGGCGACACCGAGCGCTCCAAGAGCAAGCCGCTGGCCGACCAGATCGATGCGGGGGCGCTGCTGTGCGCGGCCCTGTGGTGTTTCATGCCGCTGGCCCTCGTGGGATGGTCGCAAGGAGCTATATTTTTGATAGCATCCGTGGGCGCTTGTATGCTGGCCCTGCTCTGGATGGGACGGCTGCTGGCGCGGCGCCTGCAAGGCTTCACGGGCGACGGCCTCGGCGCGGCTCAGCAGCTGTGCGAAATCGCGTTCTATGGGGGCGCGGCCCTGGCGCTGTGATCCCCGTCATGAGAAAGCCCACGTGACACTCTGGCTGGTCCGCCACGCTCAACCCCTGGTCAAGGCCGGCCTGTGCTATGGCGCGCTTGATCTGGCAGCCGACCCCGCTGCCACCGCCCAGACGGCCCGCGCCCTGGCCGACGCGCTGCCAACAGGCATCATGTTGCGGAGCTCGCCGCTGCAGCGCTGCACCGAGCTTGCGCAAACGCTGCTGGCGCTGCGCGCCGACCTATCGCTGCAGACCGACGTCCGGCTGGTGGAGATGAACTTCGGCCGCTGGGAGGGCCGGGCCTGGGATGACTTGCCGCGCGCCGAACTCGAGGCCTGGACCGCCGATTTCGCGCACTACCGCGCCGGCGGCAGCGGCGAATCGGTCAGTCAGGTGATGGAGCGGGTCGGCCAAGCCCTGGACAACGCCAGGTGCAGCGGGCTCGATCAGGTCTGGATCACGCACGGCGGCGTGATCAAGGCTGCGAGTCTGCTGGTGCGGGGGGTGAGCGTGGTGGAAAACCCTTGCGACTGGCCCAGCCAGGGGCTATCTTGGGGCCAGTGGTGCCGGGTGGAGCCAGCACCGGTCTAGCCGCTGCCACACCGGGGGCCGGCGGCTGCGCTACCGCTGTTTCAGCCGCTGCGCCTGTCGGCACAGCCGGATTGAGCGGCAACTCCAGCGTCAGGGCCGGCGCGGCATCCATGGCCGCCGCCAGAACCGCCCGGCGCCCCGCAACCGACTGCAGCACGTAACCGTCCTCGACCACCGTACCCACCCGATAGGGCTTGGCCGGCTTGCCGTCCACCGAAATCAGGGCTGCGCCCGCATGAGACACACCGGCCGCCACCCCCACCAGGGCAAAGCGGCTGGCCACGTTGACCGCTGGCGCGGCCGTCGCCACGGCCGGCACGGCGCCCAGCAGCAGCGCTGTGCGGGCCGGGTCCGCAGGCGCAGAAGTCGCCTCGGGCACGGCGACAGCCGAGCCTGCCGGTGCAGCCACGAACTTCAGGCCCCAGTACACCGCGCAGGCCGCAGCCAGCGCCCAGACCCCAAAGGTGGCCCCACGCAAACCCCACTGGCTTGGCGAATTCGTCAACATGCGGCGATTATCATTGAAGCGAATCCCGTTGAAGGCGAACAAGTCTCATGACCCAACTCAAAACGTCCCTCCGGCGCGGCCTGCAAGCCGGCTTCACCCTGATCGAGCTGATGGTGGTGCTGGTCATCATCGGCGTGCTGGCCGCGCTGATCGTGCCCAATGTGCTGGAGCGCGCCGACGACGCGCGCGTCACGGCCGCCAGGACCGACGTCAACAACCTGGTGCAGGCGCTCAAGCTCTACCGTCTCGACAACCAGCGCTACCCCAGCGCCGAGCAGGGCTTGCAGGCCCTGCTGGTCAAGCCCACGGCAGGCCCGATTCCACCGAACTGGAAGCCCTACCTCGAAAAACTGCCCAACGATCCCTGGGGCCGGCCCTACCAGTACCTCAACCCCGGCGTAAAGGGTGAGATCGATGTGATGTCGTTCGGCGCCGACGGCCAGTCCGGCGGCGAGGGCAGGAATGCGGACATCGGAAGCTGGCAGTAAATTGGGGTCAGATTCCAATTAATGAGACAACATGCGCGCCCTGTCAGGCAAGTCCTGCAATCATGGGAAGCTGAGCCGAAATGACGTGGCCCCCAGGCTCGGCACTCGCCCCGGGTCGGGCAGGAGCCGGGGTCGCTTGTCCTCGATTAATTGGAATCTGACCCCAATTAAAGGCTTCACATTGCTGGAGCTGCTTGTCGTGGTGGCCATCATCGCCGTGGCGACGGCCGGGGTCAGTGTGGCGCTGCGCGACTCAGCCCACAGCCAGCTCGAGCGCGAGGCGCAGCGGCTCGCAGCCCTGCTCGAATCCGCTCGGGCCCAGTCGCGCGCCAGTGGCGTGCCGGTGCGCTGGCAGGCCACGGCCGAGGGCTTCCGGTTCGAGGGCCTGCCGCCTCAGGCGCTGCCTCAGCACTGGCTTGCTGCCGACACCACTGTGCAGGGCTCCGCCACCCTGCAGCTCGGGCCCGAACCGCTGATCGGCCGCCAGGAAGTGGTGCTGACGGCCGGCAGCCAGCCCGAGCGGGCTGTGCGCGTGGCCACCGATGGGCTGCGGCCTTTTGCGGTGCAGCCGCTGGAGCAGCCATGAGCCGGGCCCGCCGAGCCGGCTTCACCCTGATCGAAGTGCTGGTGGCGCTGGCCATCGTGGCCATCGCCCTGGCCGCAGGCCTGCAGGCCACCACGGCCCTCACCAACAACGCGCTGCGCCAGTCCGACATGCTGCTGGCGCAGATCTGCGCTGAAAACGAGCTGGTCAAGGTGCGGCTGTCCAAACAAATGCCCAGTGTGGGCGACAGCAGCCAGAGCTGCGAGCAGGCCGGGCGCGGCTACAACGTGGCAGTGTCGGTGCGACCCACACCCAACCCGAGCTTCCGGCGGGTCGACGCCCAGGTGCTGGACGGCACTTCACCCGTGCTGCGGCTCTCGACCGTGGTGGGCCGATTCTGATGCGTACGCGCCGGCCCCCAAGCGGCTTCACGCTGATCGAGCTGCTGGTCGCCATCTCGGTGATGGCCCTGCTGGCCGTGCTGAGCTGGCGCGGGCTGGACGGCATGGCACGGGCCCAGGCCCAGACCCGGCAGCGCGCCGACGAGGTGCTGAGCCTGC
>JBOHHM010000319.1:0-14515 GCA_050725495.1 Burkholderiaceae bacterium | reverse complement strand
GGAAGGCCGGCCGCCGACAGCCGCGCGAGATTGCGAAACAGCGCGCCGCCCTGCACAAAGCCTTCGACGCGGTAGCGCATCAGGTTGGCGCCGGCGCTCTCGACCAGGTGGATGAAGGGCAGCTTGTTTTGCAGCGCGATCTCCTGCACCCGCAGGATCTTGTCCAGCCCCATGGGCTGGATCGCGCCGGCGTCGATGCCCGAATCGCTGGCGACCACCATGCAGCGCACGCCGCTCACATAGCCGATGCCGGCGATCACGCCGCCGCCCGGCATGGACTTCGCGGCGTCCTTGCTGTCTTGCATGAAGCCGGCCAGCGCGCATAGCGGCAGGTAGGGCCGGCCCGGGTCCAGCAGCAGCGCGACGCGCTCGCGCGGCAGCAGCTGGCCGCGCTTGTCGAACACAGGTTTGGATTTGGCCGAAGTCTGCGCCGCACGGTCTTCCAGCGCGCGCAGCTGCGCAATGCGCGCGAGCATCGCGTCGCGGCGCTTGCAAGCCTCGGCGCTCTGGGCATTCCACGATGAAGTGAACGCCGTCATCCCTGGAGCACCTTGGGAGGATCGGACAACACCTTCGGCGTGGCACCGCGATGAAAGCCCTCGAACGGCTTGATCGCGGCGCGCTGCTGCGCCTGCGCATCAGGCATTTTCGTCGGCCAGCCCATGCGCACCTGGGGCCGCGCACCGTCGACACGCAGCGTGGTGCCGCTGATGAAGTTGGCCGCGGCGCTCAGCAGGAACACGACGGCGGCCGAGGTTTCGGCCTCGGTGCCAAAGCGCCCCAGCGGCACGGTGTTGCGCATTTCGCGCAGCGTGGGGCCGGCCTCGGGCGGATAGTGGTCCATGCCGCTGGAGGCGATGTAGCCCGGCGCGACCGCATTGACGCGAACGCCGCTGTGCGCCCATTCGACCGCGGCCGTCTCGGTGAAGCTCACCATGCCGGCGCGCGCCGCGCCGCTGTGACCCATGCCCGGCATCGAGCCCCACATGTCGGCGACGATGTTGACGATGGCCCCGCCGTGCTGCTGCATGGCCTGCAGATAGCATTCGCGCGCCATCAGGAAGCCGCCGGTCAGGTTGGTGTTGAGCACCGCCTCCCAGCCCTTGGCGCTGATCGCTTCGAGCGGCGTGATGTACTGGCCGCCCGCGTTGTTGACGAGGCCGTCGATGCGGCCATGCGCCACCACGATCGCCAGCACGGTGCTGCGCACGGCCTCCTCCTGGCGGATGTCGCAGGCGTGAAAGCTCACGCGCCCGCCATCGGCCGCAATCTCGCCGGCCACATCGTGCAGCTTGCTCGATTGCCGCCCGATCAGCACGACATGGGCTCCGAGCGCGGCCAGCTCGTGTGCAGTGCAGCGGCCTATGCCGGAGCCGCCGCCCGTGACCACGATGACCTGGCCGGCAAACAGGCCCGGCGCGAAAACGGAACGGTAAGTCATTGGCTTTCCCCCACGAAAAGGGCCATGGCGGCATCGGTCAGTTCGTCGAGCGATGCGCCTTTCCTGCGATCGAACCATTGCACCGACCAATTGAGCGCGCCAAACATCAGCAGCCGGGCGAGCTTCACGTCGGCCTGAAGCCGGCCCGCGGCCTGCAGCGCTTGGAGCACCGGCACCCAGGGCGACTCATAGTCGCCCTGCAGCTTGGCCAGCGCTGCGCGCTGCCTGGGCGTGATCGAACGCGACTCGTACAGCATGACCGGTATGAAGTCGCTGCCCGGCCCGAGCAGCACATCGAAGTGGTTGCGGATCAAAACAGCCAAGAGTCCTCGTGGATCGGGCGTGAGCCGCTGCGCTTTTTGTAGCGCCTGGTGCTGGCGTTCGATCGCCGAGCGCATGCCCTCGTCCATCACGGCGTACAGCAGCGCGCCCTTGTTCTCGAAGTGGTAGAACGGCGAGCCGCTGTGCATGCCGACGGCCGCGGCGATGTCGCGCGTGCTGGTCGCGTCAAAGCCCTTGCGCCTGAACAACTTCGCGGCGGCCTTGACCAGCTCGCGGCGGCGGTTGCCGTCGTCGCGCTCGTCCGCCGTCTTGCGCGGACGGCCGCGCGGGCGCTTTTCAGCGGCGACAGCCTCAGTGGCAGTGGTGGCAGAGGCGCGAGCGGCAAGGCGGCTGCGCGCAACAGGTGGGTCCATGGGGACAGACCATAGCAAAAGACCTTATTTTTAGCAAGCATACGCTTGGTAAAAATCATCTCATTCGGCAGGCGGGCGCAAGCTGGCGTCGATCAGGCACTGGGCGAAGTACTCGGCAGCCGGCGTCAGCGGCACATCGGGGCGGGTCAGCAACACCAGCTGGAGCGCCCCCAAGTCGAGTTCGGGCACGGCAATGGCAACCAGTCCCCGCCCCTCGGGCTGGTCCAGCAGCGGTGCCGGGACGATGCCCGCCACGTCGCAATTGCGCAGCAGCGACATGCCGGCCAGCGCGTCGCAGAACAGGATCTGCTGCGGCGGCGTGACACCGGCACGGGCAAAGATGGCCTTGAGGCGGCTGCTCTTGAGTCCGTCGCGCGGGCCCGTCAGAACCCATTCCAGCTCGGCCAAGGCCTGGGGTGTGGGGCGGGCCAGGACCGGATGGTCGCTGCGGACCACGATATGCTGCTCGGCGGCCAGGACCTGGCGGGTTTGAAACTCGCCGATCGGCAGGTCGCCGGTGTCGGCCACGACGGCCAGGTCCAGCGAGCCGTCGCGCAGCCGCGGCAGCACGCGCGACACCAGGCCCTCGGCCAATTCCAGCGCCACCTTGGGGTAGCGCTGGCGAAACCAGAGAAACGCCTGACCCAGGTGCTGCAGGGTGACGTAAGGCGTCAGCGCCACGCTGACCTGCCCCGCCTGATCCCCTGAGGCCTGGCGCAGCTCGACCGTGGCCAGGTCCAGCTGGCGCGTGACCAGGCTGGCCCGCGTCAACAGCCGCTGGCCGGCTTCGGTCAGGCTCACGCCGCGCGGGCTTCGCACCAGCAGCGGCACGCCGGCATCCTCTTCGAGCTGCCGCAGCGACTTGGTCAAGGCCGCCTGCGAGATGTGCAACTGCCGCGACGCGGCGCGGATGCCGCCATGCTCGACCACGCCGACCAGGGCGCGGAGCTGGTGCAGGCGCAGGGTCATGGGTGGGCAGGCGACGGACGCGTGAAGGCTGTCATGCGCGCAGTGTACGCAGGGCGCGGCCTGCTGCCCTGCGCCGGGGCAGGCCCCGAGCGGGGCCCGCGCCGCGCGTCAGGCCAGCGCAGCGGTGGTCGTGCCAGCCTGGCTGGGCGACCAGGTCGCCTTGCGCGCCGGCTGGCGCAGCACGCCGAACAGGTCCTTCGGGTTGCTCATCTCGGGGATCAGGGTGATGCGTTCGCCCACGCCCAGTTCAGCCGCGGCGTCGCGCATGAAGCGCAGGGCCGAGAAGTCCTCCAGCGCGAAGCCCACCGAGTCGAACACGGTGACCTGCTCGGGCGCCGTGCGGCCCGTCTTCTGGCCGGCCAGCACCTCCCAGAGTTCGGTGACCGGGAAGTCCTCGGGCATCTGCTGGATGTCGCCCTCGATGCGGGTTTGCGGGCTGTACTCGACGAACACCGCGCCGCGGCGCAGCACGTCGGCATGCAGCTCGGTCTTTCCCGGGCAGTCGCCGCCCACGCCATTGATGTGCATGCCGGGCTCGATCATCTCGGGCGTCAGGATCGTGGCGTTGGTCTTGTCGGCCGTGACCGTGGTCACGATGTCGGCGCCGCGCACGGCCTCGGCCGTGCTGGCGCAGACGACCACACGCAGGCCAGAGTCGGCCAGGTTGGCCACCAGCTTCTGCGTCGCGGCGGGGTCCACGTCGTGCAGGCGCACCTCCTCGATGCCCAGCAGGTGCTGGAAGGCCAGGGCCTGGAACTCGCTCTGCGCGCCGTTGCCGATCAGCGCCATCACGCGGCTGTCCAGGCGGGCCAGCGCGCGGGCGGCCACGGCGGACATGGCGGCGGTGCGCAGGGTGGTGGTCAAGGTCAGTTCGCTGAGCAGCTGGGGCGCGCCGGTATCCACGTCGGCCAGCACGCCGAAGGCCATCACCGTGGACAGGCCGAAGCGGTGGTTCTTGGGGTGGCCGTTGACGTACTTGAAGGTATAGGTGGTGGCGTCCGAGATCGGCATGAGCTCGATCACGCCGTCACGCGAGTGGTTGGCCACGCGGGCCGACTTGTCGAAATCGTTCCAGCGCAGGAAATCCTCGCGGATGTTGTTGGCGATGCCGGCCAGGCAGTGGGCGAGGCCCTTGCGGCGGATCAGTTCGGCGGCCTCGGGGGCGCTGAGGTAGAGGGTGGAAACGGAAGGGGTGGTAGGCATGATGAAGGTCTCCTGTCGATGGCAGGAAGTTTCGGACCGGGAAGAAACAATTGGAATCGCCAAAAATGTTTCTTTTAGGGATTTTGTTTGCCAAAATGGCATCAATATTTGCCGAAATAGACAATGGATGAACTTGACCACGCCCTGATCGCACTGCTGCGTAACGACGCCCGGATGAATGTGGCCGATCTGGCACACAAGCTCAGTGTGTCGCGCGGCACCGTGAAAAACCGCATCCGCAAGTTGGAGGACCGCCAGGTCATCGTCGGCTACACCATACGCCTGCGGCCCGAAGCCGAGCCCGAGCGCATTCGGGCCTGGATGGGGGTGCTGGTGGAGGGCAACCAGACCCGGCGCGTCATTGCGAGCCTGTTGGGCGAGCCCGGGGTGTCGGCCCTGCACGACACCAACGGACGCTGGGACCTGCTGGCCGAGTTGGAGGCGCGGTCCATGACCGAGTTGTCCCAGGTGCTGGAGCGGATCCGCCTGATCAGCGGGATCCGCAGCACCGAAACCAGCATCCACCTCGCGACCTACCGCTAGACGCCCCGACGCGGCTTAGTCGGAGATCCGAAGCGAATTTTAAGACAACCACTGGTTGTCATGATCAAAAATGACAGCCTTACGGTTGTCAATATCGCTGACTAGCATGGGTGTCGTCGGCGCCGTGCGCATGCAGGTCGCCCGCCCTGACCCATTCCGGAGACCGCCCATGCAGTTGCACATTCGATTCGCCCCGCTTCTTCTTTCCGCCCTGGCCTGGGCCGGCGCCGCCCAGGCGCAAGACAGCCTCACCATCCGCATCGGCCAAGTCGGCCCGACCTCCGGTCCCGCCGCGCAGCTGGGTCTGGACAATGTCAACGGCGCGCGCCTGGCCATCGACGACCTGAACGCGCGCGACGTGCGCATCGGCGGCAAGAAAGCCCGCTTCGAACTGGTCGCCGAGGACGATGCAGCCGACCCCAAGCAGGGCACGCAGGCGGCGCAGAAACTCTGTGACCAGAAGGTCAACGGCGTCGTCGGTCACCTGACATCCGGCTCCACCATTCCGGCGTCCAAGATCTACAACGATTGCGGCATTCCCCACATCAGCCCGGTGGCGACCAACCCGCGCCTGACCGAGCAGGGCTTCAAGACCAGCTTCCGCCTGCTCGCCAGCGACAACGCCATGGGCGTGGCCTTGGCGCATTTCGCGGCCGAGGGCCTGAAGCTGAAGAAAGTGGCCGCAACGTCGATCCGCGCAAAACCGCCGTGATCACCGTCGGCTCCTTTGTCGCCGGCAAGGCCAACAATGTGATCCCGGCCAGTGCCCGGCTGGAGCTCAGCGTGCGCGCGCTCGACCGCGAAGTGCGCGACCTGCTGGAGCAGCGCATCCGCGCGCTGGCCACGACCCAGGCCGAGAGCTTTGGCGTGCAGGCGCAGGTGGACTACAAGCGCGACTACCCGGTGCTGGTCAACATGCCGGCCGAAACCGAACTGGCGCGCCAGGTGGGCCTTGAACTGCTCGGCTCCGAGCGCGTCACGCTGCAGACCGAGCCCCTGACCGGCAGCGAGGATTTCGCCTTCATGCTCGACCATTGCCCCGGCTGCTACCTGATGATCGGCAATGGCGAGGGCGTTGGCGCCTGCATGGTGCACAACCCGGGCTACGACTTCAACGACGAGGCCCTGCCGACCGGCGCCGCGTTCTGGAGCCTGCTGGTGCAGCGCTTCCTGTCCAACTGACCACGAGAGAGACGACTATGAAACAAGCCCTGTGGCGCCTGAGCGCCGTCGACCTGGCCCGCGCCATCCGCAACCGCGAGGTGTCGGCCCGCGAGGCCACGCAAAGCGTGCTGGACCGCATTGCCGACGTGAACCCGCGCATCAACGCGCTGGTCGAGCTCATGCCCGAGGAAGCGCTGGCCGCAGCCGACGAGGCGGATCGCGCGCTGGCCAAGGGCGGCGCTATCGGTCCGCTGCACGGCGTGCCGATCAGCATCAAGGTCAACGTCGATACCGCCGGCCATGCCACGACCGACGGCATCGTCGCCGCGAAAGACAACATCGCCAAAACCGACTCGCCGCTGGTGAAAAGCCTGCGCGAGGCCGGCGCGGTGATCGTGGGCCGCAACAACACGCCCGCGTTCTCGCTGCGCTGGTTCACCGACAACGACCTGCACGGCCGCACGCTCAACCCCTTCGACGCCGGCCGCACCCCCGGCGGCTCCAGTGGCGGCGCCGCTGCCGCGGTGGCCATGGGCATGGGAGCGATCGCGCATGGCAACGACTACGGCGGCTCGATCCGCTACCCGGCCTGGGCCTGCGGCGTGGTCGGGCTGCGCACCACCGTCGGCCGCGTGCCCTCGTACAAGGCCAGCGCGCCGAACCGCATCATCAGCAACCAGATGATGTCGGTCCAGGGGCCGCTCACGCGCACCGTGGAAGACGCGCGGCTCGCGCTGGGCATCATGGCCCAGGGCAGCCCGCTCGACCCCAACTGGGTGCCGGCGCCGCTGGAATACCCCGACACCAATCGCCCGCTGAGGGTGGCGGTGTTCAAGCGCCACGCGGCCTACGACGTCGATCCCACCGTCGCCGCCGCCATCGAGCAGGCCGCGCAGTGGCTGGAGGCTGCGGGCTGCGAGATCGAGGAGGTCGAGCCGCCGCACTTCGAGGAAGGCGCCCACCTGTGGCGTCAGATGGTGATGGACGACATGCGCCGCGGCGGCCAGCCGGCCGTCGAGACCATGGGTGACGAGGGCACGAAGTCCGCGTTGCGCGGCTACCTGGAAGGCCTGCTGGCGCTGGACCGCGACCAGACGCTGGAGGCGCAGATGCGCCGCTTCACCATCTGCCGCGACTGGGCGGTGTTCTTCGAGCGCTACCCGGTGCTGCTGATGCCCAACTCCTGGCAGCGCCAGTTCCCCATCGACGCCGACAACGGGCCGGCCGAGCAGGTGCACAAGCTGCTGGCCGCCCAGGCGCCGCTGCTGGGCACGGCCATGATGGGCCTGCCGGGCCTGGCCCTGCCCACCGGCGTGGTGGACGGCCTGCCGGTCGGCGTGCAGGTCTCGACCTGGCGCTTCCGCGAGGACCTCGCGCTGCGCGCCGGCGCCCTCATCGAGCGCGCCGCCGGCTACTCGGTGCTCGACCACCTGGCCCGCTGAGCGCCCATGGGCTACAGCTCTGCGTTGGCGACCATCCTGCTGCTGATCACCGATCCGTTCGGCAACATTCCGGTCTTTGCGAATGCGCTGAAACAGGTCGCCAAGGCGCGCCGGCCCGTCTGCACTGGCCACCGTCATGCTGCTGGCCAGCCAGGCCCCGGAACGCCGGCTGGAATGGATCGCCGCACTGACGATCGCGATCGCCGTCGGCGCCTTCATCCTGCTCATGGCCGAGCGCATCCAGCAGCTGCTGGGCGAGCGCTTCGTCGTCGCAATGGAACGCCTCATGGGGCTGATCCTGGTGGCGGTCTCGGTTGAGATGCTGGTGCGGGCGTTCAGGATGCCCGGCGGATTGCTGCACGGTTGACCGCCGTCACGGCGCCGCCGGGTGGCGTAGCCGCTCTGTGTGTCGCGCTCGCTCGAGCAGCAGCTCCCTTTCCCTCGCATTCTTCGCCAACCCCGCCGCCCGTTCGAACTCCGCCCGCGCCTCGTCGCTGCGCCCCAGTTTGGCCAGCAGGTCGCCGCGCACGCTGGGCAGCCATTGGTAGTTCCGCAACGCCTTGTCGTCACGCAAGCCGTCGACGATCTCGAGCCCGGCGGCCGGACCGAAGGCCATGGCGACGGCAACCGCGCGGTTGAGCTCGACGACCGGCGAAGGCGCGACCTGCGCGAGCGCGTCATACAGCGCTGCGATGCGCGGCCAGTCAGTGGCCTCGGACGTGGGCGCACGCGCGTGGCAGGCCGCGATCGCGGCCTGCAGCGCGTAGGGGCCCAGTCGCGTCGCCGGGCCGCCCCAAGACGTGATTGCGCCCCCTTGGGGGGCAGGGCGCGCAGCGCCCGTGGGGGCTGTCATCATGTCGCCGCCGAGCGCCTCGGCGCGCGCCAGCGCCGCCAGACCGCGGCGGATCAGCAAGCGATCCCAGCGCGTGCGGTCCTGCTCGGGCAGCAGGATGGGCCGGCCCGAGGCGTCGACGCGTGCCGCGGCGCGCGAGGCCTGCAGCTCCATCAGCGCGACCAGGCCATGCACCTCCGACTCCTGCGGCGCCAGCTCGGCCAGCATGCGGCCCAGGCGCAGCGCCTCGTCGGTCAGCGCCGGGCGCATCCAGTCCTCGCCCGCGGTGGCGGTGTAGCCCTCGTTGAAGACCAGGTAGACCACTTCGAGCACCGAGGCCAGCCGCTCGCTTAAAGCCTCGCCGCGCGGCAGTTCGAACGGCACGCGCGCCTCGGCCAGCGTGCGCTTGGCGCGCACGATGCGCTGCGCGATCGTCGGCTCGGGCATGAGGAAGGCCCGCGCGATCTCGTGCGTCGTCAGCCCGCCCAGCAGCTTGAGCGTCAGCGCCACGCGCGCCTCGGTCGAGAGCACGGGGTGGCAGGCGGTAAAGATCAGGCGCAGCAGGTCGTCGCCGATCTCGTCCTGCCGCGCTGCATCCAGGGCATCCACAAAGTCCGGCACGATCAGGGCCTGCTGTGCTTCGAGCTCATGGCCGATCTGCTCGAGCTTGGCATCGAGCACTTTGTTGCGGCGCAGCCGGTCCAGGGCCCGGTTCTTGGCCGTGGCCATGAGCCAGGCACCGGGCTTGTCGGGAATGCCTTGAACCGGCCAGTGCTCGAGCGCCGCGACCAGCGCGTCCTGCGCCAGGTCCTCGGCCAGGCCGATGTCGCGCACCAGGCGCGCGACGCCGGCCACGATCTTGGCGGACTCGATGCGCCAGACCGCGGCGATCGCCTGATGCGTGGCCGAATGCATCTGCTATCAGGCTTGCGGCGGAGCGACGTTGGCGTCCATGTGGATCAGTTCCCAGACATGGCCGTCGAGGTCCTCGAAGCCATGGCCGTACATGAAGCCATGGTCCTGCGGCGCCCGGGGCGCCTTGCCGCCCGCAGCCAGCGCCTTGGCCACCAGTTCGTCGACCTCGGCGCGGCTCTCGCACGAGAGGCAGACCAGCACCTCGGTGCTCTGGGTCGCGTCGGCCACCGGCTTCTTGGTGAAGGTCTGGAAAAACTTCTCGACCAGCAGCATCACGTAGATGTTGTCGGCGACGACCATGCAGGCGCCCTGGTCGTTGGTGAACTGCGGGTTGAAGCTGAAGCCCAGGGCCGCGAAGAAGGCCTTGGAGCGCTCCATGTTCTTGATGGGAAGGTTGACGTAGATCTGGCGGCTCATGATGTGTCCTTTCTAGGGGGCCATGGTGGCCAAGACCGCTTGCAGGCGGTCGAAGTTCTGCTCATTGGCGGGTATGGCGTAGGCGGCGACCTGGTCGCGCACCGCCGCCGATTCGAAATGCATGCGAAAGCTCAGCAGGGTCTTGTCGCCCTGCGCTTCGTCCAGGCTGATGTGGGCGCTGAAATGCGGCGCGCACTGGTGCTGGATGACGATGCGCGCGGGCGCCTCGATCTCCAGGAACATGTTGTGGTTGGCATAGTCGGTGCCGTCGGGCCCGTGCATCACGAAGCGCCAGTGGCCGCCGGGGCGGAAGTCGAATTCCTCGAAGCTGTTGCGAAAACCCTCGGGGCCCCACCAGCGCGCCAGCAGCTGCGGGTCGGCATAGGCACGGAAGATGCGCTCGCGCGGCGCGTCGATCAGGCGCTGGCTGAAGATTTCGCGCGCGGGGTCGCCGGCGGCGGCAATGGTCTTGATCATGGAAGGCTCCTTGCGGTCAGGCCACGGGCTGGACCAGGTGGATGAGGTTGCCGCAGCCGTCTTCGAAGCTCACCGCAACGATGGGCCCCATGTCCTGGGGCTCGCCGCGGAACGCGACGCCGCGCTCTTTCAGGCGCCGCATCTCGGCCTGGAGGTCGGTGGTGACAAAGGCCGTGGCCGGAATGCCGGCTTCGTACAGAGCCTTCTGGTAGACCTGGGCTGGCGGGAAGTGCATGGGCTCAAGTGCCAGCTCAACGCCCGCGATGCCCTCGGGCGAGCTGACGGTGAGCCAGCGGTACTGCGGGCCCATGGCGATGTCGGCCGTCTTCCTGAAACCGAGCACCTCGGTATAGAAGCGCAGGGCCGCGTCCTGGTCCTTGACCATGACGCTGGCGATCTTGATCTGCATGGCGTTTCCTTTCAGCTCATGCCGATGTCGCGGAAGCGCCCGGTCAGCTCCTCGGGCACGTCGAAGTCGTCCAGTTCGTAGAGCTGGCGCACCTCGATCTCGGCGTCCAGGTCCTCGCCCACCGGGTTGGGGAAGCGGCGCGTCCACTCCAGCGCCTCTTCGCGTGAACGCACCTGGATCAGGGTGTAGCCGGCGATCAGCTCCTTGCTCTCGGTGAACGGGCCATCGATCACCTGGCGCTCGCTGCCGCTGTAGCGGATGCGCCAGCCCTTGGAGCTGGGCTGCAGGCCCGAGCCGTCGAGCAGGGCGCCGGCCTTGGCGAGCTGTTCGTGGTAGTCGGCCATGGCGGCGAACATCTTCTGTTTCTCCGCCTCCTCGGGAAACAGGCCGGCTTCGCTGTCGGCCGTGGCTTTGACGATGATCATGAATCGCATAGCGGTGCTCCTTGTGTTGAGTTGCGGTTCCAGCAAAAAGCTGGCTTCCGATCACACGACGAAGATACCGAAGCGAAATCGACAAAGCCAGTCCCAGGGGAAAACCCTAGGCCGCTTCGGCAGCGCGCTGCTCAGGTGTAGCAGGGGCCGGTTTCGCGCACCTCGACCGTGGCCCATTCAGCCGCGGGGCATTGCTGGGCGACGGCCACGGCCTCCGCGCGCGTCTTGCAGTCCAGCAAGAAAAAACCGCCCACCATTTCCTTGGCCTCGGCAAACGGGCCGTCCAGCACCTGGGTGAGGCCGGCCTTGACCTGGATGCGGGCAGCCGCGTCCTGCGAGGTCAGCGACTCCACGGCGCGCAGCAGGCCGCGGCCCTTGAGCTCATCGGCAAAGCGCAGCATGCGCTCATAGACCGCGTGGCCTTCGGCCTCGCTGCGGGTTTGCCGCTGGCCTGTGGGTTCGAGGATAAGCAGCATGTAGGGCATGGGGACGCTCCGGATAACAGAAGCACTCAGTCTACAAAGAAGTCGGGAATGAAGTTCCTGGTGCCCGGCGTGACCGAGTATTTTTCGAGGTCGGTCACGCCATGCGCCGCCAGCAGTTCATCGTCGATATAGAAGTTGCCGGTGTTCGAGTTCGCACTCGTGAGAATCAGATAGGCCGCGTCCGCCAGGATCTCGGGCTTGCGGCACAGCTTGAGGTCCACGCCCGGAATCATCTGCAGCGCCGAGGTGGCGATCGCCGTGCGCGGCCACAGGCTGTTGACCGCGATGCCGTATTTCCTGAACTCGCCCGAATGGCCGAGCGTGCACATGCTCATGCCGTACTTGGCGATCGTGTAGGCCGTGTGGTTCTCGAACCAGTGCGGCTTCATCGACAGCGGCGGCGACATGTTGAGCACATGCGGGTTGCGTCCGGCGGCGGCCGACTTCTTGAGCTCGCTCAGGCAGGCCTGGGTGCAGAGGTAGGTGCCGCGCGCGTTGACGCCGTTCATCAGGTCGTAGCGCTTCATCGGCGTGGCCTCGGTGTCGGTCAGGCTGATGGCACTGGCGTTGTTGACCAGGATGTCGATGCCGCCGAAGGTCTGCACGGCCCTGGCCACGGCAGCGAGCACCGCTTCTTCATCGCGAATGTCGACCGCCAGCGGCAGGGCCTGGCCGCCGGCCGCCTTTACTTCCTCGGCCGCGCTGTAAATCGTGCCGGGCAGCTTGGGATTGGGGTCGGTGGTCTTGGCCAGGATGACGATGTTGGCGCCATCGACCGCCGCGCGCCTGGCAATCGCCAAGCCGATGCCGCGCGAGGCGCCGGTGATCAACAGGGTCTTGCCCTTGAGACTGGACGAAGGATTCATGATGTCTCCTCAATGCTACTAAATTGATAACGCCTTACGCCCAATGGTCAAGGGCTGGTCACCTGTTTGAACTCAAAGCTTGGAGAAATCGGGCTTGCGCTTGTGGCGAAAGCACCTGTAGCCCTTCCGAGCTCGCCCTGCGGGCCCATCCTTCAGACCTTGCTGAAGTCTGGCCGGCGCTTTTGGCGAAAGCACCCGGAGCCCTTTCGGGCTCGCCTTGCGGGCCCATCCTTCAGACCTTGCTGAAGTCTGGCCGGCGCTTTTCCATGAAGGCGGTGAAGGCCTCGCGCGCGGCCGGCTCGCGCAGCATGCGGCCGAAGCTCGCCCCCTCTTCGGCCATTTGCTGCAGCACCATCGCGGCCTGGCCTTTTTTCATCAGGCGCTTGGTTTCGATCAGCGAGGACAGCGGCTTGGCCGCGAGTTTGCGCGCCTGCACCTGGGCCACCGCATTGGCCTCGGTCGGCGGCACGACGCGGTTGACCAGGCCCACTTCGAGCGCCGCCTCGGCCATGAAGGGCTCGCCCAGCAGCAGGGCCTCGGCCGCGCGGTGATAGCCCAGCATTTGCGGCACCAGCAGGCTGGAGGCCGCCTCGGGGCACAGGCCCAGGTTCACGAAGGGCATGGAGAACGCCGCGTTGTCGCCCGCATAAACCAGGTCGCAATGGAACAGCATCGTGGTGCCAACCCCCACGGCCGGGCCGCAGACCGCGGCGATCAGCGGCTTAGGGAAGCTCGCGATGCCGCGCAAAAAGCGGAACACCGGCGAGTCCTGGCCTTGCGGCGGCTGGTTCAGAAAGTCGCCAATGTCGTTGCCGGCGCTGAAGATGGTCGCATGGCCCTGAATGACCACGGCGCGCACAGCGGTGTCGCTCTCGGCCTGCGCGATGGCGTCAGCCATGTCACCGTACATCGCCGAGGTGATGGAATTCTTCTTGTCGACCCGGTTCAGCGTGATGGTCATCACACCGGCGTCGGTATGGGTCAGGATGTCACTCATTCTTCTACTCCTTGTAGTAAACGATTTGATGGGTCGTGACCAGCAGCTCGCCGGCCTCGTTCCACAGTTGCGCGGTCTGGTCGAAATAGCCGTTGCGAAAGGCCTGGGCCCGGGCCTGGCCGAGCAGGTAGTCGGTGCCCGTCTCGCGCAATTTTGGTGCATCGGCGTGAAAATACACCGTCATCGAGACCGTGCCGATCGGCGTGAGCGTTGCGCGGCGGCGCCACAGGCGCGGGAAGAACACATCGGCCAGGGCCGTCAGCGAGGTGAAGTCGAGCGGGCGCGGCGGGTCGTCGCGAATCCAGAGCTGGCTCAGGCTGTCGCTTTCGCGGCCGTCCCAGGCAAGCGGCAGGGCGCCGTGGACCACACGCATGTCGTAGCGCTTGACCCATTCGACCCGGCCGCTCAGGTCGGCGCGCGGCAGGTCGCCCGGGCGCTGCACGATGGGCATGGCCTCGTCGCTGGCGCTCCAGGTGTCGCGGCGCAGCGCCGTGAACGCCGTGGCGGTGAGCACCGTCTGGCCTTGCTGTTGCATCTCGATCGTCCAGTGCTGGGTCGACCGGTTGGTGCGCGCCGGATGGGCCTGCACGCTAAAAGAGCCGTCGGCCAGCGCCGCCGCAAAGTTGACCGTCAGCGACACCGGCTCGCCCAGGCGCTGCGGATGCTGCAGCACGGCGTTGAGCGCCTGCGCTGCCGTGAGGCCGCCGAACGGACCGACCATGTTGGCATAGGCCGCGTTGGTCTGGCCCAGCCAGCTCCCGTCGGGCTGGGCCGACAGCGCGATGGCCTGGTCAAACACGTGACTGCTCATGAGGGTCTCCTCGATCAAAAAAGGCCACCCTGCGGCGGCCTCGGTATTGCTTAGACGCGCTCGAAGATGCCTGCCGCGCCCTGCCCCATGCCCACGCACATGGTCACCATGCCGTACTTCAGATTCTTGCGCCGCAGCGCATGAACCACTGTCGCCGACCGGATAGCGCCGGTCGCGCCCAGCGGATGACCGAGCGCAATCGCGCCGCCCATCGGATTGACCTTGGACGGGTCCAGGCCCAGCGTGTGGATGACGGCCAGCGACTGCGCGGCGAACGCCTCGTTGAGTTCGAACCAGTCGATGTCTTCGTGCTTGAGGCCGGCGTAGCGCAGCGCCGCGGGAATCGCCTCGATCGGGCCTATGCCCATGAGGTGCGGCGGCACACCCTTGCTCGCATAGCTCACAAAGCGGGCCA
>JBOHHM010000318.1:0-10418 GCA_050725495.1 Burkholderiaceae bacterium | reverse complement strand
TTGGGAAAGACGCAGCGCTGGTACGCTTTGGTGCACTACATCGTCGCGCGAATCCTCGCCTCGGGGCCAAAGACGGCATCCCCGTCTCCGACGCCAGCGACCGGGTAACTGAGGAAAATAGGTTCATTAACCCGGACTGTTGCGCTTGGGACTTGAAACCGCCATCCAATTCCTCAGGAAGATGCCAACGAGGCTGAGTGAGTATTCCACGCAGCGTCGCGGTCCCACTGCGCGGTCAAGGACGTCGAATTCAAAAGATGGCTGGGCCAGCGGGTCTACCCGGCATTGGCGGTGGTGCTCGCCAGCGCGGCTCATGCCGCACGGACCTCGGCGGGTGCGCGCATCGCTGGCGAAACGGGTGTGTCGCTGCGCACCCTGGAGCGCTGGCGGCGGTGGTGGCGCTGCGAGTTCGTTCGCACACCCTTGTGGCTGGCCGAGCGCGCGCGCTTCATGCCGCCCGTGGACGACCAACAAATTCCTGGCGCTGTGCTGGCTCGATTCATGCGGTGGCGCCGCACGAGCTACGTGAGGGTTGCCAAGCACCGCAGAACATGCGGCTGGTCAAGCCCGCGCGGGCTTTGTAGCCTTCAATTCCATGAACGGTGCCGCCGGCGCCGCATACCTTGAAAGGAAAAGGGGCTTCATGGGCCGGTTTCGGATCGGTTGCAAGGATTTTCAATTGGTCAGACACTAAAGGCCAATCCGCAGAACCTTGCGGCAAGCGTCGATTCCGTCGCTTACCGGAAGAGTCTGCACCCAGCAGAGTCTGCGCAGATGCGTCGCACCACCGCATCCTTCATTTGAGGCCGCTTGAAAGCGGGTTTTGCATTCCATGCAGAGCCCGCCTTCAAGTGGCCTTTTCGCTCTCTACGAGCAAAACACGGAGCTGGAGTTCCGTGATCGGGTAGCAACCCGGTAAATCCAGCCTTCACCAGTCCAGCAGGGGCGCGAGTCCCGCTTGGGACGTCGCTCACTCCCCTGTCCATTTTCACCGGAGCCCCGACGGGATCAGCCAATGTGCATCCCGCCTCGGGTGTGCATTGGCGGGTCTCTTAGTCAGATCCGAATTGCAATAGGAGAGTCCACATGAAAACCGACATTGTTGTCGAAATCACTGCGGGGCCATTGCCTTCGCAGGAAGTGTGCGAGGAAGTGCGGCGCGAAAAGCACATGCTTCCCCACGAACAGAACGCCACCGATGTCCAAATCCGTGTGGCGAAAGCCCTCGCCAAGGACACGCCGCAGTTCGAGCGTTTCCTGAAAGTGCAGCAAGCCGGCTTCATCGCCGGCGGCCGTGTCAATGCCGCGGCCGGCTTCCGACAGGCACCCCACAAGAAGCGCTGACCAAGTGATCCACTACCACGGCTTACCCATCACCCCGGAGACGGCGGAATGCACCCATCGCAAAGGATGGCGGGGAATGAGCACAATTGCGAGCATCTGGCGATGATGGAAATGTATAAGGCCATCGGTAACGACCAACTGTTTCACAGCGAAGCATACCTTCTCACCCAAGTGCATTGGGAAGAGATGATTGCCGAGCGCGGCACCGAAGAAATGGACCTTGCGAGAGCCGCCATCAAGACGCGGCTAATTCAACAGCATGAGAGCAAAGCTGATTCATTTATTGCGCGATGGGAAAACTGGCGTTCCACAGCCATCGCAAAGGAGAGTGTGAAATGACCAACATCACAGAAGTCGCGGAGCGCCTGCTCTACCTGCGCTTGCGCACAAAGTACAAGAATGAATACGCGGTCGAGATCGAGACACACCCAGAGCTCGGCAGCCTTGCGATGCAAGAGGCGTGTGCAAATTTTGTCGTCGAGCATGGGGCGGCCATTGCAGCCGCGCTTGAGCAGCCCACCGCGAGCGACAAGATGCCAGCCGCGAGCGAGCAGGAGCCCGCAGGGAGTGAGCAGGAGTCGGTTTATCTGGTGGCGACTGGCGAAACCCATAACGGCTTGGAAACGTACGCGCGCCATGAGAAACGCCCTCCGATGTGCGACGCCGAAAAGCTCTACACCACCCCGCCGCAAAACAAGCCGCAGCCAGATGAGTGGGCAGAGGCTCTCGCAAAGTCCATTTCTTCAGCGCTGCGCTCAGAAATCATCTCTATGGGAAAACTGGCGTTCCGCAGCCACTGCAAAGGGGGAATGAGCAACTTCGCAGAACTCGCGGCACAACTTCGCGATTCCGGAATGCTGCGCGGGCGGGGGCATGCCGTCAAGGGCGATTTGACCAAGATTTACAGGAGCAAGGCATGACCGAAGCCGCCCTACTCACCCGCATCGATCAACTCACCAGCGCCGTGCTCACCATGGCGCGCATCCAGGGCACGCGGCTCGACCGCGCTCAGATGGCCGAGCGCCTGGGCATCCACCGCAACACCCTGGCCAGGCGCATGCACGAGCCCGGCTTCCCGACGCCGGGCCGCGACGGCAAGTGGCTGCTCAGCGAGGTGATTGAGTGGGAGCGGCTGCGCTGAGCCGCGCCGCGATCTCAGAGGCCCTGGGGTTGTAGTAGGTCAAAGCCCGCTTCGTGTTCGCCCAGCCGAACATCTTGCACAGGTCCAGCACATGCAGACGCTGCGCCAGCCTGGTGGCCGCCGTGTGGCGGCTGTCGTGGAAAGTGAAGCCGCTGAAGCCGGCCCTATCCCGCGCGCGCCTGAACAGCGCATCCAGCGTCTGACTGCTCAGGCCGAAGACCAGCGCCTCATCCCAGCCGCGCATGCGCTCGATCAGCGCGCGGGCCCCGGGCGGGAGTGGCACGTCCCGGCCCTTGCCAGTCTTGCTGGTGCGCAGCGTGCAATAATTGGCATGCACATCATCCCAGCGCAGGCCGCACAACTCGCCGGCCCGCATGCCGGTGGCCAGCGCCACCAGAAAACACGCCGCCACCGCCTGGCTGACCGAGCGCGCGGTGGCGCGGCTGTAGCCGAGCTGGCGCAGCATGCGCCGCACTTCCGCGCCTGTGATGATGCGTTCGCGGTGGTCCGGGTTCGCGGGCTTGCCCACGTCACGCACCACGTTCACGTCGACCCAGCCCCACTCGCGCCGGGCGAGCTCGAACACGCTCGACAGCAGGGTCAGATCGCGCAGCACCGACCCGCGCGCCGTCATCTTGAGCCGCGCATCGCGCCACAGCGCTACGTCGCCGACCGTGAGCTCCGACAGTTGCCGAGCGACCGGCAGCGCGCGGTGCGCCTCGCCTTCGAACGCCTTCAGGCGGATCAGCTCCTTGGCCCAGCCGCGCTTGTGCGGCGTCACCTCATCGGCATAGCGCCGCAGCGCATCGCGCAGCGTCTTGACCGTGCCGACCTTTCCGCCCCTGACCGAGCGCAGCTCCACGGCCCGGGCCTCGGCCCAAGCCTGCGCCTCGCGCTTGGTCTGGAAGGTGCCGGAGTCACGCACGCCGGCGACCTCAATCTGGATCTGCCAGCGCCCGGTCGTTGTCTTACGGGGCGTTGCCATTTTGGGGATGGTGTTGGGGAAATTTAGGGGAAGCGGGTGTGCAAACAAGTGCAGTTGACGCACTGTACCGCAATTGCTGAGGTCCGTTTCCCTCTAGAAAGTGCAGGCACGGGCAATGTTTGCACTTGTCTCCATTGTGCCATGGTGCCTCGAACCGGGGTCGAACCGGTATGCCCCTTATTCAGGAAAGCGGCGGATTTTAAGTCCGCTGTGTCTACCAATTTCACCATCGAGGCACAGTTGCATCGGTACTTCAGCATTGTGAAACAAAACAGCCCCGGCAACAGAAGTTGACGGGGCTGGTTCTGGAGGCGCGGGCCGGAGTCGAACCGACCTACACGGATTTGCAATCCGGTGCATAACCGCTTTGCTACCGCGCCAGTATTTCTTCGTCTCTACCGACAAAAAAGGGAAGCCTTGGCTTCCCTTTTGGAAAATGGAGCGGGAAAAGAGTCTCGAACTCTCGACCTCAACCTTGGCAAGGTTGCGCTCTACCAACTGAGCTATTCCCGCGTTTCGATGGAACGAATTGTAGCGCAATTTTTGCTGCTACGCCGCATTCCCCTCAAAAATGTTTCAATGCGCGAGTGACTCGGTGGTGCTCACGGCCGCCTCGGCCACGGTCGGCGCAGCCACGGTCACGGCCTCGTCATCGGTCAGTGGGACCGGGCTGCGTTCCAGCGCGATCTCCAGCACCTTGTCGATCCACTTCACAGGCACGATCTCCAGTCCGCTCTTCACGTTGTCGGGGATCTCCTGCAAGTCCTTCACATTCTCTTCGGGGATCAGCACGGTCTTGATGCCGCCCCGCAAGGCAGCCAACAGCTTCTCCTTGAGACCACCAATGCCCGTGACCTCGCCGCGCAGAGTGATCTCGCCGGTCATGGCCACATCACCGCGCACCGGGATGCCCGTCAAGGCGGAAACGAACGCCGTCGTCATCGCAGCGCCTGCACTCGGGCCGTCCTTGGGCGTGGCGCCGTCGGGCACGTGGATGTGAATGTCTTTCTTCTCGAACACTTCATCCTTGATGCCCAGGCGGCGGGCGCGGCTGCGCACCACCGTGCGCGCGGCCTCCACCGACTCCTTCATCACATCGCCGAGCAAGCCGGTGCGCGTGACGTTGCCCTTGCCGGGCATGAGCGCGGCTTCGATCGTGAGCAGGTCGCCGCCCACCTCGGTCCACGCCAGGCCCACGACCTGGCCCACCTGGTTCTGGTCCTCGGCACGACCATAGGTGAACTTGCGCACGCCCAGGAACTCGTTGAGGTTCTCGGCCGTCACCTTGACCTGGGGCTGCATCTTCTTGAGCTGTAGACCCTTGACCACCTTGCGGCAGATCTTGGAGAGTTCGCGTTCCAGCGAACGCACACCCGCCTCGCGCGTGTAATAGCGCACGATGTCGCGCACCGCATCTTCGGTGACCAGAAGCTCCTCTTCCTTCACGCCGTTGTTCTTGAACTGCTTGGGCAGCAGGTACTTGATGGCGATGTTGGTCTTCTCGTCCTCGGTGTAGCCCGAAAGGCGAATGACTTCCATGCGGTCAAGAAGCGCCGGCGGAATGTTCATCGAATTGGACGTGGCGACGAACATCACATCGCTCAGGTCAAAGTCCACCTCGACGTAGTGATCGCTGAAGGTGTGGTTCTGCTCGGGGTCCAGCACTTCGAGCAAGGCGCTCGACGGGTCGCCACGGAAGTCCATGCCCAGCTTGTCGATCTCGTCGAGCAGGAACAGCGGGTTGCGGGTGCCCGCCTTGGTCAGGCTCTGCAGCACCTTGCCGGGCAAGGCGCCAATATAGGTGCGGCGGTGGCCACGAATCTCGGCCTCGTCGCGCATGCCGCCCAGGGCCATGCGCACGTACTTGCGCCCCGTAGCCCTGGCAACGGATTGGCCGAGCGAGGTCTTGCCGACCCCCGGAGGCCCCACCAGACACAGGATGGGCGCCTTGACCTTGTCCACCCGTTGCTGCACCGCAAGGTATTCGAGAATGCGGTCCTTGACCTTCTCCAGGCCGTAGTGGTCTTCATTGAGCACGCCTTCGGCGTTGCCAAGATCGTGCTTGATCTTGGTCTTTTTGCTCCAGGGCAGAGCGGTCAGCACATCGATGTAGTTGCGCACCACGGTCGCCTCAGCCGACATGGGCGACATCAGCTTGAGCTTCTTGAGTTCGCCTTCGGCTTTCTTCAAAGCCTCCTTGGGCATCTTGGCGGACTTGATCTTTTTCTCGATCTCGTCGATGTCAGCGCCCTCTTCGCCCTCGCCCAGCTCCTTCTGGATGGCCTTGACCTGCTCGTTGAGGTAGAAGTCGCGCTGGTTCTTCTCCATCTGGCGCTTGACGCGGCCGCGGATCTTCTTGTCGACATTGAGGATGTCGACTTCACGCTCCAGTTGCCCAAACAGGTTTTCCAGGCGCTGCCTGATGTCGGCCAGGTCGAGCACGATCTGCTTGTTGTCGAGCTTCAGCGGCAGATGCGCTGCAATGGTGTCGGCCAGTCGGCCGGGGTCGTCGATGCTGGAGATCGAGGTCAGGATCTCCGGGGGAATTTTCTTGTTGAGTTTGACGTACTGATCAAACTGCTGCATCACGGCACGTCGCAGGGCCTCGATCTCACTGGTCTTGTGCACCGGCTCGACCGCCTCCACCGGCGTGACATTGGCCGTGAAATGCGAGTCGCTATCGTCGACGCGGTTGACCCTCGCGCGCTGCTGGCCTTCCACCAGCACCTTCACGGTGCCATCGGGCAGCTTGAGCATCTGCAAGATGGTGGACACGCAGCCGACATCGAACATGTCGGCCACGGACGGCTCGTCCTTCGCTGCTGTTTTCTGGGCCACCAGCATGATGCGCCGCTCAGCCTCCATGGCGAGTTCAAGCGCCCTGATGCTTTTCGGGCGACCCACAAACAGCGGAATCACCATATGGGGAAACACCACCACATCGCGCAACGGCAGCAGCGGCAGCTCAATCGGGGTGGCAGGCAGGGGGGTCTGGCTGGACATGGGAATCCTTTGGTTTACCTGGTGAATATGGTCTTCAGGCAGGAATTTTCAACCCGCCAGCACCGCAATGCTGGTGTAAGGGTTGATCGTGGCAGGGCAATCACCGGTACGGCGGCTCCGACAGGGCGCGGGCTAGGCCTTTTTGGCAGCTTCGCGGTAGACCAGCAGCGGCGGCTTGTTTTCCTCAATCGTGGACTCGTCGACCACCACTTTCTCCACATTCGAGGTGTTGGGCAGCTCGAACATGGTGTCGATCAGCGATTGCTCGAGAATCGAACGCAGGCCGCGGGCGCCGGCTTTGCGGGCCAGGGCTTTCTGCGCGATCGCCTTGAGCGCCGCCGGACGGATTTCCAGATCGACGCCTTCCATGGCCAGCAGCTTGCCATATTGCTTGACCAGCGCATTCTTGGGCTCGGTCAGGATTTGCACCAGGGCGTCCTCGGTGAGCTCGGACAGTGTGGCCACCACGGGCATGCGACCGACGAGTTCGGGAATCAGGCCGAACTTGATCAGGTCTTCGGGCTCCACCTCGTTGAACACCTCGGTCAGGCTGCGCTGCTGCTTGCTCTTGACCACAGCACCAAAACCGATGCCGGACGCTTCGGTCCGGTTTTCGATGACCTTTTCCAGGCCGGCAAACGCGCCCCCGCAGATGAACAGGATGTTGGTGGTGTCGATCTGCAGGAAGTCCTGGTTCGGATGCTTGCGCCCGCCCTGGGGCGGCACGCTGGCCATGGTGCCTTCGATCAGCTTGAGCAGCGCCTGCTGAACGCCCTCGCCCGACACGTCGCGCGTGATCGAGGGGTTGTCGGATTTGCGCGAAATCTTGTCGATTTCGTCGATGTAGACAATGCCGCGCTGGGCCCGCTCAACCTCGTAGTTGCAGCTTTGCAGCAGCTTCTGGACGATGTTTTCCACGTCTTCGCCCACATAGCCGGCCTCGGTCAACGTCGTGGCATCGGCCATTACAAAAGGCACATTGAGCATGCGCGCCAGCGTTTGCGCCAGCAGCGTCTTGCCGGAACCGGTGGGGCCAATCAGCAAGATGTTGCTCTTGGTGAGCTCCACATCGTCTTTCTTGGCCTTGTCCTTGTGGCGCAGGCGCTTGTAATGGTTGTAGACCGCCACCGCCAGGGTGCGCTTGGCCACCTCCTGACCGATCACGTAGTTGTCCAGGTTGACCTTGATTTCCGTGGGGGTCGGCAAGTCGCCGCGCGCCTCGCGCTCAGCATCACCGGCGGGCAGTTCGTCGCGGATGATTTCGTTGCACAGGTCAATGCATTCGTCACAAATGAAAACCGACGGGCCAGCAATCAGCTTCTTCACTTCATGCTGGCTTTTGCCGCAAAAAGAGCAGTAAAGCGTCTTTTCGCTGGATGAGCCTTTTTTCTCGGCCATGTGAGGGACGCCTAATTAGGGGAGTTTCCGAATGATAACCAAATAGAAACGGCGCTTTCTATGACAGAAAACGCCGTTTCAGCCATGCCATCCAAGGGTGACAGACTGTTACGGGCGTTTCGCAATCACCTGATCGACCAGACCGTACGCTTTCGCATCGTCAGCAAACATGAAGTAGTCGCGTTCCGTGTCGCGCTCGATCTTCTCGATCGACTGGCCCGTGCGATCGGCCAGGATGCGGTTGAGCAGGTCGCGCGTCTTCAGAATGTCGCGGGCGTGAATTTCAATGTCGGTCGCCTGGCCCTGGGCACCGCCCGAGGGCTGGTGAATCATGACCCGCGAGTTGGGCAAGGTGTAGCGCTTGCCTTTGGCGCCGGCGGCCAACAAGAAGGCACCCATGCTGGCGGCCATGCCGATGCACAGGGTGGACACATCGGGTTTGACGAACTGCATGGTGTCGTAGATCGCCATGCCGGCGGTCACCGAACCGCCCGGGGAGTTGATGTAGAAGGAAATGTCCTTGTCAGGATTTTCGCTTTCCAGGAACAACAACTGTGCCACCACCAGGTTGGCGGTTTGGTCGTTGACCGGGCCGACCAAGAAGATCACCCGCTCCTTGAGCAGCCGTGAATAAATGTCGTAGGAGCGCTCCCCGCGACCCGACTGCTCGATGACCATCGGGACCATGCCGAGGCCTTGGGTTTCCAGCGCACTGTTTTGGATGGCCATATTTTCTCCAGAGATTTTTGTACTGTAGCGAAAAATGAAATGGGGCTTGCGCGCCGAAGCACAAGCCCCACTCTCAGCGCAGGAACGCCGGGATCAGTTCTGACCCATCAGCTCGTCAAACGAGATGGCTTTCTCGCTGATCTTGGCCTTGGACAGCACAAATTCGGTCACGTTGTTTTCAATCACGATGGCTTCGACTTCGGCCAGGCGACGGTTGTCACCGTAGTACCAGCGCACCACATCGGCCGGCTTTTCGTAGCTGGCTGCCAGTTCTTCGATATGGGCCTTGATCTGCTCGGGCTTGGCCTGCAGTTCATTGCCGCGCACCAGCTCGGCGACCACCAGGCCCAGGCGCACACGGCGCTCGGCTTGCGGGCGGAACACGTCGTCGGGAATCGGGGCCTTGTCGGCGTCCTTGATACCGCGCTGCTTGAGGTCGGCGCGCGCGCCCTCGACCATGCGATCCACTTCGGCTTGCACGCTGGATTTCGGCAGATCGAGCTCGGCCTTGGCCACCAGGGCGTCCATCACGGCCTGCTTGTTGCGGGCCAGCAGGCGGAACTTGACTTCGCGCTCGAGGTTTTTCTTGATGTCGGCGCGCAGGCCCGCCACCGTCGCGTCGGCAATGCCCAGCGACTTGGCCAGATCTTCATTGACCTCGGGCAGGTGGGCGGCTTCGATTTTCTTGACCGTCACAAGGAAATCGGCCTGCTTGCCAGCCACGTCCTTGCCGTGGTAGTCCGCGGGAAAGGCCAGCGGGAAGGTCTTGCTTTCGCCGGACTTCATGCCGCGCACGGCCTCTTCGAACTCCTTGAGCATCTGGCCTTCGCCGACCAGAAACTGGAAGTCTTCGGCCTTGCCGCCCTGGAAGGGCTCGCCGTCGATCTTGCCTTCGAAGTCCACGGTCACGCGGTCGCCTTCCTCGGCGCCGGCATCCTGCGCGCGCTGGGCGAAGCTGCGGCGCTGCTTGCGCAGGATGGCCAGGGTTTTGTCGATGGCGCTGTCGCTCACTTCGGCCGTGAGCTTGTCGACTTCAGCCGTGGCCAGGTCGGCGATCTTGACGTCGGGATAGACCTCGAAGACGGCATCGAACGCCAGTTCGCCCTCGGGCGAGCCTTCCTTCTCGGTGATGCGGGGCTGGCCGGCCACACGCAGCTTGGCCTCGTTGGCGGCGGCGGCAAAGGCCTCGCCCACCTTGTCGTTCATCACTTCGTAATGAACCGAGTAGCCGTAGCGCTGCGCCACCACATTCATGGGCACCTTGCCAGGGCGGAAGCCGTCCATCTTGACGGTGCGAGCCAGGCGCTTGAGGCGCGAGTCGACTTCGGACTGGATGACGTTGACGGGAAGCGTCAGCGTGATCTTGCGTTCCAGCTTTTCAAGGGTTTCAACGGTCACGGCCATGGTGTTTCTCTCGATGAGTAAGTAGTCTGTGTGGTGCGCGGGGGGGGACTCGAACCCCCACACCATTGCTGGCGTCAGGACCTAAACCTGGTGCGTCTACCAATTTCGCCACCCGCGCGGTCTCAAACAAAACGGGCGCTCAGGAACTCCTGACCGCCCGCATGAAATCGGTCAACTTTTTATTTTAACTCCAGCCTAACAAGCCCTTGCGGGCAGTTGTTAGCTTTCGCTGAAAGCTGCGCTTTTAACGGCGAACCGGCTCGCGCTTGACCCTGAACCATGCTGCATACATGGCCGGCAGGGCCAGCAGGGTCAAGACCGTCGCGACGATCAGGCCGCCCATGATGGCGACGGCCATCGGCCCCCAGAACACGCTGCGCGACAGCGGAATCATGGCCAGCACGGCCGCGGCGG
>JBOHHM010000317.1:0-7895 GCA_050725495.1 Burkholderiaceae bacterium | reverse complement strand
GGGTCAGCCCGCGCGCCCTTGGGCGAGGATCTACTCGTCGCGGATCCCGTTGCGTAGCACGCCGATGGCGTCCACCTCGACTTCCACCACGTCGCCGGGCTTCATGAACACCGGCGGATTGCGTTTGTTGCCGATACCGCCGGGCGTGCCGGTGACGATCACGTCGCCCGGCTCCAGCGGAATGAAGGCCGAGATGTATGCGATCTGGCGCGGGATGCTGTGGATCATCATCTCGGTGGTGGCACGCTGCATCTCCTGGCCGTTCAGGCGCGTGACCAGGGTCATGGTCTGGTTGGGCTTGATTTCATCGGCGGTCACCATCCAGGGGCCGAAGCCACCGGTGCGCCAGAAGTTCTTGCCGGGCGTCCACTGCGAGGTGGCGACTTGCCAGTCGCGGATGCTGCCGTCGTTGTAGCAGCTGTAGCCTGCAATGTGGTTCCAGGCGTCGGCCTCGGAGATGCGGCGGCCGCCCTGACCGATCACGACGGCGATCTCGCCCTCGTAGTCCAGGCGCTGCGATTCGGGCGGGCGCACGATGTCCTGGCCGTGCGCGACCTGTGACTCGGTCATGCGCAGGAACAGCGCGGGGCTTTCGGTGACCTGCTTGCCGGTCTCGCGCACATGCTCGCCGTAGTTCAGGCCCACGCAGACGATCTTGTTCGGGTTGGTGATCACCGGCAGCAGGGTGAGCTGCGAATACTTGAGTGTGGGCTTGTGGGTTTTGGCGGCCTCGGCGGCGGCGTCGAGCAGCTTGCGCGCGATCAGGGTTTTCAGATCGGGGGCCTGAGCGCCCAGGATGGGCGTGAGGTCCAGCACGTCGTCGCCGTTGACGATGCCATACGAGGGTGCGCCGTGGTTCAGGAAGCTGATGAGTTTCATGGAAATCCTTCTTTAAAAAAAACAGGAGAGGGGTCTAGGGAATGCGGGCCGTGAGCTCTTGCGCCGCGCGCGTGACCAACTGGGTCAGCTTGGGCAGATCGATGACGGCCATGCGGGTCACGGTGGTGACAAGCGAGATGGCGCCGAGGATGGTGCCGTCCGCCTTTTGCATTGGGGCGGCCACGGCCGCCAGGTTGGGTTCGAGCTCGCCGTTGGAAAAGTAGTGGCCGGCCTTGCGGATGGTGCTGTAGTACCTGCGGAAGCTGCTCCAGTCGGTGGGTAAGCCGGCCGCAGCGATTTCGGCGCCGTGCGCGTCGAACACCCTGTGCAGTTGTGCCGGCGTGAAGCACGAGAGGATGACCTTGGGCGCCGCGCCGAGGAACAGCGGGCGTGGACGGCCGCGGCCATAGCTCAACGTGGCCGGCGCCTGGCCGAACTCGCGGTGCGTGTCCAGCACCTGCTGGCCGTACAGGCCCGAGATGACGCAATCCAGCCCGGTCTGCTCGACCAGTTCCGCCATGAACGGCACGCCATGCCGCAACACCGGGTCCGCCATGCGAATGTAGTGGTCCAGCACGATGATGCGCGGCCCCAGCGTGTATTGCGAGTCGGCCGCACGCTGCAGCAGGCCGGCATCGGTCAGCATCTTCACGTAGCGATAGCCAGTGGGCAGGGAGACCTGCAGCGCCTCGGTGATGGCCTCGGCGGTCCAGGTCAGCTGGTGGTCGGAAAACAGGTCCAGCACGCTCAGCATGCGCGTGAGACTGGACATGGATTTGTCGGTCATGGGATCGGGTCAGTGGGGTTGAAGTTCCGCCACGGGCATGCAGGCCGTGATGGCGTCCAGGTCCCCGGGCAATGAGGCCATGCCCATGATGTAGCGGTCGGGCCTGAGCATGATGGCAGCAACGCCCCGGCTGTCAAGCCATTCGCGCAGGGCCTGGTCCGTGGCCGGCAGCACGACGGCGCTCCAGTGGCGCCAGGCCTGGCGCGTGTCCTCGCTCACCCGGTCCAGCAGATCGGCGCGGCCGATCACGGCCAGGCGGTTGCCGATGCGCGCGTCGAGCAGTTGACCGTCGTCGAGCCGCGGCTGCGGGAACGGCTGCCCCACCGGCGCTGCGTCGCCGCGCAGCAAGCCGGAGCCCAGGCGCGGCGAGGGGAACTCGAAGATCTCGGGCTGACCGGCCTTGAAACGGGCGTCGCGCTCGCGCGCCTTCTCGGGGTCCGTAGTCTGGATGATGTCGCCCAGCCGCACCGCCAGCTCGATGAAGGCGTGCACATGGGGCGAGCGCTCGGATTCGTAAGTGTCGAGCAACGCGTCCGGGGCCTGGCCGCGCAACACGGCTTCGAGTTTCCAGGCCAGGTTGGCCACGTCGCGCATGGCGGCGCACATGCCTTGGCCCAGGAACGGCGGGGTCTGGTGCGCGGCGTCGCCGGCCAGCAGCAGCCGGCCATTGCGCCAGCCCTCGGCGATCACCGAGTGGAAGGTGTAGATCACGGCGCGCTCGATGTCGGCGTGTTCGGGTTTCACCCAGCGGCTAACCAGCCGCCACAGCGTCTCGGGCTGCACCAGCGTGGCCGGGTCGTCGCCGGGCATCAGCATGATTTCCCAGCGGCGCCGGTTGCCGGTGACATTGCAGTAGGTCATGGGCCGTGCCGGGTCGCAGTGCTGCACCGTGTAGTCAGGCAGGGCCGGAGCATCATCCTTCAGGAACGCGTCGAACACCAGCCAGGATTGGTGCAGGCCCAGGTCCCGCATCGGGCTGCCCAGAATCTTGCGCACCAGAGAGCGCGCGCCGTCGCAGCCCACCACGTAGCGCGCCTGGACCTCCACGTTGGCACCGGTCTGCAGGTCATTCACGGCCAGGCGCACATGGTCGCCGGCCTCGGCCATCTGCATGACCTCGTGCCGCAGCCGGACTTGAACGTTGGCAAAGCGCGTGGCGCCGGCGCGCAGCACCTGCTCCAACTCGGGCTGGTGGAAGTAGTAGTTGCTGGCGCAGCCGTGCGGCCCTTGTGCCGTCGTGCCGCCTCGGATCAGCAGGGTCTCGCCTGCAGCGTTGACGAAATGCATGCCCTTGAGGCCGGGGCGCGAAATGCCCTCCACGGCCTCGCGCAGCCCGGCCGACTGGAAGATGCGCATGACCTCACCGTCGAAATGGATGGCGCGCGGCAGGGGGTAGATGGCGGCTTCCTTTTCCAGCACCAGCACCGACAGGCCGGCTTGGCCCAGCAGGTTGGCCAGCAGGGCGCCCGCGGGACCACAGCCGATGATCGCGATGTCGAACATGTTCAAGCCTCCGTGCTGTAGCCCATGCGGCGCGCCATCTCGGCCTGCCATTGCGCCCGCGACTGGAACTTCGGGCGGCTGCGCGCCATGGCCTCGGCGCGCGCCAGGATGTCGGCGTCGGGCTGGTCCAGGCTGATCGGCTCGCGCAGTGGCTGTTCGCAGTACCAGGGCGTGTCAAAGAAGATTTCGATGCGGTTGCCCTCGGGGTCTCGGAAATAGACCGACACGGCATTGCCGTGCGTGGCCGACATCAGGTCGGTCACGCCGGGGTCTGCGGCGGCACGGTCACGAACCACCCGCAGCGTGGCCAGGTCGGGCACGCGAAATGAAATCTGGTTGATCACGCTGAAGCTCAAGTCGGCTGGTCGGCCGGTGGCCAGCACCACCTGGTGGTGCTCAGCCGGGTCGCGGCTCAGGAACACCAGTTGCACAGGGCCGAGGTCGCCGCGGTCGGTTTCCGTGAAGCACAGCACCTCCTTGTAGAAGCGCGCCATGCGCTCGAGGTCGCGCACGTAAAAGCCCATGTGGCTGAACACCAGGGAGTGGCGCCCGCTCAGGGCCGGGGTGGGTTGGGTCATGTCATCTCCGTGTCTGGGTATGAGAAAGTAGCGCAGTGAATTGCTGAATTGTCTTAAAATTATGCATCAATTCTTACAGTTTGACAATAAGAATAATTAAATAGAGAATTCAAGCCAACCCAATGCAATGGGTTCTCACCAACTTTTCAGCCCAATCAGGAGACAAACACATGAAACACCTCAGCCGCCGCATCGGCCTCGCCGCCCTGACCCTGGCCCTGCTGGCCGCCACAGGCGTGCAGGCGCAGGACTACCCGACCAAGCCGATTCGCCTGGTGGCGCCGTTTCCCGCCGGGTCTGGCCCGGACGCGAACGCACGAGAGGTTGCTGTCGAGTTGGGCAAGATCCTTGGCCAGCCCGTGATCGTGGACAACCGTCCCGGCGCCTCGTCCATCATCGGCACCGACGTGGCGGCCAAAGCCGCGCCGGACGGCTACACGCTGGTTGTGGGCACCACCACCTCGATGTCAGTGTTGCCGCACCTGTATTCCAAGCTGCCGTTCAACGCGGAGCGCGACTTCGCACCGATCAGTCTGCTTGGCGTGCTCAACACCGGCCTGATCGCCCATCCCGGCACGCCGTTCAAGACGGCGCGCGAGCTGATCGCCCAGGCCAAGGCGCAACCGGAGAGCGTGACCGTGGCCACGCAGGGCATCGGCAGTTACTCGCACCTGTCGGGCGAGTGGTTCGCAGCCAACGCCGGCGCCCGGCTCAGGTTTGTGCCCTACAACACCAGCAGCCCGTATGGCGACCTGGTGGCTGGCCAGGTGAACGTGATGTTCGACGGCCTGCCGGCGGCGGTAGGCAACATCCGCGGCGGCAAGCTCCGGCTGCTCGCCATCACCGGCAAGACGCGCCATCAGGCCTTCCCGGACGTGCCGACCTTCGCCGAGGCCGGCCTGCCCGACTACGCGCCGCTGGCCTGGCAGGGGCTGCTGGCGCCGGCCGGCACGCCCAAGCCGATCCTCGACAAGCTCAGCGCCGCGATGCAAAAGGCGGTGCAAAACCCGCAGTTGGCCGAGAAATGGCGCCAATACGGTGGCGAGCTGAAAGCTACCACGCCGGCCGAATTCGCCGCCTTCATCAAGGCCGACTCCGCCATGTGGGGCCAAGTGGTGCGCCAGGCCGGCGTCAAGTTGGACTGAAGGAGCGCCCCATGCTTGACGCACAGGTGTTCGCCCCCGAAGCCGGACAGGTGGCGATGCATATCAGCGCTGCCGGTGGCCCGGAGGTGCTGTTGCCGCGCCGCATCGCACAGCCGGTGCTAGGTGAGGAGGAATTGCTCATTGAGGTGCATTTCGCCGGTGTGAACCGGCACGACTGCAACCAGCGCCGACGCGGCCCCACACCGGCGCACAGCGACGTGCCCGGCCTGGAAGTGGCCGGCGTGGTTCGCGCTGTTGGAGCCCGCGTGCGCAGCTTCGCACCGGGTGACCGCGTCTGCGCTTTGACCGACGGCGGCGGCTATGCCGAGTATGTGGCGGCGCCGGCGGCCCTGGCTTTCCGCCTTGGCGACGGTCTCAGCATGGCCCAGGGCGCAGCACTGCCTGAAGCGCTGTTCACGATCTGGCACAACTTCTTCAACGTGGCACAGCTGGCCGCCGGCGAAACGGTGCTGATCCACGGCGGCACCAGCGGGGTCGGCAGCTTGGCGATCCAGGTCCTGGGGCAGCTCGGCCATGCCGTCTACGTCACCTGCAGCACGGACGAAAAGTGCGCGCTGGCGCGCCGGCTTGGTGCCCGCGGCGCCATCAACTACCGGACGGAAGACTTCGTCCAGCGCGTAGCCGAGTTGACGCATGGCTGCGGCGTGGACGTGATTCTGGACATGGCGGGCGGCCGCTACAGCGAGCAGAACGTGCGGGCGCTGGCGCGTCGTGGTCGGCTGGTCCACCTCTCACCCGGTGACGGCGCGGCATTCAGTGCGCCGCTGCGCGACATCATGGCCAAGGAGGTGCGCGTGACAGGATCCCTGCTGCGTCCACTGCCGGGGCACGAGAAGACCGCCATCGCACACCAGTTGCGACGGGCCGTCTGGCCACTGGTCGAGGCCGGCGCGGTCCAGCCGTTGATCCAGCGCGTCTTCCCGCTGAGCGAGGCGGCGCAGGCCCATGCTTGCCTGGAATCGGGTGATGTGGCCGGCAAAATCGTGCTGCAGTCGATTGATACCGATGAGAGAAGGAAAGATTGATGGAAGCACCTACTGAGCAAAGCGTGCTGGCTTGGGAGCAGCAGCGCCGCACGGCCCTGTTGACCGGCGACGCCGAGGCGCTGGCGCCACTGTTGTCCGACGCGCTGGTCTACGTGCACTCCACCGCCGCGCGCGACGGCAAGGCCAGCTACCTGGCCAAGCTGCGCGACGGTGCGCTGCGCTATCTGAGCCTGGAGTTCGACCAACTGCAAGCCCAGGTGTCTGACGGTGCCGCGTTGGTGACCGGCCACGTGCGCGCCACGGTGCGCAAAGACGGGCAGGACAAAGCCGTCCGCAGCATGTTTTTGACGGTGTGGCTGCCCGAGCCGGCTGGCGCCGCAGTGGTGTGGCGTTTGCGCGCGCACCAGGGCACGCCCTTGCCGGCCTGACACCCGAGGAGCCACCCCATGGCCAGCGTCATGCAATCCCGCCTTGCCCTGCCTGATGTGACTTCGCTCGATGTGCAGCAGCAGACGGTGTACCAGTCCATTCTGCAATGCGTGGGTGAGCAGTAAATCCACGAGCCCATTGCCGCGTCGGCTGGATTGCCCATGAATGCGATTGAACGCATCCGGCAAGGCCAGTCGCCGCTGTTGGCCGACGAGCGCCAGGCACTGCTGCACCGGTTGGCCACCGAACTGCTGGCCCATCACCGCATCAGCGAAGCGACCTACCGCGCCGCCATCAGCCGCTTCGGCGAGCGGGTGCTGGTGGAGGTGGTGGGCGCGCTGGGCTACTACGCGCTGGTGGCCATGACGCTCAATGCGTTCGAGATGTGCATTCCGGAGTAATCCGGGGCGGAATCAGGTCCATTCACCCTTCCGTTTCACCAGGAAGCTCACAACTGTCCGTGAAAACGGGTCAAGTCCAGTCGCACGGCCATGACCTCGGGCGCGGGGCGGCACGCGGCGTGCGAGAGGTCGGCGTTCTGTCCCGTTTTGGCATCAAATCCGGCGCCAGTCCTTGTCAATAAGGTGCAATATGCTATAAAAAAAATAGCACCAGAGTGTCGATGCCGGCTACAGCCAGCCGGGCTGGCGGAAGGCTTCCACCAGAAAGTCCACCATGGCGCGCACCTTGCCCGAGAGGTGCCGCCGGCTCGGGTACACGGCCTGGATGTCGAGCTGCGGGCCGCGGTACTGCGGCAGGATTTCCACCAGCCGGCCGGCCTTCACATCCGGCCCGACCAGAAATGCGGGCTGGTAGATGATGCCCTGATCGGCCAGCGCGGCCGCGCGGCAGGTGTCGCCGCTGTTGGCGCGCAGGCGCGGATGGGTCGTGACGCTCACGGCCTGGCCGTGCGGGCCTTCAAAGCTCCAGACATCGCCGCCCGACCACCACGAGTAGGCCATCACGCTGTGCGTGGCAAGGTCTTCGATGCGCTCAATCGCCGGCGCCTGTCGCAGATAGGTGGGTGAGGCGCACAGCAGTACGCGGTCGCTCGCGAGCTTGCGTGCCACCAGCGACGAGCTTTGCAGCTTGCTGATGCGCACTGCGGCATCGAAGCCTTCCTCCACCAGATCGACGATGCGGTCGGTCAGCGTAATGTCCAGTTCCACCTGGGGGTGCAGCTTCAAAAACTCACCCCACAGCGGCGCCAGGTGCAGGTTGCCAAAGGTCAGCGGCGCATTGATCTTGAGCCGCCCCACAGGGCTGGCGGCGGTTGCGCTGGCCGCCGCGTTGGCTTCGGCCAGGTCGTCCAGGATCTGGCGGCAGCGCTCGAAATAGTCGGTACCCGAATCGGTCAGCGACAGCCGGCGCGTGGTGCGGTTGAGCAGCCGGGTGCCGAGCTGGGCTTCGAGCTCCAGCACCAGCCGCGACACCACGGCCTTGGAAGTGTCGAGCCGCTCGGCGGCTTTGACAAAGCTGCCGTTGTGCACCACGGCGACAAAAGCTTCGATCTGGCGGAGTTGGTCCATGACGGCAAGGGGCATTGAAAGCCCATAGCATTGGCCCA
>JBOHHM010000316.1:0-8095 GCA_050725495.1 Burkholderiaceae bacterium | reverse complement strand
CTGCCCAATGTGGCCTGCGTCGGCGGTTCCTGGCTGGTGCCGGCCGCTGCGCTGGCACAGGGCGACTGGCTGCGCATCACCCAGCTCGCGCGCGAGGCCGCTGGTTTGAAGTAAACAAGCTTTGACCCACGTCTGGCGGTTGCGATACGCTATGAAAACGATAGCTATCGCTGGATCAGCTCGATCTTGTAGCCGTCGGGGTCGGTCACAAAGGCGATCACCGTCGTGCCACCCTTGACCGGGCCGGGCTCGCGCGTGACCTGGCCGCCGCCGGCGCGGATTTTGTCGCAGGCCGCATGGACGTCGGGCACGCCGATCGCGATGTGGCCGTAGGCCGTGCCGAGGTCGTAGTGGTCCACACCGTAGTTGTAGGTCAGCTCGATCTCGGCGTGCTCGGGGTTGCTGCCGTAGCCCACGAAGGCCAGCGAGTATTTCTGCTCGGGCCGCTCGGTGGTGCGCAACAGCTTCATGCCGAGCACCTGGGTGTAGAAGTCGATCGCGCGCTGCAGGTTGCCCACGCGCAGCATGGTGTGAAGAATTCTCATGCCCTCGATTGTGAGGGCAGATCGAAAACAAGGCAGGTCGTCGTGGCATGGGCGTACAGCGTGCCGTCGGCGCCGACCAGGCGCGCTTCGGCCGTGGCCAACTGGCGGCCGCAGTGCAGCACCTGGCCTTCAGCGCGCACGCGCTGCACCTTGGGCGTCAGCGCCTTGACCAGGTTGACGCTCAGTTCGGCCGTCGTGTAGCCGCGCCCCGGCTGCATCATCGTGTGAACCGCGCAGCCCAGGGCCGAGTCGAGCAGGGTGGCGAACCAGCCGCCGTGCACCGTGCCCATGGGGTTGAGGTGCTGCGCTCCCGGCGTGCCCTGGAACACGGCGCGCCCGGCGTCGACCTCGATGAGCTGGAAGTCCAGCGTTTGGGCGATCGGCGGGTAGGGCAGCTCGCCGCGCAGCATGGCCTGCATCATCTCCAGCCCGGTTTTGCCGGCCAGT
This sequence comes from Burkholderiaceae bacterium, assembly GCA_050725495.1. Lineage (GTDB taxonomy): Bacteria > Pseudomonadota > Gammaproteobacteria > Burkholderiales > Burkholderiaceae_C > JBOHHM01. The sequence goes on along the minus strand of JBOHHM010000316.1, from coordinate 7,103 downwards.
TGTTCGCGCCGCGCCACGCCCGGCCCGACGCCGGCGTCCAGGACGGCTTGCACTTCGCGCTCCTGCGCGAGCCAGGTTTCGATCGGATTGAGTTGGGTCATGGGTGGCTCCTGAAAATAAACTTGCATATGCAACAGTTGCAGCTACAATAATCGACATGGACACTGCTGTCAAGCCGCAAGGCTGTACCAACCTCAAGCTGCGCCAGTTGATGCGCCGCGTGGCGCAGCATTACGACGCCGAGATTGGCAAGACCGGCCTGAAGGGCACGCAGTATTCGCTGCTGTCCTATGTGCTCAAGTTCGGGCCGATCCGCCCCAGCGATCTGGCGCAGCACATGAAGATCGATGCGTCCACCCTCACGCGCAACCTGCGGCCGCTGATCGACGCCGGCTGGGTCGAACTTGCCGCAGGGGTCGATGGCCGCAGCCGCACCGTGAGTATCACGGACAGGGGGCGCGAAAAACGTCAGGAGGCCCAGCGCCGCTGGCGCGCGGCGCAGGAAGGCATCAACCAGGTGCTCGGCGTCGAGCGCGTGATGGCGCTGCATGCCCTGATCGACGAGTCGCTCGAACTTTTGTCACCCATCGCTCACGGAGAACAGGATGAATAAACCTATACCTGCAGTTCAGTCGCGCACGGCCGTCTGGCTGGTGCTGCTGGCAGCCGCTGGAACCTTTGCGCTGACCATGGGCACGCGGCAAACCATGGGCCTGTTTCTCTCGCCGTTGAATACGGCCACGGGACTGGGCATCGGCAGCATCAGCCTGGCCTTTGCCTTCGGCCAGCTCTGGTGGGGGCTGACCCAGCCTTTTGCCGGTGCCATGGCCGACAAGATCGGCGCCGGCCGCGTGCTGTTCATCGGCGCTCTGCTGGTGGCGCTTGGCACGTTCATCACGCCGTTCATGACGAGCACGGCGGGTCTGATCTTGGCCATCGGCGTGCTATCGGCCGGCGGCGCCGGCATGGCGGGGCCCGCCGTGCTGATGGCGGCCACGACGCGGCTGACCCCGTCGGACAGGCGCGGCCTGGCCACCGGCATCGTCAATGCGGGTGGGTCGTTCGGCCAGTTTCTGATGGCGCCGATTGCCGGCGCGCTGATGGTCAGCTTGGGCTGGGTCAACGCCCTGCAGGCACTCGGCCTGGTCGTGCTGCTGTGCCTGCCGGCCGCCTGGGTGCTCAAGGGCAACTCGCTGCAGTCTGCAGCCGCCGGCCAGAAGCCGGTGGGCACGCGCGAAGCCATCCGCACCGCGCTGCGCCATCCGAGCTACCTGATGCTGGGCGCAGGCTTCTTCGTCTGCGGTTTTCATGTGGCGTTTCTGGCGACCCATCTGCCGGGGGTGATTGCCTCATGCGGGCTGCCGGTGCAGTTTGGCGCCTGGTCGCTGGCGATGATCGGCCTGTTCAATATCGTGGGCAGCATCGCCATGGGTTGGGCCGTCGGGCGCTGGCGCATGAAGTCGCTGCTGTCGCTGGTCTATGCCACGCGCGCCGTGGCCGTGCTGGTGTTTTTGCTGGCGCCCAAGACCGCGACGGTGGTACTGGTGTTTGCCGCCGTCATGGGCCTGAGCTTTCTGTCCACCGTGCCGCCCACCGCCGGGCTGGTCGCCAAATTCTTCGGCACCGCCAACATGGCCACACTGTTCGGCATCGTGATGCTGACGCACCAGATCGGCGGCTTCCTCGGCGCCTGGCTCGGCGGCAAGGTGTTCGAGGCCACCGGCAACTACAACTGGGTCTGGTACATCGACATCGTGCTGGCCGTCGGCGCTGCGCTGATTCACCTGCCGATCCGCGAGGCGAATCTGCCACGCCTGGCGAAGGCCGCGGCATGAACGCCGCCGATCCACGCACGCGGACCATGCTGGAAGGGCCGATCGCGCCGACCCTGCTGCGCCTGGCTGCGCCCAACATGCTCGTGATGGTGGCGCAGGCATCGGCCGGCCTGGTCGAAACCTGGTTTGTCGGCAAGCTGGGCACCGATGCACTGGCCGGCATGGCCCTGGTGTTCCCCGTCGTGATGCTGATGCAGATGATGTCGGCCGGTGCCATGGGCGGCGGCATCGCCTCCTCGATCGCGCGTGCGCTGGGCGCGCGGCGCCGCGCGGACGCCGACGCGCTGGTGCTGCACGCCTGCGCCATCGGGCTGGGCTTCGGCCTGCTCTTCACGCTGGCAATGCTTGGCGCAGGCCGCTGGCTCTACAGCCGCATGGGCGGCACGGGCGCGTCGCTCGAGGCGGCGCTGACCTATTCCAACTGGGTCTTCGCCGGCGCAGCTCTCGTCTGGCTTGCGAACTCGCTCGCGGCGGCCGTGCGCGGCACGGGCAACATGACGCTGCCGGCCGTGGTCAACATGGCCGGCCTGCTGGTGCTGGTTCCCTTGTCGCCCTTGCTGATCTTTGGCTGGGGGCCGCTGCCCGCGCTTGGCATCGCAGGCGGCGCCGTCGCGCTGCTGCTTTACTACGCAGCCAGCGTGATCGCGTTCGCGGCCTACCTGAGGTCGAGCAAGAGCCTGCTGCGCCCCACGCTGGCGAACGCGAGGCTTCGCTGGCCGCTGTTTCGCGACATCCTCGGCGTGGGTCTCGTGGCAACCCTCTCGACCATCGCGACCAATCTGGCGATCGCGATCAGCACGGCGCTGGTCGGCGGCTTCGGGCCGGCCGCGATCGCGGGCTTTGGCACCGCGTCGCGGCTCGAATACCTGCTCGTGCCGCTGGTGTTCGGCCTCGGCGGCCCGCTGGTCGCGATGGTGGGCACCTGCATCGGCGCGGGGCAGCGCGAACGCGCCTTGCGCGCCACCTGGATAGGCGCGGGCATCGCCGCGGCACTGACCGAAATCGTCGGCCTCGTCGCCGCCACCTTCCCCCAAGCCTGGCTTTCGTTGTTCGGCAGCGACCCGGCCATGATCGATGCGGGGGCGACCTACCTGCACGCGGTCGGCCCGGCCTACGGATTTTTCGGCCTAGGCCTGGCGCTGTACTTCGCCTCGCAAGGCGCGGGGCGCCTGCTGTGGCCCGTGATGGGCAACCTCGCCCGGCTCGCCGTCGCAGCGGCGGGCGGCTGGCTGGTGCTGCGCTGGGGCGGCGGCTTGATGCAGCTGTTCGTTGCACAGGCCGTGGCCCTGGTGCTGTACGGCCTGGTCAACGCCGCGGCGGTCGCGGGCGGCGCCTGGTTCGGGCCCCTGGGCTGGCCGCGCGCGACGGCGGGGCTGTTGCGCAGGGTGCAGCAGCGGTCGTGACAGTCGTCACGTCGCTGACACAGTTACGGGCTGCATGGGCTTGTCAGCCGTTCGCTTGCCGCAGACCCCAGCGAACTGTGAACCGTTGGTTTTGACGTGGGGCATTGCGGCCCCTAGAATGGACTTTCGAGGCCTGCCAGCAACTGTTGGTTTGGACCAACCGTCGTGGTGCATGCGGTACGCGGGCCTGGCGCCGACGCCGCAGCCGAGGCGGCGGCCGGCCCATCCGGACCCGTCGCAATGGTTGATGGCTGCAGACGGTGAACAGGAACCCATGAAAGACGTCGCGCAAATTCTCAAGGCCAAGCCCGACCCAACGGTCTATACCGTTGGGCCTTCGGCGTCTGTGTTCGATGCCATCGAGCTGATGGCGCAGAAGAATCTCGGTGCGTTGCTGGTGCTCGACGGCGAGGCGTTCGTAGGCGTCATCAGCGAACGCGATTGCGCGCGGAAAATGGTTCTTACGGATCGGTCGCCCAGGGAAACGCCGGTGAGCGACATCATGAGTTCACCGGTGCAGTACGTGGGCCCCAACCATACCCATGAGGAATGCATGGCGCTGATGACCGAAAAGCGCCTTCGCCACCTGCCCGTGCTGGACAACGGCAAGCTGATCGGCCTGGTTTCCATCGGAGACTTGGTCAAGGACATCATCTCCGAGCAGAGCTTCATCATCGAGCAGCTCGAACACTACATCAAGGGTGTCAAGGGCTGACTGGCCATCCGGCCATGGGCAGCGCTTTCAGAGGAGGGCGCTGCTTGCGAGCGCAAGCAGCCACTTGCATCCGCCGACGCTCCGGGCTACAAGATCCTGTCGATTTCGCGACCTCCCGTTCGTCGTGAGCAGGCGTGCGCACGGGGCGCGCCCACTGTTCCGAAACGTTCAGATCGAAGGAAGCAACATGCACAAGATCAGCCCATTCCTGTGGTTCGACAACCAGGCCGAGGAGGCGATGAAGTTCTACACCTCCATCTTCCAGAACTCCCGAGCCGGTACCGTCATGCGTTGCGGCGATGCGGGGCCAGGGCCGAAGGGGTCCGTCATGAGCGCCACATTTGAGCTCGATGGCCAGGAGTTCATGGCGCTCAACGGCGGCCCGCATTTCACGTTCACACCGGCCATTTCCTTCTTTGTGAGATGCGAGACGCAGCAAGAAGTGGACGAGTTGTGGGAGAAGCTGTCCGAGGGCGGTGAGAAGCAGCAGTGCGGCTGGCTCAAGGACAAGTTCGGCGTGTCCTGGCAGATCGTTCCGACCGTTCTGGGCGAGATGCTACAGGACAAGGATGCCGAGCGGTCCAGGCGCGTCATGCAGGCCATGCTCAAGATGCACAAGTTCGACATCGGGCTGCTGAAGCAGGCCTACGAGCGGGGCTGAGCGTGTACAGGTGCTGCCAAGCGTCGCGAAGCGGTTTCGCGAAGTAGTCGCGGCCTTCGCTCCATGAGGTTCCAAGCCCGGTACCCGAAGGTCGGCACCGGGCCGCTGGCAGCCCCTCCCCCTCAGACCGGCACGGTGTAGTTCAGCGTCATGCGGCCGCCGTCGACCGTGACGATTTCACCTGTCACATAGCTGGCCGCGTCGCTGGCCAGCCAGGCGACCACGTCGGCGATTTCCGAGGGCTCGCCCAGGCGCTTCATCGGGGTGCGGCTCAGGATGCGGGCCTTGGCTTCTTCGCTGGTCAGCACGGCTTGGGCTGCGAGTTCGGTGGCGATGGTGCCAGGCGCCACCGCGTTCACGCGGATGCCCTTGTCGGCCAGCGCCAGGGCCATGACGCGCGTGAGCTGGTTGATGCCGCCCTTGCTGACGTTGTAGCTGGCAATGGTCGGGATGGCCAGCACGCTGTTGACCGAGCTCATGTTGACGATGCTGCCACGCCCGGCCTTGGCCATCTCGCGCGCGACGGCCTGGCCGACCAGGAATGCGCCCTTGAGATTGACGCGCAGCACGGCGTCAAAATCGGCTTCGGTGACTTCCAGAAAATCCGCCGCCTTGAAAATGCCGGCGTTGTTGACCAGCACATCGATGCGGCCGAACGCGGCCAGGCTTTGCGCCACCAGGGCATCGACCTGGGCCTTGTCGCCCACATCGCAATGCACATAGAGGGCGCCGAGCTCGGCTGCCAGTGCCTGGCCGCGCGCATCGTCGACATCGGTGATGACGACCTTGGCCCCCTCGCGGGCGAAGCGGCGCACGCAGGCCTCGCCAATGCCCTGGGCGCCACCGGTCACGATGCACACGCGCTCGCCCAGCGCGAAGGAAATTTCAAAGGTCTTTGCTTGCATGGGATTTTTCAATAGAAACACCGGGCCGTGCCCAGCCTGATGGTCAGCGATGGTCGTGCGCGACGGCGGCTCAGGGCAAGCGCAGCCTCAGCAGGGCCCTCACAAAGCCGTGGTCCGAGCGGCTGCGGTCATGGCCTTCTTGCAGGTGGTCGTTGAAGTAGTCCACGCGGCGCACATCGCCCAGGCTGAACTTGCTGCCGCGCACAAACTCCTCGCTCACCAGTATCTGGTCCAGCACCTCGGGGTAGCCCTGGTGGATGTGCGAATAGGCCACGTCTTTCTTGAGCGCGGCCTCGCCCTGCAGCTCGTAGGCATTGAACAGCGCGATGTCGCGTGCCGCCTTGTCGTAGGCGACCTCCGAGGTGGCAGCGATCAGCTGGGTGGTGACGCTGTTCGGGCTGTCGTTGAAGTCACCCATCACGACCAGCGGCGTGTTGGTGTGGCGCAGCAGATCGATCACGATGCCGCGCAGCGCCACGGCTTCCGCGCCCCGCATCAGCAGCGAGCGCAGGCCGGCCAGCGCCGCGATCTTGGGATCGTCGCGGTCTTCCAGAGGCTGGCCCTGCTCATCCTGCAGGAACTTGGGTCGTTTGGACTTGAGGTGGGCCGTCAGCACATGGAGGGCTTGGCCGTGCTTCATGCGCACCGTGGCCAGCAACGGCGGGCGTTCAAAGCGGGCATGCGGCCCGATGCCCGGAACTTCGACGCCCAGGCTGGCTGAAAACTCCGCGAAAGACTGCAGCTGGTCCACCGGCAACCGGCTGATGATGCCGACCCGGGGCGTCCCCTGTGCGCCGTGGGAGCTTGCGCTGTTCTCGGCGCCCGGCACGGCGACCAGGCCGTAGTGCAGGCCGCTGCGGCTGAGCGCGCCTTTCAAGGCCGCCTCATCCCAGACTTCCTGCACTGCCACCACATCGGCGTTGAGGGCTTTGAAGCGTGTGCCCAGCCAGTCGATCTTGCGCTCGAACTCGGCCTGGGTATAGGCGTCCTGGTTGGGGTAGAACAAGCGGCCCGGGTTGGCCAGATTCAAGACATTGCAGGTGGCCACCGTCAAGGTGGCGAAGCTGGGCGGGGCGTCATGCATGATGGCCTGACGGTTGGGTTGCCGTCAGCATAGTGGCAATGCGCCCGAGCGTAACACCTGTTTTGCGGGCCAGCTCGCAGGCAGGGTCGGCCGCTTCGCAAGGTTCGCCGTGTGACGGATCAGCTTGGGGTGAGTGTCGGGCCAGGCGTGGCGGCCCACGCCGTGAGCCGCCGTTACGCTGTCATCGGCCAAACGAGCCGCGAGAACTCCCCGGCCCACGCGGTCCTTGGCCCCGGCCACCGAAACCACTTGACCCGCCGCCTGCACCATAGCCGCCTGCGTTGCGGTTGCCACCGCCCCGGCGCCCCCGCTCGGCCATGCTGTCCACGCTGGTACGCAAAGGATCGGGCTGCGCCGCATGGCTGGACCGTTGGGTGGGTCCGCTGTGGCCGTCGTGGCGTCCATGGCCGGGCTGGCCACCGCCAAAACCGCTGCCGTAGCTGTTGCCGCCGCCATTGCCCGAACGGCCGCGGCCTTGCGCGGGGCGCGGGCCTTGGGGC
>JBOHHM010000315.1:0-11067 GCA_050725495.1 Burkholderiaceae bacterium | reverse complement strand
GTGCTGCTGTTCGGCCCGCCCGGCCTGGGCAAGACCACGTTGAGCCACATCGTCGCGCACGAGCTGGGCGTCAACCTGCGCCAGACCTCCGGGCCGGTGCTGGAAAAGCCCAAGGACCTCGCCGCGCTGCTGACCAATCTGGAGAAGCACGATGTGCTGTTCATCGACGAGATCCACCGGCTCAGCCCCGTGGTCGAGGAGATCCTCTACCCCGCGCTGGAGGACTACCAGATCGACATCATGATCGGCGAGGGCCCGGCGGCGCGCAGCATCAAGCTCGACCTGCAGCCCTTCACCCTGGTCGGCGCGACCACGCGCGCCGGCATGCTGACCAACCCGCTGCGCGACCGCTTCGGCATCGTCGCGCGGCTGGAGTTCTACACGGCCGAGGAGCTGGCCCGTATCGTCAGGCGCAGCGCCGGCCTGCTGGGCGCGCCGATGGATGAGGAAGGCGGCTTCGAGATCGCGCGCCGCTCGCGCGGCACGCCGCGCATCGCGAACCGGCTGCTGCGCCGCGTGCGCGACTACGCGGATGTGAAAGGCGACGGCCGTATCACGCAGGACATCGCCCACAAGGCGCTCGCGATGCTCGACGTCGACCCGCAGGGTTTCGACCTGATGGACAGGAAGCTGCTCGAAGCCGTGATCCACCGCTTCGACGGCGGCCCGGTCGGGCTGGACAATATCGCGGCCAGCATAGGCGAGGAGCGCGACACGATCGAGGACGTGATCGAGCCCTATTTGATCCAGCAGGGCTATTTGCAGCGCACGCCGCGCGGGCGCATCGCCACGCTGGCGGCCTACCGTCATCTGGGGGTGGCCCCGCCCCAGTCCGAGGGCGGGCTGTTTGGCGCTTGATCAGCCTCAAGCCCGCATCGGGCGGGCGTTATGTGCTATCAACATCTGTGCGGTGTAGTAGGTCGACAGCACCCACAGCGGTGCCAGCGGCAGCGGCTGGACGAAGCGGTGGATGGCCAGCAGCGAATCGCTGAGCATGAAGAAGCACGCGCCGGCGGCCACGGCGACCGAGGCGCGGTCGCGCAGCGCGGTGGCCCGACCCATGGCCTGGGCCGCCATCAGCGCGAGAACCAGCACATAGGCCGCGCCGCCACCCTGAGCGCCGAGCTCGGAGCGCTCCAGAGCAAGGCGTACATGGCCGCGCCCAGGCCCAGCGTGACGAGCAGCGCCCGGCGGCTGGGGAGCCAGGCCAGGCCCTGGCGCAGCAGCGCGATGTAGAACAGGTGGGCGATCAGGAACGACAGCAGGCCGGGCATGAAGTAGCCGGGGAACATGAGGAACATATCGCCGGCCAGCGAGGCCGTCAGCGCGGCCATCAATACATGGTCAAATCGCCTTGCGCCTCCCTGAGCGTAAGTGCGAGATGCTGCAAAAACAATAGCAAACGCCATCGTCAGCGGCTTGAAGACCTGATGCAGGCCGACGAGATGGACCGCGCTGCTGGCGGTGGCCAGGGCCGCTGCCTCGACCAGCAGCAGCGCCAGCGGGCTCAGCCGCCCCTGCAGCATGGCGCCCAGCGCCCAGAGCGCTGCCACCAGCGCTGCCACCCAGACGGCGGACTGCGACCAGGGCAAATCCTCGGCGAACCACAGGAACAGGGCCGCGCCCTGCAGCAACGCGACAAACTGTGCAGCGGCAAACCAGCGGACGGCAAGGCTCAGCGGCGGGTCAAAGCGCCGGACCTGCGCGATGCCGAACGCAGGCCTGGGAAAGCGCTGCGCCACATCGGCCGGCCGTTTCGTGGCCCGCGCGGTGCAGCCAGTAGTAGCAGAAGTCGTAGCACACGAGGGCAGTCAGCCAGCCGGTCCAGGTGCCCCAGAACTCGGTATTCGGGTAGAGCGCGACCGACGCGTAAACGGCGCTGTAAATGCCCACGCGCAACAGCTGCATGAACAGCGCGCTGAGCTGGCTCAGCATGCCGATACCGATGCTGGTGATGGCGTCGCTCAGCCGGTAGCTGTTGCGGCCTCTGAAATAGCCCCAGGCGAACTCCAGGGCGATCAGCAGGAAGAACACCGGGGTCGTCGCTAGAACAATGATCCGGCTGCCGTTCATACCCGGATTTCCAGGCCGCTCAGGTCAATGCGCCTCTGGCATCGACCCTGACGATCTGCTCCACCGTGCCACGCTGCAGCCCGCCGCGCACACCGATCAGTTGGTCGTGCAGGTTGACCGTGGGATCGCAATGGCCGGGAATCAGCCACAGCGTGTCGCCCAGCGCCGGCAGGCGCGCCCCCGGCCGGGCCGCGCGCACGATGCCGTGCTCGTCGCCGCCGTTGGAATAGTCGAGTTCCAGTCCATGGACGCGCGGCAGGCCCGAGTCGATCGCGTGGCTCTTGTGGCCGGCGTCGCAGACCGCGTGGTCCGAGGCGGTGCTGATGACCTGGGTTTTGACGAACAGCGCATGCTCGAACTGCGGCTGGGCCGGGTCGGGCTCGTTTTGCGCGTAGTCGCCATCCATGAACAGGAAGCTGCCCGGCTGCAGCTCGCCGTAGACGCCGCTGGCGGCTTCGAGCGCGAAGGTGCCCGTGCCCGCGCCTGTGATCAGGCTGACCGTCAGGCCCGCCGCCTCGATCAGCTTGCGGGTGCGCACCACATCGGCCACCACCTGGGCGATGGCCTCGCGTCGCTGCTGGGCGCTGCGCAGATGCTGGGCCTTGCCGTGGTAGGCCTGCAGGCCGGCAAAGCGCAGCTGCGCGTGCCGGCGGATTTCCTGGGCCAGTACGACGGCGGCCTCGCCGGGCGCCACGCCGCAGCGGCCCTGGCCCACATCGAGTTCCACAAACACGTCGATCAGCGCGCTGCGCCCGCGCACCGCGCTGGCCAGGCGCCTGACGCCTTCGAGGCTGTCGACCGCGATGGCCAGCTGGCCGCCGAGCCCGGCCAGGGTCTGCGCCAGGGCCGCGACGCGCTGCAGCTTGCCCAGTGCAATCACCTCGTTGCTGATATAGATGTTGTGCACGCCGCCGGCCGCCAGGCGTTCGGCCTCGGCGGTTTTCTGCACGCAGACGCCGACCGCGCCGGCTCGCATCTGCAGCCGGGCCAGGGCCGCGCTCTTGTGCATCTTGGCGTGCGGGCGCCAGCGCAGCCCCTGCTGTTTCGCAAATTCGGCCAGGCGCTCAAGGTTGCGCTCCATGGCGTCCAGATCGATCACCAGCGCCGGTGTGTCGATGGCGTCGACGCTCTGGCCCAGCGGCGGGTTCAAGGGTTCAGGCTGCGATCTCGTCAAGGGATTCGTCATCCAGATGCTGGGTGTCGGACCAGCCGACCAGGGTGAAGCCCTCGGGGGTCCAGAGCAGGCGGTTGATCGCGGCGTTGCCGAGCTCCCAGGTCCGCGGTGCCTGCAGCTCCTGGCCTGTGGCCGCGCGGTACAGCACGTCCATCACGCCGCCATGGCCGACCATCACGATCTGCTCGCCCGCATGGCGTGAGGCCAGCTCGTGGGCGGTCTGCGTCACGCGCTCGCGAAACTGCAGCAGCGACTCGCCGCCCTCGGGCGCGAATTCGGGGTCGCGCCGGCGCCAGCGCAGGGCCTGGTCCGGCCATTGGGCTTCGACCTCGGCAAAGGTCTTGCCTTGAAAAATTCCGAAGCCGCGCTCGCGCAGGCCTTCACTCTTGACGACCTCCAGGCCCGCCACATCGGCAATCGAGCGGGCGGTCTCGTGGGCGCGCTCCAGGTCGCTCGAATAAATGGCAGCCAGCGGCTCGCCAGCCAGGGCCTGGGCGGCCCGGGCCGCTTGCCAGCGGCCGGTTTCGTTGAGCGCGATGTTCAGGTGGCCCTGGATGCGGGTGTCGACGTTCCAGGCGGTTTCGCCGTGGCGGATGGCAATGATGCGGGTGGCTTCCATGTTGTCCCGATTTTAGGGGGCCACCCATCCCCCTGCAGGCACAGGACAAGCGGGAATCAGCGCGGAATCTCGATGTTCACGCGGCGCACGCCGGGCGGCGGGTTCGGAAAGCCGCTGAGCGCCGCCTCGAACATCACGGGCCAGATGGCCGCGCTGTCGGCCCACAGCCCGTCGTGCACGGCATGGGTCTCATAGACCAGCTGGCTGGAGGCCAGGTCGCGCAGGACCAGGCTGACCTGGTGCTTGTACAGCCTTGTCTCCGAATACGGGGGGAAGGGGTGGTGCCAGAACATCGAGCCGTGGCCGCGCCAGTGCGGGCCCCAGCCGGGGCCCCAGCCCGGCCACCAGGGGTCGTAGCTGTAGCGGATCTCGCGCTGCGCATGGGCGCCGATTTGCACGCTGTATTTGGCCGCGCTGTCATCGCGCTGCAGGCCCACCTTGGCCAGGGCCTGCTGGGCCATGGCTTCGAGCTGGGCCTGCTGGTCGCCGTAGGACTGCTGCGAAGGCAGGCGCTCGAAGCGGTAGGCGGCGCTGGTCGGCGTGGCTGGCAGGCTGGAGAAGCTGCGCACCTCGCTGTCCACCAGCCGGGTGGTGGCGCAGCCAGCAAGCAGGAGTACTACAAAAAGGAGAGCGCCTAGCGTCCGTTTCATAAGGACCTCCGGCAGATATCGTCAGATTTTCAGCATCTGCAGGCCGGGCAGGGCGGCGGGGGCGAACTCCTCGGGGTCGAAGGCCTTGTCACCCTCCGCACTGGCCACGCCCGTCGCTTTTAGACCCTTGAAGTCATGCTGTGTTCCGTCCATCAGGTGCGAGGGCACGATGTTTTGTAACGCGCTGAACATGTTTTCCAGGCGGCCCGGGTGCTTTTTGTCCCACTCGCGCAGCATGGCGCCGACCTGCTTGCGCTGCAGGTTTTCCTGGCTGCCGCACAGCGTGCAGGGAATGATGGGGAAGCGGCGGTGTTCGGCCCAGCGGATCAGGTCCTTCTCGGCCACATGGGCCAGCGGGCGGATCACCACATGCCGGCCGTCGTCGCTGACCAGCTTGGGCGGCATGCCCTTGAGCTTGCCGCCAAAGAACATGTTGAGGAAGAAGGTCTGCAGCATGTCGTCGCGGTGGTGGCCCAGCGCGATCTTGGTCGCGCCCAGCTCGTCGGCGACGCGATACAGGATGCCGCGGCGCAGCCGGCTGCACAGGCTGCACATGGTCTTGCCTTCGGGCACGACGCGCTTGACGATCGAGTAGGTGTCCTGGTTCTCGATGTGAAACGGCACGCCGATGCTCGTGAGGTACTCGGGCAGCACATGCTCGGGAAAGCCGGGTTGCTTCTGGTCGAGGTTGACGGCGATCAGATCGAAGTGGATCGGCGCGCGGGCCTGGAGCTTGAGCAGGATGTCGAGCAGGCCGTAGCTGTCCTTGCCGCCCGAGACGCAGACCATGACCTTGTCGCCTTCTTCGATCATGTTGAAGTCGACGATCGCCTGGCCGACCAGGCGGCACAGGCGCTTTTCGAGCTTGCGGGTTTCACGCTCGATCTTGAAATCCTTGCCGGAAGGGGCCGCGGCCACTTCGTCATCGATCCACGCGGCATTCATCGCGTTCACCACTGTCCTGTCTCGACGCGAATCGCCACTTCGCAGTCGTCAAAAATTTCCAACTTGGCAATCTTCACCCTCACGCCCAGCACGCCCGGCAGCTGCATCAGGCGGTGCGCCAGCTTGCCGATCAGGCTTTCCAGCAGGTTCACATGCTCGGCCGTGCACTCGGTGATGATGATCTGCCGCACCTTGCGGTAGTCCAGCACATGGTGGAGGTGGTCATCGTGCGGCAGCAGCGGCTGGGTGCCGAGGTTGAGCTCGGCATCGACCTGGATCGGCTGCGGCGAGGTTTTCTCGTGGTCCAGAATGCCCAGGTTGGCGTCGAAGCGCAAACCGGCGAGCGTCAGGATTTGTGTGCCTTTGGTGTTGAACATGGTTGTATCTGCGTCCATCGGCGCTCACATCACCGAAAAATCACGGTCGAACTTCATCAGGTGCTGGCCCCCGTCGACCAGCAGCGTGGTGCCGGTGATCGAGGCGTTGTCCAGCGCGAACCTGACGGCGGCGGCCACGTCGGCCGGCGTCGACGAGCGGCCCAGCGGCGACAGGCGGTGCAGCTGGTCGAACTTCTCGGCGCTGAGCAAATGGCTGGTCAGCGTGAGGCCCGGCGCCACGCCCACGACCCGCACCCGGGGCGCCAGCGCCTGCGCCAGCAGGGTCGTGGCAGCCTGCAGCGCGGCCTTGGACAGGGTGTAGCTGAAAAAATCGGGGTTGGGGTTCCAGAGCTTCTGGTCGAGCAGGTTCACCACGACGCCGCAAGCCTTGTTCGGCCCGGTTTCGCCGGCGGCGCGCGCGATCACATGCTCGTGCAGGGCCTGGGCCAGCACGATGGCCGCGCCCGTGTTGCTGCGCCAATGCCGGTCCATGGCCGCGTAGCTGAAAGTCGCGGCGCTGTCGTACTCGAACAGCGAGGCGCTGTTGACCACCGCATCGACTTGGCCGAAGCGCTCGATCACGCGCGGCAGCAGGGCGCGAACCGCGGTCTCGTCGGCAAAATCGGCCTCAAAAGCGGCGGAAGCCCCCGCCAGGCGGGTGCAGTCAGCTACCGTTTTTGCAGCGTCCGCGGCCGAGCTGCGGTAGTGCACCGCGACCTGCCAGCCACCGGCTGCGAGCGCGAGCGCGATCTCGCGCCCCAGGCGCTTGGCGGCGCCGGTCACGAGCACGGTGTGGGCAGGCGAAGCGGTGGACATTCGGGGGACAATTCGGGTTGTGACGACAACATTTCATAGTTTAACGACCACCCTTCAAACCGAGGTGGCGCAGGCCATTGAGGCCGGCGGCGGCTGGATCGCCTTCGATGAGTTCATGGCGCTGGCCCTGTACGCGCCGGGGCTCGGCTATTACGCCAACGAGCTGCGCAAATTCGGCGAACTGCCGTCGTCGGGCAGCGACTTCGTGACCGCCCCTGAGATGACCCCGCTGTTTGGCCAGACCCTGGCGGCGCAGCTGGCGCAGGCGCTGCAGGCCACGCAGACCCGTGAGCTCTGGGAGTTCGGCGCGGGCTCGGGCGCGCTGGCCCTGCAGCTGCTCGAAGCCCTGGGCGAGCAGGTCCAGCGCTACACCATCGTCGAGCTCTCGGGCAGTCTGCGCGAGCGCCAGCAGCAGACGCTGAGCGCGCATGCGCAAAAACTGGTCTGGGTCAGCGAGCTGCCCTCCGCCCTGCACGGCGTGGTGGTCGGCAACGAACTGCTCGATGCCGTGCCGGTCAAGCTGCTGCAGCGCACAGCGGGGGTCTGGCACGAGCGCGGCGTGGTGCTGCACGAGGGCTCTCTGGTCTGGGGCGACCGCCTGACCGAGCTGCGCCCGCCGCTGGACATCGGCGGCGCGCACGACTACCTGACCGAGATCCACCCGCAGGCCGAAGCCTTTGTGCGCACGCTGGCCGAGCGGCTCGAGCGCGGCGCGGCCTTCTTTCTGGACTACGGCTTTGCCGAGAGCGAGTACTACCACCCGCAGCGCCACATGGGCACGCTGATGTGCCACCGCGGCCACCTGGCTGACACGGACCCGCTGGCCGACCCGGGGCTCAAGGACATCACGGCCCATGTGAATTTCACGGCCATCGCGCTGGCCGCGCAAGACGCCGGCCTGGGCGTGCTCGGCTACACGAGCCAGGCCCGCTTCCTGCTGAATTGTGGGCTGCTGTCGCGGCTGGAGCACGCTACGCTGGCCGAGCGGGTACAGGCCCACAGGCTGATCGCCGAGCACGAAATGGGCGAGCTGTTCAAGGTGATCGGCCTGTACAAAGGCGCGCCCTGGGAGGCCATCGGCTTCTCGGACGGCGACCGCACGCATACCCTGTGAGCAGGAGAGCATGTCCATGATCCGCTGGCTCATCGTCATCTTCCTCGCGCTGCTGCTGATCAACTGGTTCAGCCCGCTGCTCGACAAGCTCGGCTTCGGCAAGCTGCCGGGCGATTTTCGTTTTCGGCTGTTCGGGCGCAACTGGTTCATCCCCTTGACCAGCACCGTCTTGCTGAGCCTGGCGGCCAGCCTGATCGCCAAACTGCTTTGATGCAGCGCGGCTACGCGGCGCTGCCGGGCTCAGGCAGGCTCCGGGCCACGGCCTCGACCCGTGCCGCGTGGATCAGCTCACCAATTTTTTGGCCTGTGGCCCCCGCCGACTGGGCGTTCTTTGCTATTGAATATGTAGCAACCCGCTGCGCGGCAGCGAGCGCGGTGAGCAGGCGCTCGCGCTGCGGGTAGGGCTGGTCCTGCAGGCCCAGCCGGCCGCGCGCGTCGCATTCGCAGGCCAGCAGCGCTTGCGCAAAGCGCTGCGGCTTGCGAAACGCATCGCAGCGCTCGAGCAGGCGCACCAGCGCGGCAGCGCCGAATTCGCCAGCGCGGTGGATGTTGCCATGTTCGCGCGCCACCACCTCGGCCAGCTCGCGGCATTCGGTGGGCACGCGCAGGCGCTGGCAGACCTCCTTGAGCAGCTCAATGCTGCGCTCCTCGTGGCCGGTGTGGCGCGGCAGCAGCTCGGCCGGCGTCGTGCCCTTGCCCAGGTCATGCGTGAGGCCGGCAAAGCGCACGGGCAACGAGGCGCCGAGCTGCGCCGCCATGTCCAGCACCATCATCAGGTGGATGCCGGTGTCGACCTCGGGGTGGTAGTCGGCGCGCTGCGGCACACCCCAGAGCCGGTCGACCTCGGGCAGCAGCTTGCGCAGGGCGCCGCAGTCGCGCAACACCTCGAACAGGCGCGACGGCCTGGCCTCCATCAGGCCGCGCGAGAGCTCCTGCCAGACGCGCTCGGCCACCAGCGCATCGACCTCGCCCGCGCTCACCATCTCGCGCATCAGCTCCAGGGTCTCGGGCGCGACCTGGAAGTCGGCAAAGCCAGCCGCAAAGCGCGCCACGCGCAGAATGCGCACCGGGTCTTCGCGAAAGGCTGCCGTCACATGGCGCAAGAGCCGCTGTTGCAGATCGTGCTGACCGCGGTACGGGTCGATCAGCGCGCCCTGCTCATCCTGCGCGATCGCATTGATCGAGAGGTCGCGCCGCGCCAGGTCCTGCTCCAGCGTCACATCGGGCGCGCTGTAGAAGGCAAAGCCATGGTAGCCGCGCGCCGTCTTGCGCTCGGTGCGCGCCAGCGCGTACTCCTCGCGGGTCCGGGGGTGCAGGAACACGGGAAAGTCGCGGCCCACGGGCAAAAAGCCCTGCGCGATCAGTTGCTCGGGCGTGGCGCCCACGACCACCCAGTCCCGGTCTTTCACTGGGAGCCCGAGCAAGGCATCGCGCACCGCGCCGCCGACCATGTAAACCTGCATGGCCGAAGTGTAGGCGCTGCAGGGCACATGGGCATGGTGCCCACGTGAGCGTTCCGATCACTGCCGGATGAAGGGGGGGCCGGTGTCCAGTGCCGTTGGATAGCCCCCGGCATCCTTAGGGCTGAGTGGATCGCCGCCCAGGAGCTGGTTGCCGTTGACGAACGCGATGTCTTTCACGCTGATGCCGCTCGGAGCCGAATTGAAGGTGACTTTGTCAACCGTTGTAAATGCCACCGCCACCATTGCGAAATCGACAACCACAACTCCTGAGTCGAGCGCCACAGTACTACCCGGCAAAGGGGAGGTGCAGGTAGTGTCGCCATGAAGGGTCGCTGTCAGGGTGTAGAACGCGGAGTTCGCATCCCTCTTGGCGAACGCCAAGACCGCTTGGCTCGAAAGGGTGCCTACCACCAAACAGTCGGCCCACGAGCCAATGTATTTGTCAACCGCATCTATGACCACACCGCCACCGCCGCCACCCCCACCGCAGGCCGCGATCAAAATCGCCGCGCATGCTGCTGAAACGAGCCTTGTTAGTCGACTCATGGTGGGCCTCCTTTCGAAGCCGGTGTCCAGCAAGCATAGTGCGCGGGTTAGGACTGTTCAAACGGGCTTGGGGCCCATGCGATAGGGCTCCTCGAAATCGAGAAAGTCCTTCTCGGCCAGCGCGTCGGCGATCCAGGCTTTGACACCGGGCAGCTCGCGCACGCGCTCGACGTAGGCCCTGATCTGGGGCGGCAGCGGCAGCGCATAGGTGGTAAGCCGCATGCAGATGGGCGCGAAGTAGGCGTCGGCGATCGAGAAGTCGCCAAACAGCAGGGGGCCGTCGGACTGCTCCAGCAGCGCGGTCCACATGGCCACGAGGCGCTGTACGTCGGCGCGCACGCCGGCCTGGTCGCGCCAGACCAGCCGGCCGATCTCGGGCAACGAGGCTTCGACGTTCATCGGGCAGTGGCTGCGCAGGGCGGTGAAGCCCGCATGCATCTCGGCGCAGACGCTGCGCGCGCGGGCCCGGGCCCTGGCATCGCGTGGCCAGAGGTTTTTCTCGGGGAATTTTTCCGCGACATATTCGGCAATCGCCAGCGTGTCCCAGATCGCAAAGCCGTCGTCGACCAGCACCGGCACCCTGCCCGCGGGGTTGATGGCGTGGATCGCCTGCTTGAACTGCGAGTCCGGACCGAACGAGTCAAAGCGCAGCTTGATTTCTTCAAACGCGATGCCGGCCTGCTTGAGCAGCACCCAGGGCCGCATGGACCAGGACGAGTAGTTCTTGTTGCCAATGTAGAGCTTGAGCATGGTGGTTTCTAAAGTTGACGGGTGAGCCCGCCATGCTACTGCGGCGGCGGCCCGCGATTGATGCGAAAAGCGCCCGGCATTGATGCCAGGGCCTCGCACCGTCTGTCAGGCCCTCAGGTACGAGGGCGCGACCGCGCCCAGTGTCGCCGGCGTGATGCCCAGCGCCTGCAGGCCCGGCAGCGTGCCGCTGGCCACGTTGTCGACCTTCATCGAGTCGAGGTTGTCGCGGCTCATCAGCGGCTGGCCGGGTGCGAGCTCCATCAGCCGCGCCTGCAGCCGACCCAGGGCCATGGGCAGGGGGATGACCGGGCGCCCCAGTCCGTGCCGCACGCCGCTGGTGCAGCCGGCGAGCTCGACCAGCTGTTTGAGCGTCAGCACCTCGGGCCCGCAGATCTCGTAGGTCTGGCCTATCGTGCGCTCGTCGAGCAGGCAGTTCACCAGGGCCTGGGTCACATCTTCCACCCACACGGGCTGAAAGCGCGCGCTGCTGCCGGCCAGCGGGATCAGCGGGAACAGCCGCTGCAGCCGCGCAAACAGGTT
>JBOHHM010000314.1:0-3948 GCA_050725495.1 Burkholderiaceae bacterium | reverse complement strand
TCGGCAACACGCGAACCGTGATGGGCCGCTCGCTGCCGTCGGCAAAACGCAAATGGAATGTCGCGCCAGCCATCGACTGGCCATGCGGGTCGTTATGCCATTGCGCGTCATGGCGAACGTCTGCCAGTTGGTTGCGGCCCGACACCTTGCTGCCCAGGAAGAACACCTCTTCGCCCGACAGGTAAATCTTGTCCCCCGGCGCGCGCTCCTTGAAGAAGATGTGCAGGCCGCGGCCCTTGAATTGGGCCGCCCTGGCGCCAGGCTAGCGCATGAAGGTGCCGTTGGGCCCCACGATCGTGATTTCCACGAAGTTCGAGCCGTGGTGGTTGTTCGGGCCGAAATTCAGCGCATAGCCGCCGAGGTCGAGCCGGCCGAGCTTTTCCATGCCCTGGTAAATGCCTTCTGGAGAAACGTTCTTGCCGGCGCTGCGGATGCCTTCGATCAGGATGCGGCCGTTGATGTAGCCGGTGAAGTGGCCGTAGTCGATCGGGTACTTGTGCCGTTTCATCGCGGCGTTGAAGTCGCGCGTGAGCGCATTGGTGGCGCGCCAGGGGTAGGGCGTGGAACGGGCCACCGCCAGGCCGCGGGCATCCTCGCCCAAGCCCTTGAGCGTAGCGCCGCCGACCGACAGCGAGAAGGTGTACACCGGCACGCCCGACAGGGCCTTGTTGGCCTTGACAAAGGGCACGACCGCGGGGCCGGCCACGATCAGGATGATCGCGTTCGGCTTGTTGGCCGCGATCTGCTGCGCCACGGCATTGGAGTCCCTGCCGTCCACCTGCAGCGGCAGGCTGGCGGCCATGGTGGCGCCTTCGGCCGCAAGGACTTTTTCCGCCACCGGCAGCAGCAGCTTGCCGAGCTCGTTGTTCTGATAGACCACGGCGATCTTGGTGGAACGCAGCGTGACCAGGTTGCGCACCATCTTGACCAGTTCGTCGGTGTAGCTGGCCTGGGTCGTGAACAGGTAGGGGTTGTTGCCGGAGCGCAGCGCCGGGCTGCCGCTGTAAATCGAGATCAGCGGCATTATCCTCTCGGCAACATAGGGCAGCACGGCGGCCGACTGGGCCGTGCCGACAACGCCGAACAGCGCCACGGCCTGCTCGCGCTCGACCAGGGTTTTGGCGTTTTCCAGCGTGCGTTTGGGCTCGTAGGCATCGTCCAGCGTGATGAGCTTGATGGGCCGGCCGTTCACGCCACCGCGCTTGTTGATATCGGTGATCGCGGCGTTTTGCCCGTCGAGCAGGTCGCTGACCAGAATGGCCATGCTGCCGCTCAGCGGTGCACTCTGGCCGATGATGATTTCCACCCCCTTGGCCTCCGTCTTGGCTTCTGCCTTGGCAGGGGCTTTGGCGGCTGTCTGGGCCTGCACGACCGGGTGCCCCAGCAGGGGTGAAGCGATGGCGGCCAGGCATGTCCGGCGGTTGAAAGTGCCTGCGTCAGGCTTGTTGTTCATGAGCTTGTCTCCTCGGTTGATGGCAGCGCCATCATCCCGGGGCAAGCCAGATTGGTCAGTCAAACTGGTTACAGCTCCTGTTAACCCGTAGCGCTTACTTTGCCCCGGCTTTCTCGAGCATCTGAACCATCTGCGTGTAACCGCGCGAGCGGGCCAACTGCAGCGGCGTATTGCCCAGCCTGTCGGCCAGCTGCAGGTTCGCGCCGGCATTGATCAGGGCGCGCAAGGTTTGCTGATGCCGCGTTCCTTCATTGCCCAGTACGATGGATTCGATCACGGCGGTCCAGTGCAGGTTGTTCACATGGTCCAGCGGCGCGCCGGCGGCGATCAGCTGCCGGACCATGCCGTCGTGGCCCAGATGGGCGGCCGCGATCAGGGCCGTGCCGTCGTAGCGGCTGGTCACTTGCCTGGCGCTGGCGCCCAGTGACAGCAGCAGGCGCAGCGTCTCTTCGTCGTCGGCCACCGAGGCGATCGTGACCGCGTCGTAGCGGTCGTTTTCCAGCAGGTTGAGGTTGGCCCCGGCCTGGGCCAGCGCGCGGATCGCCTCGCGCTGCCGGGCGAACGCCGCCACATGCACGGGCGTGCGGCCGTTGCCGTCGCGGGCGTTCAAATCGGCCTTGGCTGCGACCAGCTTGTCCAGCTTGGCCAGATCGCCATTGTGGGCCGCAGCATGCAGGCCCTTGTACTGGGCCGCTTCGCTGGCGCTGGGGCCGACCTGGGCTGCAGCGGGCCAGCCGGCCATGAGACCGAGCCCGCAGGCGGCGGCCAGGGCCAGGCCTTGCAGGGCCTGGCGGGTGCGAGTCGGGTTCATGGCCGGGCTCCAGGGGCTGATTACTTCAGCTGGTCCTTGACCTTGTCCAGCGCGGCCAGGGCGCACTGCTCGTCCAGATGGCCGCCGGGGGCGCCGCCGACGCCGACCGCGCCGATGGTCTCGTTGCCGACCTTGATCGGCACACCGCCGCCCAGCAGCAGGAAGCCGGGCAGATGGACCAGGTTGGCGGCTGCGGGGTTCTTCTGCGCGCCTTCCATCATCGCCAGCGTGCTGTTCTTGGCCGAAGCCGAGGTCCAGGCCTTTTGCTGGCTGGAGCCCAGGGTGTGGGCACCGGCATTGTCGGCACGCTGCACGGCGCGCACCAGGCCGGCACGGTCGACCACGGTGGCGGCCACGGCATAGCCGTTGGCGGCGCAGGCGGCGACGGTGGCGCCGGCGATCTGGTTGGCCAGCTCGAGCGAGATGTTCTTTTCGCTACGCACGGCCTGCGCCTGGGCGGCAGCGGCGAGCAGCGACAGGGCAAGGGCGGAAACTTTGACGAGGGTACGCATGGGTATTCTCCGGGAATGTCTTTGTTGAAGAGTCGACAAAACGGTTCAATCAACCGTGGGAGAACTGTAGAAACGCGCCGTCATTTCGCCCATTCGTAGGCCTACGCGCGGAGCTCCGTAGAACTACGGAGTGACGCTGGTTCGCGGCATCCGCATCGACCAACGCCACTGCATCAGGTATCCGCGTCGACCAGCGCCGCGTAGCGGCGTATCAGCTGCGCCAGCGATTCGGCGCCGAGCTTGGCGAACAGGTTGGCGCGGTGGGTTTCCACGGTGCGCGGCGAGAGATCGAGCGCGCGGCCGATTTCCTTGTTGGTCAGGCCGGCCACGATCAGCCCCAGCACCTCGCGCTCGCGCTCCGAGAGCTGGGCAAAGCGCTCCTGGGCCTCGCGGTCGGCCTGGTGCCGCTGGCGCGACTTCACATGCTGGCGCACAGCGTTTTGCAGGGCCTCGAGCAGCTGTTCGTCGTTGACCGGCTTTTCCAGGAATTCGGCCGCGCCGGCCTTGAAGGCGCGCCGGCACATCTCGACCGTGCCATGGCCTGTGAGCATGATGATGGGCTGGTCCACGCCCTGGGCCAACAGGGTGTCCAGCACCGTGAGGCCGCTGATGCCGGGCATGCGCACATCGAGCACGATCGCGCCTATGCTGTGCCGGTCAAACCCGGCCATGAAGGCCTGGGGGTCGGCCCAGGTCTGGACGCGCAGGCCCACGGTGCCGATCAGCAATGCCAGGCTGCTGCGCACGGCTTCATCGTCGTCGATCAGGTGGATCAAGGGGGATAGCGTTGTGCTCATGAGGCAGGGGCCAACGGCAAGGCCAGGCGGAACTGCGCGCCGCGCGGCGCTTGCGGGGCTGCGCTCAGCGTGCCGCCCATGCTGGTGGCCAGGGTTTCACACAGGCTCAGACCCAGGCCCAGGCCGTCGCTGCGCGTGCTGAAAAAGGGCTCGAAGATGCGCGGCAGCAGCTCGGCCGGGATGCCGGGTCCGCTGTCGCTGACCGTCAGCACGCCCTGGCCATCGGCTTGGGCCAGGGCCACTCGCAAGCTGCGCTCCGCGGCGGGCACCTGCTCCAGGGCCTGCAGTGCATTCATCAGCAGGTTGTGGATGATCTGCTCCAGCGCGACCGGCTCGGCCAGCACGGTCAACGAGCTGGCGAGCGCTTCGAGCGCC
>JBOHHM010000313.1:0-4745 GCA_050725495.1 Burkholderiaceae bacterium | reverse complement strand
GCCGGACACCGGCGCGTCGATGCAGGCGATCTGCCGCTTCACGGCCGCTTCGGCGACCTTGCGGGCGCTGGTGGCGGCAATGGTGCTGCAGTCGATCACCAGGGTGCCGGCCGGCAGCTGCTCCAGCAGGCCGCCCTCGCCATTGCCCAGGTACAGCGCCTCGACATGCTGGCTCGCGGGCAGCATGCTGATCACGGCCTCGGCGCCCTGGACCGCGGCGGCGGCGCTGGCTGCCATCGCCAGGCCCTCGGCGGCCAGCCGGGCGCAGGCCTCGGCCGACAGGTCAAAGGCCAGGACCTGGTGGCCGGCGCGGTGCAGGTTCAGGGCCATCGGTCCACCCATGTGGCCCAGGCCCAGAAATGCGATTTTCATTGTGTTTCTCCTCGGGTTCAGCTCGGTAGGGGTTCAGTCGAGCGCGGCCAGCGGGTGCGGCCCCGCGTGGCGCGGCTGGAAATGGTCTTCGATCAGCTCGGGCGTCACCTGCTCCAGGGTGGCAGGGGTCCACCGCGGGTTGCGGTCCTTGTCGACCAGAAGCGCGCGTATGCCCTCGGCAAGATCGGCGTGGGCGCAGCAGCCCAGCGAGGCCCAGTACTCGAGCCGGAACACTTCGGCCAGCGAGAGCGTCGTCACCCGGCGCTGCAATTCGAAGGCCAGCGCCGCCGAGGTCGGCGAGCCCTTGGCAAAGGTCGCGGCCGCGGCCATCAGCCAGGCATCGTCGCTGCGCAGCGCGCGCAGACGCGCGGCGATCGCAAGCAGATCCTCGCCGGCCATCAGCTCGTTGATGGTGTCGAAATGCGTGCGCAGCCTCGATTCCAGCGGCTTGTCGCCACCGGCATGGCGCTGCAGCAACTTAGAGAGCTCGACGCGGTTGGGCTGCGCCTTGTCGCTCCAGTGCGCAGCGCTGATGGCCGCCAGCACCTCAGCCTTGTGCTCATGGCTGAGATGCAAGTCCGCCAAGC
Source organism: Burkholderiaceae bacterium (assembly GCA_050725495.1). GTDB lineage: Bacteria > Pseudomonadota > Gammaproteobacteria > Burkholderiales > Burkholderiaceae_C > JBOHHM01. The sequence goes on along the minus strand of JBOHHM010000313.1, from coordinate 3,786 downwards.
CGCAAAACAAGGCGTCGGCGGCATTGAGCGGCGCGCCCGTGAGCGCCAGGAACAGGCCGACGCGGCCCGGCATGCGGCGCAGAAACCAGCTGCCGCCGACATCGGGGTACAGGCCTATGCTGATCTCCGGCATAGCCAGGCGACTGGCGGAGGTGACGACGCGGTGCGAAGCACCGGCCAGCAGGCCGATGCCGCCGCCCATCACGATGCCGTGGCCCCAGCACAGCAAGGGCTTGGGATAGCTGTGGATCAGGTGGTCGAGCTCGTACTCCTGCGCGAAGAACCCTTGGGCATAGGGGTTGGGGCCGGCGCCGCAGCTGCGCAGCGAGGGGTAGAGCTCGCGCAGGTCGCCGCCGGCGCAAAAAGCCTTGTCGCCAGCGGCCTGCAGGATCACGCCGGCAACGCCCTCGTCCGCCGCCCATTGCCGCAGCGCCGGCGTCAGGGCCTGGACCATGGGCAGCGACAGGGCGTTGAGCGTGGGCTGGGCATTGAGCGTGGCCAGGCCAAAACGCCGGCCGCAGGCCGTGGGAAGTTCGTCCAGCAACATCACGTCGGACATCGTAGCTTCCCCTCAGGCATGGCGCCACACGGGCGCGCGCTTGACCAAAAAGGCCGTCACGCCTTCGCGCTGGTCCTGGGTGTCGAACAGGTCGACGAAGGCCTCGCGCTCGGCTACCAGCGTGGCCACGGGCGACTGGGTGCGCGCGCGGTGGATCAGGCGCTTGCAGGCGGCAACGCTGCCGGGGCTCTGGCGGGCCACACCCCGCGCCAGCTCGAGTGCGCGCGCCAGTGCGCTGCCGCGCGGCGTGACCTCCTCGACCAGGCCGATGCGCAGCGCCGTCGCCGCGTCGACCCGCTCGCCGCACAAAATCATGCGCTTGGCCCAGCCCTCACCGACCAGCCAGGGCAGCCACTGCGTGCCGCCGGCGCAGGGCAGCAGGCCCACGGCGGCCTCGGGCAAGGCCATGACCGAGTGCTCCTCGGCCACGCGCAGATCACAGGCCAGCGCGCAGTCGAGCCCGCCGCCCATGGCGTAGCCGTTGATCGCGGCAATCGAGACGCCGCGAAAGCCCGCCAGCGCCTCGAAGGCCTCGCCGAAACGGCGCGCCATCTCGCGGGCCACGGCCTTGTCGCCCTCGGCGAACAGCTTGAGATCGGCGCCGGCCGAGAAGAACTTCTCGCCCTGGCCGGTGATGACCAGGCTGTAGACCTCGTCATGGGCGTTGAGGTCGCGCACCAGCTGCGTGAGCGCGGCCAGGCTCTGGCGGGTCCAGGTATGGGCCGGCGGGTTGTCCAGGGTGGCGATCGCCGCATGGCCCTGAAGTTCGAGCCTGATGCCTTCGTAAACGGCTGTCATCGGATGTCCTCTGTGGTGTCGGGTTCAAGAATGCGGCGCGAAACGATGACGCGCATGATCTCGTTCGTGCCTTCCAGGATCTGGTGCACGCGCGCGTCGCGCAGGTAGCGCTCCAGCGGGTATTCGCGCGTGTAGCCATAGCCGCCGTGGATCTGCAAGGCCTCGTTGCAGACGCGAAAGCCGATGTCGGTGGCCAGCTGCTTGGCCATTGCGCAGTAGACCGTGGCCTGGGACGAGCCGGCGTCGAGCTTGGCTGCGGCCAGCCTCACCATCTGCCGCGCGGCGACCAGCTCGGTCGCCATGTCCGCGATCTTGAACTGCAGGGCCTGGAAGGAGCTGAGCTTGCGGTTGAACTGGCTGCGCTCGTGCATGTAGCGGCGTGCCGCATCGAGCGCGCCCTGGGCCGCGCCGACCGAGCAGGTCGCGATGTTGATGCGCCCGCCGTCCAAGCCCCTCATCGCGATGCGAAAGCCCTCGCCTTCCTCGCCGAGCAAATGACTGGCCGGCACGCGCACGTTGTCGAAGGTGATGGCGCGGGTGGGCTGGCTGTTCCAGCCCATCTTCTCTTCCTTGCGGCCATAGGCAATGCCCGGGCTGTGGGCCGGCACCAGCAGGGCGGAAATGCCGGTCGCGCCGCCGCCGCCGGTGCGCGCCATCACGACCAGGGCGTCGGTTGCGCCCGCCCCCGAGATGAAGGCCTTGGCGCCGTTAAGCACATAGGCCTCGCCATCGAGCCGGGCCGTGGTGCGCAGCGAGGCTGCGTCCGAGCCGGCGCCGGGCTCGGTCAGGCAGTAGGACGCGAGCTTGGCGCCCGAGCTCAGCGCGGCTCCCCACTGGGCCGCGACCTCAGGCCGGGCCCAGCGCGTGACCATCCAGGTCGCCATGTTGTGGATGGTCAGGTAGGCCGTGGTCGAGGGGCAGGCCGCGGCCAGCTCCTCGAACACCAGGGTGGCGTCGAGCCGCGGCAGGCCCAGACCGCCATGGCGCTCGTCGGCATAGAGGCCGCAAAAACCGAGCTGGCCGGCCGCGGCAATCACCTCGCGCGGGAAGATGCCCTCGGCATCCCAGCGCGCGGCATGCGGCGCGAACTCGCCGGCGGCGAACTCGCGCGCGCTGCGCTGGAACGCCCGCTGGTCGTCGGACAGTTCGAAGTCCATGTGGGTTTCGCTGTCAGCGCAGGCTGATGGTGGTGTTGACGCCCGTCGACACCGTCCTGTCGTCGAACCAGCGCTCGGTGATGGTCTTGGTCTGCGTGTAGAACAGCACGACCTGCTTGCCATAGGGGCCCAGGTCGCCGAGCTTGGAGGCACGCGAGCCGGTGAACGAGAACAGGGGCACCGGCACCGGAATCGGCACGTTGATGCCGACCTGGCCGACGTCGATCTCTTCCTGGAAGCGCCGCGCTGCCGCGCCCGACTGCGTGAAGATCGCCGTGCCATTGCCGTTCGGGTTGGCGTTGATCAGGGCAATGGCCTCGTCGAGGCTCTCGGCGCCCGCAATGCACAGCACCGGGCCGAAGACTTCCTGGTCGTAGATCGCCATGCCGGGCTTCACGCCCGAGAAGATCGTCGGGCCCACGAAGTTGCCTGCGCGCGCACCGCCATCGAGCGGCGGCAGGCGGCCGTCGAGTTCCAGCGTCGCGCCTTCGGCCACGCCCTGGGCGATCAGGCTTTCCACGCGTTCCTTGGCGGCGCAGGAGATCACGGGACCGACGTCGGTGCCGGCCACGGCCCCGTTGCCGACGACCAGTTTCTGCGCGCGCTCGACCAGTTCGGGAATCCACTGCCGCGCTTCACCGACCAGCACGGCGACCGACACCGCCATGCAGCGCTGGCCGGCGGCGCCGAACGTCGCGCCGACCAGGGCATTGAGCGTCTGCTCCTTGTGCGCATCGGGCAGGATGATGGCGTGGTTCTTGGCGCCCATCATGCACTGCACGCGCTTGCCGGCCAGCGTTGCGCGCTGGTAGACATGGGTCCCCACGCGCGTCGAGCCGACGAAGGACACGGCCTTGATATCGCGGTGGTCGCAGATCGCGTTGACGACTTCTTCGCCGCCATGCACGACGTTGAGCACGCCAGCGGGGATGCCGGCCTCGATGGCCAGCTCGACCAGGCGCATGGTGCTCATCGGATCCTGCTCGGAGGGCTTGAGCACGAAGGTGTTGCCGCAGGCAATCGCCATGGGGAACATCCACAGCGGAATCATGGCCGGGAAGTTGAACGGCGTGATGCCGGCGCACACGCCCAGCGGCTGCTGCAGCGTGTAGGTATCGACGCCGGTGGCCACGTTGTTGGCCAGTTCGCCCATTTGCAGGTTGCCGATGTTGGCAGCATGCTCGACGACCTCGAGGCCGCGGAAGATGTCGCCCTCGGCGTCGGCCAGGGTCTTGCCCTGCTCGGCCGTCAGGATCTCCGCCACCTCCTTGA
>JBOHHM010000312.1:0-10761 GCA_050725495.1 Burkholderiaceae bacterium | reverse complement strand
CCGAAGTCGGTGGGGGCAAGTTCTTCAGCACCAACAACTATGACTCACTCGTGGCGGCATTCAAGACTGCGATCAGCGAAATCCAGTCGGTCAACAGCGTGTTCGCCGCCGTCAGCCTGCCGGTGAGCGTCAACACCCAGGGCTCCTACCTGAACCAGGTTTACGTCGGCATGTTCCGGCCGCAGGACAACTTTTTACCCCGCTGGAACGGCAACCTGAAGCAGTACAAGCTCGGGCAGGTCAATGGCGTGCTCAAGCTGCAGGATGCGGACGGTGTCGGTGCCATCAACAATCTGACCGGCTTCATCACCGAGTGCGCCCGCAGCTACTGGACGCCCAACTCGACCGATAGCTATTGGGCGCTCGATCCTAGCGGGGGATGCCTGACAGTGACCGATGCCAACAGTTCGAATTACCCGGACGGCAACATCGTGGAAAAGGGTGGCCAGGCCTACAAGGCCCGAGCCCTGACGCCGACTTCTCGGACTGTCAAGACCTGTTCACCCGTCTTTGCCAGCTGCACATCGTTGACCGATTTCTCGACGTCTAACTCGGACATTACCCAGGCCTTGCTGAATTCCGGGGGCACGGACCGCGACGCGCTGATCAACTGGGCTCGCGGAACGAACGTTGACGATGAGCTCGACAAGGGCACCTCCGTGATGCGGCCTTCCGTGCATGGCGACGTCGTGCATTCCCGGCCGGTGCCGGTCAACCACGGCTCCGATGCCTCGCCTTCGATCGTCGCATACTACGGTGGCAACGACGGCTTGCTGCGCGCCGTCAATGGCAACCGGGGCAACCCGACGGACAGCACCGTGGGCGCCATCACCTCGGGTGGCAACACTTACGCTGCGGGGGCCGAACTCTGGTCATTCATGCCACCGGAGTTCTACGGCAAGATCAAGCGGCTGCGCGACAACAGCAAGCCGATCTCCTTTCCCACCTCCACCGTTTTAACCGCACAGCCCAAAGACTATGGCTTCGACGGCCCGATCACGGCCTTCCAAGGCACGGTCGGCGGCTCCACCAAAGCGTACGTGTACGCGACCATGCGCCGCGGCGGCCGGGCGCTCTACGCGTTCGACGTGACCACCCCGGGCAGCCCGGCGCTGCTGTGGAAGAAGGGTTGTCCCAATGCCGCCGACGACACCGACTGCAGCACGGATTATTCGAGCATCGGGCAAACCTGGTCATCGCTGAAATCGCTGTATGCCTCGGGGTACGGGTCGGGCACCTCGCCGATGCTCATCATGGGCGGCGGCTACGACACCTGCGAGGATCACGACGCTGGATCGGCCGGCGGCAAAAACCACAACTGCACCGTGGCGGCGACCAAGGGCAACAAGGTTTTCGTGCTCGATGCCGTCACGGGCGTTGTTGTCAAGGCGTTCAGTACCGACCGGGCGGTGATCGCCGATTCCACGATCGTGCGTGACAGCGCCGGCATGGTGAAGTATGCCTATACGGCCGACATGGGTGGCAACGTCTACCGCATGACCTTTGGCAGCGGGGCTCCCGCCAGCTGGACGATCACCAAGATTGCATCGCTGGGCTGCGACACACCATCGGCATGTACCGACAGCACGCCCAACCGGAAATTCATGTTTGCGCCTAGCGTGGCAACCACCGATAACGTCACTTACTACGTGCTGCTCGGCTCGGGCGACCGCGAGAAGCCGGTGAAGGAGTATGTCGCCTCCAAAAACGTCACCAACTACTTTTTCATGCTGAAGGACAAGCCCTCCGACACCGGCTGGCTGACCTCGGAAAACGCGACCTGCGGCGCCAATGTGATTTGCAAAAGCTCCCTGCTGGGAATCCTGACCAGTGCAACGCCCTCAGATGCCGATCTGGCGACTAAAAAGGGCTGGTACTTGGGCATGACATCGACCGAACAAGTGGTCACGTCCGCCGTGACCATCTTTGGTGTGGTGACGTTCAGTACGCACCAGCCGGCCGTTACCGCAGCCAACGCGTGCACGAACAACCTCGGCACCACGCGCGTCTACAACGTCGGCTATCTGAACGCCGCGAGCGCGAACGGCACCGATCTGCGCTACGAAGACGTTGCCGGTGACGGCTTGCCGCCTTCGCCTGTCGCCGGCCGCGTGACGTTGGATAACGGCAAGACCGTTTCGTTCTGCATCGGCTGCAGCAAGGATTCGCCGCTGGAGGGCTCTCCTCCCAAGGAGCTGGGCTCGGTGGTCCAGCCCAAGGGCCGGCTCTACTGGTATATCCAGAAGTAAGCCGGAGCAGCGCCATGGATTTAGGTCGACGGCTGATGAAACGGGGTGCTTCGCCGGCATCGCGCCGGCGCGGGTTCACCTTGGTCGAGCTCCTCACCACGGTCGCAGTGCTGGCGGTTCTGCTGATGGTGGCGGCGCCGTCATTCAACGAAGCCATTCTGAGCAACAAACTGGCCTCCTTCTCCAACAACTTTGTCGCCAGCGCGCAGCTGGCGCGCAGCGAAGCCATCAAGCGCAACGCCACGGTCACGCTGTGCCGTTCGGCCGACGGAGCGACCTGCGCGACGTCTGGCGGCTGGCAGCAGGGGTGGATCGTCATGACTGGCACGACGGTCATCCAGCAACAGGCGGCCCTGTCATCGGACTACCTCCTCACAGGAGATGTTTACAGCGTCGCCTTCCAGTCCAGCGGCGCCGGGGCGACTTCGGCGACGCTCAAACTGTGCCGTGCGACACCTTCGCCTGGCGGCCAGGAAAGGGAAATCAAGATCAGCGCCACCGGCCGGGCCTCGGTCGGTACGACCCACACGGGCACTTGTTCCTGAGCGAGTGCGAAGCGGGCGTACCAGGCCAAACAGGGACTTTTCTCACACAAATTGAGGATGCAGACCTAATCCCTGAGGCCTATATTTTGGCCTATGTCGAAACGCCATCCCACCCTCAGCGTCCCCGTACAAACCCAGCGCCGCTCGGCGGATATGGATCAGCAGCGGGGCATAACCCTGGTTGAATTGTTGACCGTCATCGCCGTTCTGGGCATCCTGTTGGCGGGAGCTATCCCGTCGCTGGGGGCCATGGTGGATTCGGCGACGCTCAGTTCCCAATCAAATATGTTTCTTTCGAGCCTCCATTTGGCTCGCAGCGAGGCTATCAAGCGGAACAGTCGGGTCACGCTGTGCAAGTCGGCTGACGGATTGGCGTGCACGGAAGCCGGCGGCTGGCACCAAGGCTGGATCGTTTTCCAGGACGCCAACAACAACGGCGCCAAGGACGGCGGGGAAGCGGTCATTTACCAGGCCCAGGCGCTGCCGGCGAGCTTTCGCCTGGTCGGCAATCTGAACGTGGCCAAGTACGTGTCGTTCATCGCCACCGGCGGCACCAAGTTGGCTACGGGAGCTTTTCAGGCGGGCACCTTGACTTTGTGTCGTCAATCGGCTCCGGCCGGCGAAGCCAGGCAGATCGTTATCAACAGCGCGGGCCGGCCCAGGGTTCAGAAGGCTGAAGTGACAGTCTGTGTCTAGTCCTATCGAGCGCCCCCAGCCCTGCCGCTTCGCGTCAGGCCCCCCGAGGGGGTGCAAGAAAACTTGGGGCGGCCCGGCGTTTTCTTGAGAGCCGCCTGGTCAGCGCCTCACCTCATCCACCAGCGTCTTGAACTCGTCAATATCCTCGAAGCTGCGGTAGACGCTGGCAAAGCGGATATAGGCCACTTTATCGAGCTTCTTGAGTTCGCGCATGACCAGCTCGCCGATGCGGGCGGAGGGGATTTCGCGCAGGCCCAGGTTGAGCAGTTTTTCCTCGATGCGTTCGATGGCGCTGTCGACCTGGTCGGTGCTGACCGGGCGCTTGCGCAGCGCCAGGTTCATGGAGGCGAGCAGTTTGGCGCGTTCGTAGTCGATGCGCCGGCCGTCCTTTTTGACGACCGCCGGGAAATTGACATCCGGCCGCTCATAGGTGGTGAAGCGCTTCTCGCAGGCGCCGCATTGGCGGCGGCGGCGGATGAAGTCCCCTTCCTCGGATACGCGGGTGTCGACCACCTGGGTCTCGGCGTGGCCGCAGAAGGGGCATTTCATAGAGCTTCGACGGGCCCAGGCTGGGCGGTTTAGCGGTAAACCGGGAAACGACGGGTCAGGGCGTTGACCTTTTCGCGCACCGTCGCAATGTTGGCTGCATCACGGGGATTGTCGAGCACGTCGGCGATCAGGTTGGCGGTGATGCGTGCCTCGTCGTCCATGAAGCCACGGGTGGTCATGGCAGGTGTGCCGATGCGCACGCCGCTGGTGACCATGGGCTTTTCCGGGTCGTTGGGGATCGCATTCTTGTTGATGGTCATGTGGGCGTCGCCCAGCACGGCTTCGGCTTCCTTGCCGTTGATGCCCTTGGCGCGCAGGTCCACCAGCATCATGTGGCTCTCGGTCCGGCCGCTGACGATGCGCAGACCGCGCTGTGTCAGCGTTTCGGCCACGATTCGGGCGTTCTTGGCGACTTGCTGCTGGTAGACCTTGAACTCGGGTGCCAGTGCTTCCTTGAAGGCCACGGCCTTGGCGGCGATCACATGCATCAGCGGGCCGCCCTGCAGGCCGGGGAAGATGGCGCTGTTGATGGCCTTTTCGTGCTCGGCGCGCATCAATATGATGCCGCCGCGCGGGCCGCGCAGGCTCTTGTGCGTGGTCGATGTCACCACGTCGGCATGGGGCACCGGGTTGGGGTAGACGCCGGCGGCGATCAGACCCGCGTAGTGGGCCATGTCGACCATGAAGATCGCGCCCACGTCCTTCGCCACCTTGGCGAAACGCTCGAAGTCGATGCGCAGCGCATAGGCCGAGGCGCCGGCAATGATGAGCTTGGGTTTGGACTCGTGCGCCTTGCGCTCCATCGCGTCGTAGTCGATCTCTTCCTTGTCGTTGAGACCGTAGGACACGACGTTGAACCACTTGCCGCTCATGTTGAGCGCCATGCCATGGGTCAGGTGGCCGCCTTCGGCCAGGCTCATGCCCATGATGGTGTCGCCGGGCTTGAGGAAGGCCAGAAACACGGCCTCGTTGGCCTGGGCTCCGGAGTGGGGCTGCACGTTGGCGGCTTCGGCGCCAAAGAGCTGCTTCACGCGGGCCAGCGCCAGCTGCTCGGCGATGTCCACGTTCTCGCAGCCGCCGTAGTAGCGGCGGCCGGGATAGCCCTCGGCGTATTTGTTGGTCAGTTGCGTGCCCTGGGCGGCCATGACGGCTGGCGAGGCGTAGTTTTCGCTGGCAATCAGCTCGATATGCTGTTCCTGGCGCGCGTTTTCGGCCTGGATGGCGGCAAAGAGTTCGGGGTCGGTTTGCTCGACAAGAATGTTGCGGTCGTACATGGCAGTCCTGAAAGACGATGGTCCCTGTGTAAAACAAGGGCTGCCCAGGCGAACGGCGGAACACCCTGGCCCAATGGGTCCGGGGCGGTACGCTTCCCCGTGGTTGCCAAGAAGTGACCCTTCGGTGTCGCAGGGGGTCAGCTCTTGTGGTGATCCACGTCAGCGGCGGCTGCCCTGGGGGTGCCGCGCCTATCGCCAGTCGCGTACCCGGCTAGTGTAGCTGACTGGCGGCCCGAGCCGCGGCGCTCAGGAATTGGACAGCAGGGCGACTTTCTCGCCGACGACGGTCGCCGGGGCCGGGGCGCGCACCGGAACCGCCTGAGCGGCGGCGGCAGAGGCTGCCCGGCCCGTGGCCACCTGCCGCAAGCGCGCATGCTCGGCCAGCACCTTGGCGGCGTAACCGCCGTCGTCCACGATTTTGGCCGCGCCCACGTAATACTTGAGTCCGCCTTCGAGCGAGCCGGCGCGGGCAATGCATTCCTGCAGCACCTTGACCCCCACGCGCAGATTGGTCACCGGGTCGAAGGCCGCGAGCTTTCCACCAAAGTTTTCATATTTGTCGCTGTGCACGCCGGTCATGACCTGCATCAGGCCTTGCGCACCCATCGCGCTTTGGGCAAACGGGTTGAAGCTCGACTCAATGGCCATGATCGCCAGAATCAGCGTGGGGTCGAGCTTGGTGCGCCCGCCGATCTCATAGGCCTCGGCCACCAGCACGCTCAGCGGCTCGGGGGCCACGCGGTACTTCTTGCTGAGCCAGTAGGCCACGGCCGCCTGCTGCTTGGGCAGGTCCTGGGGGTCGGCGGCCATGGCGCGATCGCTCGGGCCGGCTTCCACTTCGGTACCCAGCAGGGCATCCTGGCGCGCCTGAAGCCAGCTCATCAGTTTTTCTTCACCGGCCTGACGCAGGTCGGGGCGGGCGGTCAGGGTGACCACGGCAAACACCACGGCCAGGCCCAGCAGGGCGAAACTGTTGTGCGTGATCTCGAAAAAGCCATCTGCGACATCGGATGCGAAGACTCGCAGGCCGCGGGCTGTTTTTCCTAGCGCTGTCATAGCACTTCCTCCTCGTAGCGGAGACTGGTGCCAGACGCTGCCGGGCAGCATCACAACAACAGGTTCCTCGTTTGGATTGGTACGCCATCAACATCCTGCTCTGTCTATTCAAGACTTTGGCAGCGATGTGACTTAGCCGGGTTCGGCAGCGGGTTCGGGTTATCCCCAGTTCTTGGCTGGGATGACCGATTCTAGGTTGCCTCAAAATATCAAGTCAAGAATAAAAAAATAACATGTTATTCATAATGAATCTATAGATGCTGTTTAAAACCACAGTTCCAGATTCAAGTGTTTCAGTTTTGTTACATCGATGGAGGTGGTGCGGGCGCTTCGTCGCTGCCTCGCGCAGGCGTGGACAGCTACGCAAACGATAGCGGGGCAGTCATGCGGGGCGCTGGCAATCCCGGAAAGTGCCACTGTCCCGGGAGTTCTCGGGCGCCCGGCTGCGCCGAGCTGGTCGCCGGCGCGCCTGAAGGAATTGTGTCAAGAAGAAAGTGGCAATCATGGCGTGCCTTGCCATTAAAAACCCGATTTGTAATCCCCTGGGGCGTTTGCTAAGTTAATAGTGCCTGAGAAATCAGGCGGCCGCCGGTAGGAGCCAGCCCATACAGCGCGAGAAGTGTGGAGGAAGCAGCCCCGGCAAAATATGGAAGCAATCTCTTGCTTCCAGCGCAACGTGGGACTTCTATCTCCCTGTTGCGAACCAAGACGGCAAGGGCTATTTGGTCAGCCGTCAAGCCCGGCGGGTAGGCTTCAGGTCAACCGTCCGGGCTTTCTCATTTGTGCTTCGCGCTCGGCCCTGCGATTGACGTTTTGCCGCTTGAATGAAAATCGGGGCATGGACAAGCATGCAATCAAGAATAACAAGTGGTTCAGGTGGGCGGTTTGGGCGGCTGCCGGCGTGGCGGTGCTGTGGGGGCTGGGCTGGCTGGCGGTTCCGCCGCTGGTCAAAAGCCAGGCCGAGAAGCTCGCCAGCGAGCAGTTGGGGCGCAGGGTCAGCATCGGTGCTGTCGACTTCAAGCCCTGGACGCTGGAGCTCACCCTCAGCGACTTGACGGTGGCCACGGCCGATGGCGCTTCGGCCCAGCTGCAGGTTCGGCGCTTCTATTTGGACGGTGAGCTGCAATCGCTGCTGAGGCTGGCACCGGTGGTGGATGCGGTGGTGGTGGAGGCCCTGCACTTGAAGCTGACGCACTTGGGGGCCGGCCGCTACGACATTGACGACATTCTGGCCCGCTTGAGCCGGCCGTCTGACTCGCCGGGCAGCGAGCCGCCGAAGTTTGCACTGCACAACCTGGCCCTGAGCGAGGGCTCGGTCGATTTCACCGACCAGTCGGTCAGCAAGACCCACGAGCTGCGCGATCTGCGCCTGACGCTTCCATTTTTGAGCAATCTGGATTCCAAGCGCGAGCTGCTGGTCGAGCCCCGGCTGGCCTTCGAGCTCAACGGCAGCCGCTTCGATACCGCGGCCCAGGGCACCCCGTTCGCCCAGACCCGCAAGGCCGACGCCACGATCAGGTTCGCCGGTTTGGACCTCGCTCCCTACCTGGCCTACCTTCCGGCCGGCCTGCCGGTCCAGCTGCAGACGGCCGTGCTCAATGCCGATCTGCAACTGGCGTTCGAGCAGCGGCCCCGCATGGCGGTCAAGCTCAGCGGCCTGGTGGAGGCCCGCGGCGTCAAGCTGGCCGATGCCCGGAGTCGCGAACTGCTGGCTTTCGACTCGCTCAGGCTCGCACTGGACGAATTGCGGCCGCTGGAGCGGCTGGTCCGGCTGGCCTCGGTGGACTTGGCCGCGCCCCGCCTCTCGGCGCTGCGTGACAAGGGCGGGCGCCTGAATCTGGCGCTGGCTTCCACGGCACCGGACGCTACCAAAACGATAGCGGGTAACGCCCCAACGACAGGGGCTACAAACCCAAAAGACCCGGAGACCAGCCCCTGGACGGTGGCCGTCGCCAAGCTGGCCGTGCGCGGCGGCGTACTGGCCTGGCGCGACGAGGCCACGGCCCCGACGGCACAGCTGGCCCTGCGCGACTTGGCGCTGGACGCCGCGGCCATCGCGCTGCCGTTGGCCCAGCCGCTGCAGTTCAGCGGCGTGGCGGCCATCGACAGCCAGCCCGAGGCCGCGAGCCTGAGCTTCAGCGGCCAGGCCACGGACCGCCTGGCCACCGTGACCGCGACGCTGAGCGCGCTGCCGCTGAACGTGGTGGCGCCCTACCTCGCGCAGTTCATTGAGCCCACGCTGGGCGGCCGGCTGGGGGCCGAGCTGGGGCTGGTCTGGAAGGCGTCGGGGGGCAACGGTCAGGCGCCGGGTGGATCGGCTGGCGAATGGGTCGTGAGCGCCAAGCAGCTCACGCTGGACAACCTGGCCCTGACCCAGGGCCAGGCGGCGCTGGCCAGCATCAAGAAGCTGGAGCTGGCGCAGGCGCAGCTGGACCTGAGTCGCCAGTCCGTCAGCCTGGGCCAGCTGACGGTGACGCAGCCCAGGGCCCGAGTCGAGCGCGGCGAGGACCAGCGCTGGATGTTCGAGCGCTGGCTCAAAAAGCCGCCGTCAAATTCGCCCTCCGCCAGCGCGGCGGCACCAGCAGCGGCGGCCGACGCGACGCGGCCCTGGGCCATCGCCATCGGCGATCTGGCGCTGGATGCCGGTGCCGTCTCCTATCTGGACAAGGTCGGGCCCAAGCCGGTGGCGTTCGAGCTGTCGGAGCTGAGGCTGCAGTTGAAGAATTTCGCGTCCGACGGCAAGAGGCCGGCGCCGCTGGCCCTGTCGGCCCGCTTGGGCGCCGGGCGGGCCGAGCCCGGACGGCTGGACTACCGCGGCACGCTGGCCCTGGGCCCGCTGGCCACACAGGGCCAGCTGCAGGCCGTGCACCTGCCGCTGCACGCCTTCGAGCCCTATTTTGCCGACGCGCTGAATATCGAGTTGTTGCGCGCGGATGCGAGTTTCAAGGGCCAGCTCAGCTATGCCGACAGCAAGGCCGGGCCCAGGCTGCAGGTCAGCGGCGACACGGCCCTGGAGGAACTGCGGGCCAACAGCGCGCAGCCGGGCGCGGGCAGCCTGCAGCTCAGCGAAGAGCTGCTGAGCTGGAAAGCCTTGAGTCTGCGCGGCCTGAAGTTCGCGCTGGCGCCCGGCGCCGCGACCACGGTGGATGTGAAAGAGACCACGCTCAGCGATTTCTTCGCCCGCGTCATCGTCCACGACAACGGCCGCATCAATCTGCAGGATCTGGTGAAGTCTTCGGTCCCGGCGGGCACGGCGAGCATGGCACCCGCCGCTGCTTCCAGTTTGATAGCGGCTGCTCAAGATCCCGTAAGGGCTACGGCGCCAAAAGGCGCGCAAACTGGGGCCGCCGGCCCGACTCCGGTCATCAACGTCGGCCCGGTCAGCCTGGTCAACGGCAGGGTGTTTTTCTCGGACCGCTTCGTCAAGCCCAATTACTCGGCCAGCCTCAGCGAGCTGACCGGCAAGCTCGGTGCCTTCTCATCGCAGTCAACGCAGGGCTCGGCACAGCTGGCCGATCTGGAGTTGCGCGGCCGCGCCGAGGGAACGGCTTCGCTGGAAATCCTGGGCAAGCTCAATCCGCTGGCCCAGCCTGCGGCGCTGGATATCAAGGGCCGGGTGCGCGATCTGGAACTCTCACCGCTGTCGCCGTATTCGGTCAAGTACGCGGGCCACGGCATCGAGCGCGGCAAGCTCAGCATGGACGTGGCCTACGAGGTGCTGCCCGACGGGCGGCTTACGGCCAGCAATCAGCTGGTGCTCAACCAGCTGAGCTTTGGCGACAAGGTCGATGGCGCGCCCAACAGCCTGCCGGTGCGGCTGGCCGTGGCCCTGCTGGCCGACCGCAACGGCGTGATCGACATCAACCTGCCGGTGAGCGGCTCGCTCAACGACCCGCAGTTCAGCCTGGGGCCTGTCATCTTCAAGGCGATCGTGAACCTGATCGCCAAGGCCGTGAGCTCGCCGTTCAGCTTGCTGGCCAGTGCCTTGGGCGGCGGCGATGAACTCAGCATCGTGGGCTTTGCGCCTGGCAGCGCGGTGCTGAGCGCCGAGGCGCGGCAGGGGCTGGACAAGGTGGCCAAGGCGCTGGTGGAACGCCCCGCATTGAAGATGACGGTGGTCGGCACGGCCAGTCTGGAGGCTGAGCGCGCCGGCTTCACGCGCGAGCGCCTCAAGCAGCTGGTGCAGGCCGAAAAGCGCCGCGAGGCCGTGCTGGCCGGCCCAACCGCGTCGGCCGTGGTCACGGTGAGCGAGACCGAATACCCGGTCCTGCTCAAGGAGGTGTACCGGCGCGCTGACATGCCCAAGCCGCGCAACCTGATCGGCCTGGCCAAGGACTTGCCGCCGGTCGAGATGGAGGCGCTGCTGCTGGCCCATATCGCGGTCTCGGAAGA
>JBOHHM010000311.1:0-6317 GCA_050725495.1 Burkholderiaceae bacterium | reverse complement strand
AAAGTGTTTCCGCGCGTGCGCGGGGTCTGTGACCGCGCGGGGTCCGGCGCTGCCTCGCCAATGCGGCAGCCCCGGTGTGGCCTTCGGCATGTCTCCACTGCCTCGGCACCCCGGACCACCCGTAGCTCTCGCCACGGGGCATGGATTACGCGGCTCAATACCCGGCCCGCGCGTACCCCTGTCAACGCTTCGCCCACACCCTCACGAATGTGCACGCATGACTCGGGGCCGCCGTAGCTGGCTAAGCCTTCAACGTATGACTCTTTCATTCACAACACTTTGCCGGTTTTGACCGGCGCACGGAGATCGCCATGCCCACCGACCCTCACCGTTTTGAGCTTTCATTGGAACGCCAGGCCCTGTTCAGCGTGGCCGATGCCGCCGGCCTGCAGATCGAGTGCCGCGAGGGCTCGGTCTGGATCACGCTGGACGGCGACCCGCGCGACGTGGTGCTGGAGCCCAACGGGCTGTTCAGCACCGCGCAACACCGGCGTGCGCTGATCTATGCGCTGCAGAGCGCGCGCGTCAGTGTGAGCCGGGCCGCGACAGCGCAGCGTACTACGACGCCCCTGTGGCAGCGCCCGGCGCCACCACGCGGACTGGTGCTGGAGCAGCTGCCAGCCTGAATCGCGCTGGTTGCTGTCAGGCCGACGCCCCGGCTACGCATGCACCGGCTCGCACCGCACTTCGGTCTTCACCGAGTTGGCGATGAAGCACTCTTCATGCGCCTCATGGTGCATCTGCTCGATCTGCTCGCGCGTGGGCCGGTGCTCACCGGAAAACTGCACCATGGGCCGCAGCGTCACCACCGTCATCGCCAGCCTGCCTTGCGCGTTGCGGGCCATGGTGCCGCTTGCGGCGTCCAAGTAGCGGTCCACGCAAAAGCGGCGCTTGGCGGCGATCGACAGGAACCAGAGCATGTGGCAGCTCGCGAGCGAGGCCACAAAGGCCTCCTCCGGATCCACGGCTGTGGCGTCGGACCAGGGCAGCGGCACCACATGCGGCGATGAAGAGCCCGCCAGCTCGACCCCGCCGTCAAACCGCAGAACATGGCGGCGGCTGTAGCGGTTGTTCAGAAAATCCTGCTCGCCGCGCTGCCAGAGCACTTGAGCGGTGTAGTCAGCCATGCTTGCCTCACTGATTGGTGGCGTCCATTGTAGAAAGGCAGGCGCCGGTCGCCCAAGCTGCAGGCGCTATATTTTGTATAGCAAATAATGACAGATTGGCAAGGACTGAGGGCTGATTTGCGCACAAAACCGCCGGGAAGTCACGCTGAAAACACAGGGCAGAGCGCATCCCGAACAGCCGCAGGACATAATGCGCCGCTCAGCCCTGCCCCTCGGCACAGGCTCGGACGATGGCGAGCCAGAACCAAGAGACAAGGTGGCCAAAGATTTCAGCACCATGGAAGACAGCAACCGCTCGGCCAATGCCAGCATTCATGGTGTGTCCGACCCGGCGCGGCGCGTGGTGCTGCGCGGCGGCCTGGGCTTGGCCGCGGCCGGGCTGTTGGCGCCGCTGACCGGTTGCGCCGGCATGGCAGCCACGGGCCCCAGGATCGGTTTCCAATCCATCCCCGCATCGGCAGCCGACAGCCTGGTCGTGCCCGAGGGTTATCGGGCCCAGGTGATGGCGCCCTGGGGCGAGGCCGTGGGCGTGGCGGGCGCGATGCCGGCGTTTCGCGGCGACGCATCGAACAGCGCCGCCGACCAGGCGCTGCAAATGGGCATGCACCACGACGGTATTCACTTCTACGCGCTCAACGGCAGCCGCCGCGGCCTGCTGGTGATGAACCATGAGTACACCGACGACGGCCTGCTGCACCCCGACGGCATGAAGACCTGGACGCTGGAGAGGAGAAGGTGCGCAAGGCGCAGGCCGCGCACGGCGTGAGCGTGATCGAGGTCGAACTCAAGGACGGCCGCTGGCAGATGGTGCGCCCCAGCTCCTGGGCGCGACGCTACACGGCCAACACGCCATTCGCGCTGGCCGGCCCGGCGGCCGGTCATGCTTTGATGAAGACCACCGCCGACCCAGCCGGCCGCACGGTGCTGGGCACGCTCAACAACTGCGCCAGCGGAAAGACGCCCTGGGGCACCTATTTGTCGGGCGAGGAAAACTTCCGCTTTTACTTCGCCGGTGGCGAGCAGCCCGATGCGCACCAAAAGCGCTGGGGCCTGCCCAAGACCGCGTTCTACCGCTGGCCCGAGCATGATGAGCGCTTTGACGCGACGAAACACCCCAACGAGTTCAATCGTTTCGGTTGGATCGTCGAAATCGACCCGATGGACCCCGGTGCCACGCCCGTCAAGCGCACGGCGCTGGGCCGCGCCGCGCACGAGGGCGCCTGGGTCGCCGTCACCAGGGACGGTCGTGCCGTCGTCTATTCGGGCGAGGATGCGCGCTTTGAATACATCTACAAGTTCGTCAGCCGCGACGCGATCGCGCCGGGCGGGGCCAAGGCGAACCGCGAACTGCTGGACCATGGCACGCTGTACGTCGCCCGCTTTGACGCCGATGGCACGGGCCGCTGGCTGCCGCTGGTGCACAACGATGGCCAAGGCCAGGGGCCGCTGACGGCGCCCAACGGCTTTGCCGACCAGGGCGAGGTCGTGATCAAGGCGCGCCAGGCCAGCGATGCCCTGGGCGCCACCAAGATGGACCGGCCCGAGTGGCTGGCGATCGACCAGGCCAACGGCGAGGTGTTTTGCTCGCTGACCAACAACAGCGCGCGTGGCCGCGACGGCAACCCCGGCCCGGACGCGGCCAACCCGCGCGCCAACAACGTGATGGGCCAGGTGATCCGCTGGAAGGAGGGCGGCGACTTTGATTCGACCACGATGCGCTGGAGCCACCTGCTGCTGGCCGGCGATCCGGCCAACGCGCGGCCCGAGGCCCAGGGCAATATCAAGGGCGACATCTTCGCCTGCCCCGATGGGCTGATGTTCGACGCGCGGGGTGTGCTCTGGATTCAGACCGACGCCGCCGCGACCGAGCTGAACAAGGGCGAGTTCAAGAACATCGGCAACAACCAGATGCTGGCCTGCGATCCGGCGACCGGCGAGATCCGCCGCTTCCTCACCGGCCCGGTGAACTGCGAGATCACGGGCGCCACGCAAACACCGGACGGCACGACGATGTTCGTCAACATCCAGCACCCTGGCGAAACCTCGTCCGAACGCAGCGACCCGGCCGAGCCCACCCGCTACTCGAGCTGGCCGCTGGGCGCGCGGCCGCGCTCGGCCACGGTGGCGATACGCCGCGTCGATGGCGGCCTGATCGGGCCGTAAGCGGGACGCTCAGCTTGCCGCGAGGCGCCACAGCGAGGTCAGCTCGGCCGCGCGAGCGGCGTGCAGCGGGTCGCTGGCGTCGCTGGCCTTGGGGTGCTGGGGCCGCACATCGATCTTGCCCAGCACCTTCAGGCCCGCCGCGTCGAACAGCGCCAGCAGCTCGGCGCGCGGGCGCAGGCCCAGGTGCTCGGCCAGGTCCGACAGGATCAGCCAGCCCTCGCCGCCGGGCGCCAAGTGCGCCGCCAGGCCGCTCAAATAGCCGCGCAGCATGCGGCTGTCGGGGTCGTAGACCGCATGCTCGATCGGCGAACTGGGCCGCGCCGGCAGCCAGGGCGGGTTGCAGACGATGAGCGGGGCCTGGCCCGCGGGAAACAGGTCGACCTGCACCAGTTCCACCTGCCTCGTGAGACCAAGCCGCGCGAGATTCTCGCGCGCGCAGGCCAGGGCGCGCGGGTCCTGGTCGGTCGCGACGATGCGCTTGACGCCGCGGCGCGCCAGCAAGGCCGACAGCACCCCCGTGCCCACGCCGATGTCAAACGCCAGTTCTTGGGAGGGCAGCGGTGCCTGGGCCACCAGCCCCACATACTCGCCGCGCACCGGCGAGAACACGCCGTAATGCGGGTGGATGCGATTGTGGGGCGGGTCACCGAGCGCCGGGATCTCCACCCCCTTTTTGCGCCACTCATGGGCGCCGACCAGGCCCAGCAGTTCGCGCAGCGAGGCCACGCAGGGCTCGCCACCCGGGCCCCAGGCCTCGGTGCAGGCGACGCGCAGGTCAGGCGCACGCCGCAAGGCAATGCCGTAGTCGGCGTCAAGCGCAATCAGCAGCATGGCCAGCGTGCGGGCACGCTGCGACTGGGCCTGGCGGTGCAGGTGGAAGGCCTCGGCCGGCGAGGCGGGCGGTGCTTTTTCCCTGTGCTTGCGCGGCTTGCGCTCGGCGCGCCGCGCCAGGGCTTGCAGCAGCTGGCGCGCGTTCTGGAAATCGCCGCGCCACAGCAGGGCCGTGCCTTCGCAGGCCAGGCGGTAGGCCGAGTCAGCGGGGGTCGTGTCATCGGCCAGCACGACGCGCCTGGGTGGCGGCGTGCCGCTTTCCGAGCGCCAACGGGCGCAGCGTGCCTCGCCGGCCTCGCTCCAGTGGATGAGCGGGTAGTCGCTCACCGCCTCACCCGCGCGAGCAGCCTCACGCCCAACAAGGCCAGGCTGCCGGCCGCGATGCCGGCCAGCGCATCCAGCCCGGTGGAAGCCACGGCGGCCAGCAGGCCGCCTATGCCGGGCACGGCCCTGGCGCCATGGGCCAGCTGTTCGATCCCGTGATGGGCCGCGGGAATGCCATGGGTCAGGATGCCGCCGCCGACGAGGAACATGGCCGCCGTGCCGACGATCGACAGGCTTTTCATCAGCCAGGGAGCGGCCCGGAGGATGGCCTTGCCCAAGGCGCGCGCAAGGCTTGCGTTCTTGCGGCTCAGGTACAGCCCGCCATCGTCGAGCTTGACGATGCCGGCCACCAGGCCATAGACACCCACGGTCATCAGCAGGGCGATGCCGCCGAGCACCGAGACCTGCGTGACCCAGGGGCTGGCGGCCACCGTGCCCAGCGTGATGACAATGATTTCGGCCGAGAGGATGAAGTCCGTGCGCACCGCACCCTTGATCTTGTCCTGCTCCAGCGCCACCAGGTCTACCTGGGGGTCGGCCAGCGCCTGCAGCTGCTGCTGGTGCCGGGCCTGTTGCTCGGCCGGGCTGTGCAGCAGCTTGTGGGCGAGTTTCTCGACGCCTTCGTAGCAGAGGAAAACACCGCCCGTCATCAGCAGCGGCGTCACGGCCCAGGGCGCAAGGGCGCTGATGGCCAGCGCCGCCGGCACCAGAATGGCCTTGTTAAGGAGCGAGCCCTTGGCCACGGCCCAGACCACGGGCAGTTCGCGCTCGGCCTTCACGCCGGCCACCTGCTCGGCGTTGAGTGCCAGGTCGTCACCGAGCACGCCCGCGGTTTTTTTCGCGGCCACCTTGGTCAGGACGGCCACGTCGTCGAGCACGGTCGCGATATCGTCGATCAGCGCCAGGAGGCTGGAGGCCATGGTGCGATTCAGCCCAGCGGGCGCTTGAGGCGGATTTCCTCGAGCTTCACGCCACCCACGGCCACCGTTTTGGCGGTGTTGAGCTCGCGCTTGAAGCCGGCGAGCTCATGAAAACGCAGGGCGCGCTCGTTGCGCAGCGGCACCCAGACCGTGACGCTGGTGCAGCCTTCTTCGATCAGCCCCTCGCGCGCGGCGTCCCACAGGGCCAGGCCCACCCCTTGGCCCCAATGGCTGGGCAGGGCGTAGATCGCCCAGATTTCGCCGGTGGTGGGCTTGGATTTGGGGTCGCGCGAGCGGTCGAAACCAACGAAGCCGACGATTTGCTCGCCTTCCAGCGCGACATAGACCTGCGGCTCTCCGAACTCGATGGCTTCGCGCCAGAACGCCTGGCGCTGGTCCATGGGCAAGTGGCTGAGGTGTTCCTCGGGCACCAGGCCCTTGTAGGCGGCATGCGAGGAGTTGAGGTGGATTTCGGCAACGGCCTTGGCATCGCGCAAGGTGGCGGGTCGAACCTGAATACTGGACATGGGGCAATCTTTGACGCAGTCAACGGAAATTTCCGGGGAGCAGGATTGTCGCGCAAACGGCTCCGAGGGGCTTCGAGGCTGCTGCGCTCGCCGCTTACCCTGGCCGCGACTCCTGCAAAATCAGCCCATGACCGCCGCCCGCCAACACAGCCCCGCCGCCGAGCGCAACAAGCAGCCCATCCTCGAGGTGCTCAAGCAGCTGCTGCCGGCGACATCGGCCAAAGGGCTGGCGCTGGAGATTGCCAGCGGCACGGGCCAGCATGGGGCCCATTTTGCGGCAGGCTTGCCGGACTGGACCTGGCAGCCCAGCGACCCCAATGCCCAGGCAGTGGCCTCGGTGGCGACCTGTGCTGCGCTGATGCGCGGCGCCGCGCGACACCTCGCGCCCCAGGGCGTGCTGGTGACTTACGGGCCCTACCTGGTCG
>JBOHHM010000310.1:0-7021 GCA_050725495.1 Burkholderiaceae bacterium | reverse complement strand
GCCCACGATCCGCGCCACGGCGGCAAAGGGCATTTGGCGCGCCAGCATCAGCACCAGGGCCTCGAACAGCAGCGTGAAGCCATTCAGACGTCCGGCAAAGTCCGGCTCCACCAGGCGCACCGAACCGCCCGGCAGCTTCACGCGCGGCATGCGCACCTGCAAGTGGCACTCGTGCTGGAAGAAGTTCAGGTGCCGGTAGGTCTTGACCACCGTGTCGTGCACCGGATGCATGCCTTCATGGCCCGACACAGCAAAGCGGCTACCTGGCTTGAAGTCGATCAGCACCGTCAGTACCTTGGCCGCTTCGTCGAACTCCACCGATGCCACCGTCTAAGGCTCTCCAATCCCCAGGGCAGCTTCAAACAGCTTGGCAGTCATCAAAATCGCCTCCAGCGGTGTTCAAGATGTCCGTCATCTACCCACTCAAATTTCAAGAGAGGCTCTGAAAGAAAAAGAGGTCGCAGCCCTTTCCAATCGGGCGTCAATAGCTATTCTTTTTATAGCAAATGAAAGCCGCCGCAAGCAGCGCCGCGCCCTCAGGTTTTGGGCGCCTCATGTCTGCCCATCGCCCCCGACATGGCCGAGAAAATGTCCACCGGCAAGGGAAAGACAATGGTGTTGGACTTGTCGCCGGCAATGTTGGCCAGGGTCTGCATGTAGCGCAACTGCATGGCTTCTGGCTGGCGCGCCAGCATTTGCGCGGCCTGCAGCAGCTTCTCCGAGGCCTGCAGTTCGCCTTCGGCATGAATCACCTTGGCGCGCCGCTCGCGCTCGGCTTCCGCTTGGCGGGCGATGGCGCGAATCATGGACTCGTTGAGGTCGACCTGCTTGATCTCCACGTTGGACACCTTGATGCCCCAGGCGTCGGTCTGCAGGTCCAGGGTCTGCTGGATATCGATGTTGAGCCGCTCGCGCTCGGCCAGCATCTCGTCGAGCACGTGCTTGCCCAGCACGGCCCGCAGAGTGGTCTGCGAGAGCTGGCTGGTGGCGGCCAGGAAGTTTTCCACCTGGATGATGGCCTTTTGCGGATCAACCACCCGGAAATACACCACCGCATTGACTTTCACCGACACGTTGTCGCGCGAAATCAGGTCCTGGCTGGGTACATCCAACACCACGGTGCGCAGGTCCACCCGCACCATCGCCTGCACGCCGGGAATCACCAGGATCAGCCCCGGCCCCTTGACGCGCCAAAAGCGGCCCAGCATGAACACCACCCCGCGTTCATACTCGCGCAAGATGCGAAAGGCCGACACCACCAGCAGCAGTGCGACCAACAGAACACCTGACAGACCCACGCTTGCGACCATGATTATTCTCCTTGTGTGGTTTCGGGCATCACGGCCAGCGTCAGCCCCTCCATGCCCATGACGCGCACGCGCTGCCCGGCCTCCAGCCGGACCGTGCTGCGCACCTGCCAGCGCTCGCCATGCAGCAGCGCCCAGCCCTGGTTGCCTGAGGCTTCCAGAACCTGCCCCACGCTGCCCACCAGCTGCTCGCGCCCGCTGACCACCGGACGGCGGCGCGCGCGCAGAGCCAGGCCGCCGACGGCGGCCAGGAACAGCGCGCTGGCGATGGCGACCGGCACGACAAAGCCCAGCGGCACGCCATAGCCCGGAACATCCGTGTCGATCAGGATCACGGCGCCGGCGACAAAGGCGACAATGCCGCCTATGCCCAGCACCCCGAAGCTGGGCAGGAAGGCCTCCGCCACCATGAAGGCCAGCCCCAGAATGATGAGCAGCAGGCCCGCATAGTTGACCGGCAGCAACTGGAAGGCATAGAGCGCCAGCAGCAGGCTGATGGCACCGATCACGCCGGGAGCGACGAAGCCGGGGTTCGAGAACTCGAAGAACAGGCCGTACACGCCGATCAGCATCAGCATGATGGCGATGTTCGGATCGGTGATCACGGACAGCAGCTTCACGCGCCAGTCGGGCTCGTAGCTCAGCTGCGGCGCGCCGGCGGTCTCCAGCGTTCTTTCCACGCCCAGTACATTCAGCCTTCTGCCCTGCAACTGCTGGAGCAGATGGACCACGTCGTCGGCCACGTAGTCGGTCACGCGCAGCTTGAGCGCCTCAGCGGCCGACAGGCTGACCGCCTCGCGCACCGCCTGCTCGGCCCACTCCACATTGCGCCCGCGCATCTGCGCCAGACCGCGAATGTAGGCGGCGGCATCGTTGACCGCCTTGCGGGCCATCGCATCCTTGGAGGGCTCCGCGGGTTTGCCCGCTTCGGCGGGTTTGCCGCCATCACCCTTTTCTGCGCCGCCCTTGTCTGCGCCGCCCTTGCCCGTATCGTCCCTGTCCTTGTCCTTGGTCGTTGGCGATTCCGCCGGCTTCCTGGGCTCGCCCGGACCGGGCACGCCGATGGCCACCGGCGTGGCCGCCCCCAGGTTGGTGCCGGGCGCCATGGCCGCGACATGGCTGGCATAGAGGATGTAGGTGCCGGCGCTGGCCGCACGTGCGCCGCTGGGCGCCACGAAGCTGGCCACCGGAACCGGCGAGGCGAGAATGGCCTTGATGATCTGGCGCATGGAGGTGTCCAGCCCGCCCGGCGTGTCGATGCGCAACACCACCAGTTGGGCCTGGTCCTGTTCGGCGCGACGGATGCCGCGCACGACATAGTCGGCGCTGGCCGGGCCAATGGCGCCCTCCACCCGCAGCAGCAGCACCGGCGCGGGTCCAGCGCCCGCCCACGGACACACCATCAGGCACGCCAGCCACAACGCCAACGTGAGCCACGCCCTTCGCACGAAATGAATGGTCATCGCGCCCATAAGCCTGCCGCCATACGACTGACCGGCTCCAGGGCCCAAGCGTCAGCCACGACGGGATATCAATTTCATTATGGCAGCGCCCATGCGTCTTGTCAGAGTTTGAGTGGGCCAGGCGATGCGCGCTTGGCTTTTGACAGCCAATTACAGTGCACAGGAGCGAAAACCGACAAAACCGTCATCGCGCTCGGGCAGGGCAAAACCGCGGAACTTGGGGTGCTTCATGCGCGCGCGGGTCGCAAACGAAGCGCCGCGCAAGACCTTGGCCCGGCCGAACCAGGGCTGTGAATAGTCGACCCAGGGGTCGGGACTGAAACCGGGCCAGGGCCTCAGGGTGCTGGCCGTCCATTCATGGACATCGCCCCAGCGAAAGCCGCGGCGCTCGGCCGCGTGGGCCGCGACCTCCCACTCCACTTCGGTCGGCAAGCGGCGGCCGGCCCAACGACACCAGGCATCGGCTTCCCACCAGCTCATGTGCATGGCCAGCTGGTTGCCCGCCATGCGCGAGGCATGGCCAAACAGCGTCTGCATGACCGCGCCACCGGCCACGCCGATTTCCTCGACATGGCGCGGCCCCCGGCGTCCCTCGTCCTGGACCTGGGTCTGCAGCCAGTCCCAGCCCTGGGGCTGCCAGAGTTCGGGCCGGTCGTAGCCGCCGTCCTCGACAAACTCCACGAACTGCGCCCAGGTCACGGGTTGCGCGTCGATCTCGAACTCGGGCACGGCCACCTCGTGCGCCCATTTTTCGTTGTCCAGCACAAAGCCGCCGGCCGGCGAGCCCAGCATCCAGCGCGTGGCCGGCAGCAACAGGGGTTCGCGCAACTGCAGCCCGCCAGGCACGCCCAGGTGCAATGCGAGGCCCAGCGTCTGCGCCATGCTCACCAGCTGCTCGCCCCGCAAATCCTCGTGGAACAGGGCCAGCCGGTAGAAGTACAGGGCCGCGTCGTCGTCCGGGGTTTTGTCCAGCAGCTCCACCGTGCTTTCCAGCGTGTCCAGCAAATAGGCGCGGGTGGCCTCCAAGTCGGGCAGGTCCAGCGTCCAGCGCGCCTCGTGCGGCGCCAAAGCGGGGTTCCACCAGCGGTCGGCCTGGGGCTCGACCGAGGCCAGGTGCGTGGGGTCGGACGGACAGGCGCTGCCCAGGCCGCGCTGCGTGTTGCGGCTGATCCAGAATTCGGCAAACCAGCCGATATGCCCGGCCAGCCACAGCGGTGGCTCGAGCTCGGGCAGCATGGGGACGGCAAAACCGGCCTCGCCCAGCGCTTGCTCATAGCGCGACAACAGATGCAGGGTGTGGTTGCGCGCATCCATCAGGGCCAGTGACAGCAGCTCATGCCCGGCGCGGCGCATGTCTGGCGAATCGATGGATGCGGGGGTGGCGGAGGGCGGGTCGGCGGCCATTGCTTATTATTCACCGATGTCCGGACCCTCGAAACCTGTTCCCCGCCTGACCTCGCTGTCGCATGGCGGCGGCTTGGCCCTGACATGGCAAACGAGAACCTGCGGGCTGCACTGTCACTAGGGTAAACCCGAAACCCATGCGTCAGGGTTTCTTCAGTGGTGCCGCGTTAGTATTTACGGCCTACCTATGGCGAGCCCTCCCAGGGTTCGCACTGTTTTATCT
Organism: Burkholderiaceae bacterium; assembly: GCA_050725495.1. Classification (GTDB taxonomy): domain Bacteria; phylum Pseudomonadota; class Gammaproteobacteria; order Burkholderiales; family Burkholderiaceae_C; genus JBOHHM01. The sequence continues at coordinate 2,624 of JBOHHM010000310.1, read as the reverse complement.
TTACCGATCTTCGGAGACACAGTGTCCGCACTACTCAAACTCGCGCTGGGCGTCGACTGGATGAGCGACAAGCTCGGCCGCGTGGCGGCCGTGACCGTGCTTTCGGCCGCCCTCATTTCTGCTGGCAATGCCTTCGTTCGCTATGTTCTGGACATCAGCTCCAACGCCTGGCTGGAGATCCAGTGGTATCTGTTTGCCGCCACCGTCATGATGGGCGCGCCCATCGTGCTCAAGCTCAACGAGCATGTGCGCGTCGACCTGATCTACGCCAAGCTCAAAGGCAAGGGGCCGGTCTATGTCGACCTGTTCGGCCTGATCTTCTTCCTGCTGCCGGTCATGGCGCTGCTGGCCTATCTGAGCTGGCCGCTGCTGGTAAAAATGTATGTGACGCAGGAAATGTCCAGCAATGCCGGCGGCCTGATCCGCTGGCCGGCCATGCTGATGCTGCCGCTGGGTTTTGCCTGCATGTTCCTGCAGGGTCTGAGCGAAATCGTCAAACGGGTGTGCTACCTCAAAGGTATCTACAAGATGGATACGCATTATGAGAAGCCGGTGCAGTAAGTCGTTGCCACCCCCTTTCCCGCACTCATACCACCGTATCCCGGACTAAAAAAATGCAAATGGAAAATTTTGCGCCCGTCATGTTCGGCGCGCTTGTCTTCATCATGCTGATCGGCTTTCCGGTCGCATTCTCGCTGGCCGCGCTGGGACTGGCCAGCGGCTTCCTCGCGATCCACATGGGCTGGTTCCCCGCCAGCTTCATGGCCAACCTCCCGCTCAACGTGTTCGGCATTCTGAGCAACGACCTGCTGCTGGCCATTCCCTTCTTCACCTTCATGGGCGCGATTCTCGAGAAATGCGGCCTGGCCGAAGACATGCTGGACTCCATGGGCCAGCTGTTCGGCCCGGTGCGCGGCGGCCTGGGCTACTCGGTGATCATCGTGGGCTTCATTCTCGGCGCCATCACCGGCACGGTCGCGGGCCAGGTGATCGCGATGGCGCTGATCTCGTTGCCCGTGATGATCCGCTACGGCTACAACATGCGCTACGCCACCGGCGTGCTGGCAGCCTCGGGCACCATCACGCAACTGGTGCCGCCCTCGCTGGTGCTGGTGGTCATGGCCGACCAGCTGGGCCGCTCGGTGGGCGACATGTACAAGGGCGCCTGGGGCCCGTCGATCCTGCAGGTGCTGATCTTCGCGCTCTACACGTTTGCCGTGGGCATGGTCAAGCCGCACCATGTGCCCGGCCTGCCCAAGGAAGCCCGCACCACGAGCGGCTTCGCGCTGTGGATGAAATGCCTGCGCGGCATCATCCCCTCGGCCGTGCTGATCTTCGCCGTGCTGGGCTCGATGGGCGGCCTGCCCGGCATCGACATCGCCATCGCCACCCCGACCGAGGCCGGCGCCATGGGTTGCGTGGGCGCGCTGATCCTGGCGGGCATCCACAAACGCCTGACCAAGGACCTGATCTGGGAATCCATGGTCGGCACCATGCGCCTGACGGCCATGGTGGTGTTCATCCTGATCGGCTCGCGTGTGTTCTCCATGGTGTTCCAGGGTGTAGACGGCGCCAAGTGGGTCGAGCACATGCTCGGCAGCCTGCCCGGCGGCCAGACCGGCTTCCTGATCGTCGTCAACATCTTCATCTTCTTCCTGGCCTTCTTCCTCGACTTCTTCGAGATCGCCTTCATCATCCTGCCGATGCTGGGGCCGGTGGCCGACAAGATGGGCATCGACCTGATCTGGTTCGGCGTGCTGCTGTGCGTGAACATGCAGACCAGCTTCATGCACCCGCCGTTCGGCTTCGCCCTGTTCTACCTGCGCGGCATCGCCGACACGCTGTTCAAGGAAGGCCGCATCGAGAAGCCGGTGAAATCGAACGACATCTACCTCGGCTCGATTCCCTGGGTCATCATGCAGCTGGTGCTGGTGGTGATCGTGATCTTCGTGCCGCAATCGGTGACCATGTTCCTCGACAAGGAACAAGCCGTCGACATCGAAAAGGTTCAGATCGAGATGCCTGTGGAGGCCCCCGACGCTGCCCCGCCAGACATGGAAGTCAAGCCCGAAGGCAAGCCGGATGGCGGCGGCAATGGGCAAGCCAAGGCCGCTGACAACGAGCAGCAAAAAATCGACGACCTGTTCAAGGACAAGAAGTAAACGCTAGCAGGATCAGGCCCGCGGCCTGTCCCCTGGCATGACGCCCCTCTGCGCGAGGGGCTTTTTATTCGAATAGGCTCAAGCCGCCATGAACGACAAGCTCATCGAATCCCTGGGCCCGCCGCCCTTTCGCTTCACGCCTTCGCAGGGCAAGTCCCTCGAAGGGCCGGCCTTCTCCTGGCTTTTCAAGCTGCTGGCCACGGCGCTAGTCTTCGGCACCGCCTACTGGTTTGTCCATCTGTGGCTGACGGGCCGGGTCAGCGGTGGCGCCAACTCGATCGCGACCTGGTTCCTGGCCGCCATGGCCATCATGCTCTACACCTGGTGGCACATCATGCGCAGCACCACGCGCATCGACAGCGAGGCCCTGTCGCAGACCTGGGTCTGGGACAAGAAAATGGAGCTGCGCGAACTGGCCTACGGCAAGTTGATCCGCGTGCGCGGGCTCGAGTGGCTGATCGC
>JBOHHM010000309.1:0-13497 GCA_050725495.1 Burkholderiaceae bacterium | reverse complement strand
GCCGATGCGCTCCAGCCGCGAGCCGGCGCGCAGCGCCTCGCCCACCTCGGCCGCATTGACGCCGGCCACCTCGGCCAGCGCGGCATAGGCCTCGGGCGCGTTGTTGACCTTGAACTCCACGAGGATGCTGCGCAGGTCGCGCTGGTAGCGCGCCAGCGTGCCGTACAGCAGCAGCGCGCGCTCGGCCTTGTTGAGCTGCAGCAGGCCCGACAGGGCGTTGATGTTCTTCTCGACCAGGGTGGACTGCTTTTTCAGTGCATGGGTCAGCCAGGCGCCTGTGACGGCGAGCACCGACAGCAGATCCTTGGGTTGGTCCTTGGCGTATTCGTCGAGATAGAAAAACAGCGTGCCCTCCTCGTAGGGGCCGCGCCAGGTGCCATGGCGCTCCAGGAACTCCAGCGTGTCCAGGGCCTCGTGGTCGCGCCAGAACTCGTTGTCCCTGCAGCGGCGCCCGAGGAACTCGCGCAGGCGCTGCAACACGGGCAGCGGCCACACCAGATGGCGCCCGGCCAACGAGAGCAGGCCGTTGAGGTCGCGCCGCACATTGAATTTGGCGCCCTGCTTGGCGGCCAGGGTCAGCACGAAATGCGAGCACATCAGGTCCAGCAGCGGCGCGGCTTTGAGCCCCGGAGAGGGAAACAGCTGCCCGGTTGCCACCTCGTGAACCAAACGCTTGACCATGGCTGAGCCTCCAGCTTGCGACTGCATCTGTCTGCGTTGCGCCCACGATAGCGCAGTCTGCCGGGCATGGGAAGACGCCGGCGGGCAAAAATCCCGGGCCGGCGGGGCGTTTCGCGCCGACAATTGCAACATGATCGAACTCGACGACATCCGCCAAGCCGCGACCCGCCTGCAAGGCCAGATCCTGAACACGCCCTGCGTGGAATCGAAAACCCTCTCGCAGATCGCGGGCACCCAGGTCTACCTCAAATTCGAGAACCTGCAGTTCACGGCCTCGTTCAAGGAGCGCGGCGCCTGCAACAAATTGGCACAACTCTCCGCCCAGGAGCGCCAGCATGGCGTGGTCGCGATGAGCGCGGGCAACCATGCCCAGGGCGTGGCCTACCACGCGCAGCGCCTGGGCCTGCGCGCCGTGATCGTGATGCCGCGCTTCACGCCCGGCGTGAAGGTCGAGCGCACACGCAGCTTCGGCGCCGAGGTCGTGCTGCATGGCGACACGCTCGAAGAGGCCAGCAGCCACGCGCACCGCCTGGCCGAGCAGCAGCAGCTGAGCTTTGTGCACCCCTACGACGATGAGGCCATCGTGGCCGGCCAAGGCACGGTGGGGCTGGAAATGCTGGAGGCCGTGCCCGATCTCGACGCGCTGATCATCGCGGTCGGCGGCGGCGGCCTGATCGCCGGCATCGCGACCGTCGCCAAGGCGCTCAAGCCCGGCATCGACATCGTCGGCGTGCAGACGGCGCGCTTTCCAGCCATGGTCAATGCGATCAAGGGCACGCACTACCCGCAGGGCAGCAGCACCATTGCCGAAGGCATTGCGGTCGGCGCGCCGGGCAAGATCACGCGGGACATCATCGCGCAGCGGGTCGACGACCTGGTACTGGTGGACGAGGGCGACATCGAGCAGGCCATCGTGATGCTGCTGGAGATCGAGAAAACCCTGGTCGAAGGCGCGGCCGCGGCCGGGCTGGCCGCGCTACTCAAATACCGCGAGCGCTTTCGCGACAAGAAGGTCGGCCTGGTGCTCAGCGGCGGCAACATCGACCCGCTGCTGCTGGCCGCCATCATCGAGCGCGGCATGGTGCGGGCCGGGCGGCTGGCGCGCATCCGCGTGAGCGCGCGCGATGTGCCCGGCGTGCTGGCCAAGATCACGGCTACGGTGGCCGAGGCCGGCGCCAACATCGACGAGGTGCATCACCAGCGTGCCTTCACCGCATTGTCGGTCCAGAACGTCGAGATCGAACTCGTGCTGCAAACCCGCGGGCGCCAGCACATCGAGCTCGTGCTCGCCCGGCTGCACGAGGCCGGGCTGGAAGCCGGCGTCGTCTGAGCCTGGCCTGCGGCCAGACGCCCCGATCAACAGGCCCCCCTTCATGCCGCGGTGCAGCATGCGCCGGGTTGACGCGCCCCCGCCGCGTCTGACATCATGCGCCGCACAACCAACTTGAATGGAGTGAGGGATCATGAATGCTTCTGCACTTGTCCAATCCATGCAAAGCAGCCTGGGCCAGCATGTCCCTCAGTTGCTGGGAGCCCTCGCGATTCTCCTGATCGGTTGGTTTGTGGCGGTCCTGGTGCGCGCCGGCGTGCGGCGCAGCCTGGGCTTTGTGGGCCTGAACCAGCGCTTCTCCCATGTGACCGGCCAGGCCCTGGACCTCGAATCCGTGGTGGCGATCGCGGTGTTCTGGGTCGTGCTGCTGCTGACCCTGGCCGGCGTGTTCAACTCGCTCGATCTAGGCCTGCTGACCGGCCCGTTCGCGGCTCTGACCACGCAGCTGTTCGAGTTCGCACCACGCCTGCTGGCCGGCCTGCTGCTGGCGCTGGTGGCCTGGCTGCTGGCGACTCTGGTGCGCGCGGCGGTCAACAAGGCGCTCAAAGCCACCACACTGGACGAAAAGCTGTCCGAGCACGCCGGCATGGCGCCAATGAGCCTGAGCATAGGCCAGGCCCTGTTCTGGATCGTGATCCTGCTGTTCGTGCCCGCCATCCTGAACGCGCTGCAGATGCAGGGACTGCTGGAGCCACTGCGCCAGATGATCGCCAAGACACTGGACATGGTGCCCAATGCCTTTGCTGCGCTGATCATTGGCGGCGTGGGCTGGATCGTGGCCCAGGTGCTGCGCAATCTGGCGACCAATCTGCTGCACACCGCCGGCGCCGACAAGCTCGGCGGCCAGGCCGGGCTGGCCGACACGGTGCAGGTCTCGGGCGTGGTCGGCATGCTGGTGTTCATCGCGGTGTTCCTGCCTTCGCTGATCGCGGCGCTGGACGCGCTCAAGATCGAGGCCATTTCCAAGCCGGCGACCGACATGCTGGCCCTGATGCTGCAATCGATCCCGCACATCATTGCGGCCGGCCTGATCCTGGTCATCACCTGGCTGGTCGCCAGGTTCGCCTCCAGCCTGTTCGCGCGGCTGCTGGCCAGCTTGGGGTTTGACACCCTGCCCGCGCGCATAGGCCTGGCCCAGGCATTCGAGAGGAGCAGCGCCTCCACGGTGGCCGGCCAGGTCGCGCTGTTTTTTGCGATGCTGTTTGCCACCGTCGAGGCCGCCGGCCAGCTCGGCTTTGCCAAGCTCAGCGAGATCGTCAGCACCTTCATCAAGTTCGGCGGCGACGTGCTGCTGGGCTCGGCCATCCTCGTGATCGGCTTCTGGCTCGCCAACCTGGCCCATGACGCGATCGTGCGGGCCAGCGGCGGCACCGCCACCCCCGGTCTGGCCCGCGTCGGGCGCTTCGCCATCCTGGCCCTGGTGCTGGCCATGGGCTTGCGGGCCATGGGCATTGCCGACGACATCGTCAACCTGGCCTTTGGCCTGACCCTGGGTGCCGTGGCCGTGGCGGTCGCTCTGTCCTTCGGTCTCGGGGGCCGTGAAGCGGCCGGCAAGCTCATGGAACACTGGCTGGCCAAGTTCCGCTCCGATGACAAGTGAGCCGACGCGCGGGCCGCAACCCGCGTGAGGTGCGCCGGCTCGCGCTGGCCGAAAGCCGGCCGGGGATGGCGGCAGCGCTGGCCCGCGAGGTAAAATCGCGACAGTCAGAGAGTCAAGGAAGCCCCCATGTCCACGCCCGCCCCCGCCAGCCACGAGCCCGCCACCCAGCCGACCGACCCGGTTGAGGCCGTTGTGCCGCTGATCCCCATCGTGCTGCCCGTGGTCGGCGGCATCATGATGTTCCTGCTCGCGTTCATCGCCGTTTTCATGGCCTGACTGCGCTGCCACGGGCTCGCAGACCACTCTTCGAGTTCGTGCGCTGTCCGGCTGCCGATCTCGGCAGCGGCCGTGCGAGGGCTTGCCCTTCATTTCACCGCCCGTTGTTCTGCCGCCCCGGCGACTTGATCGCCCGGGCGGCCTGTTCTTGTTGCCCCCCTTCTCAGGCGCCGAAGCGCGCGACGCCTGTCCGCCCAGGCGCGACTCGAGATCGTGCGGCTCGGCGCATGGCGTCCTGAGCCTGGCAGGGTCCACCCAGGCCCTGAGTTTCGCGCATAAAGTCATGCAGGTTTTGCATGGATTTAGGCCGTAATCGACAGGTAACTGGCAGATCGGCTTCTTAAAATTGATATCCCAGCCGACCCGCGGACCGTAAACCACCGTTTGCACCACCTGTTGCCGACCCTGCAACGCCGCCCGCCGACTGAGCCACCCGTCGCTTTTTCAAAGGCCGTGCTCAGCACCCGCGCAGATGAGCTCCCTTTGAAAAACCGATTTTCAACTTTGGAGCTATGCCGATGAACTCCCCCGTGATGCAGGGACTGAATTTGAACATTCCAAGCTTTGTGAAAAACGCCAGGCTGATCGCCTGGGTCGCCGACATGGCCGCGCTGTGCAAGCCCGAGCGCATCTATTGGTGCGATGGCAGCGAGGAGGAATACCAGCGCCTGTGTCAGCAGCTGGTGGACGCCGGCACCTTCAAGAAGCTCGACCCCGTGAAGCGCCCCAACAGCTTCCTGGCCTGCTCCGATCCGAGCGACGTGGCACGCGTGGAAGACCGCACCTTCATCTGCTCCGAGAAAAAGGAAGACGCCGGCCCGACCAACCACTGGATGGCCCCGGCCGAGATGCGCGCCACCCTGCAGCCGCTGTTTGACGGCTGCATGAAGGGCCGCACCATGTACGTCGTGCCGTTCTCCATGGGCCCGTTGGGCTCGCCGATCGCCCATATCGGCATCGAGCTGTCGGACAGCCCCTATGTGGCCGTCAACATGAAGATCATGACGCGCATGGGCCGCGCCGTGTGCGAGGTGCTGGGCGTTGAAGGCGAATTCGTTCCCTGCGTGCACACCGTCGGCGCGCCGCTGGCCGAGGGCCAGCAAGACGTGTCCTGGCCCTGCAACCAGACCAAGTACATCGTCCACTACCCCGAAACCCGCGAGATCTGGTCCTACGGCTCGGGCTACGGCGGCAACGCGCTGCTGGGCAAGAAATGCTTTGCGCTGCGCATTGCGTCGACCATGGGACGCGACGAGGGCTGGCTGGCCGAGCACATGCTGATCCTGGGCGTGACGAGCCCGCAAGGCAGGAAATACCATGTGGCCGCCGCTTTCCCCAGCGCCTGCGGCAAGACCAATTTCGCGATGCTGATCCCGCCGGCCGGCTTCGACGGCTGGAAGGTCACGACCATCGGCGACGACATCGCCTGGATCAAGCCCGGCGCCGACGGCAGGCTCTACGCCATCAACCCCGAGGCCGGCTACTTCGGCGTGGCCCCCGGCACCAACACCGTCACCAACCCGAACTGCATGGCCAGCCTGGACCGTGACGTGATCTTCACCAACGTGGCGCTGACCGACGACGGCGACGTCTGGTGGGAAGGCATGGGCGAGGCCCCAGCCCACGCGATCGACTGGCAAGGCAAGGACTGGACGCCGCAGATCGCCAAGGAAACCGGCGCCAAGGCCGCCCACCCGAATGCGCGCTTCACCGTGGCCGCCGTCAACAACCCGGCGCTCGATGCCGCCTGGGACGATCCCAAGGGCGTGGCGATCGACGCCTTCATCTTCGGCGGCCGCCGCTCGACCACCGTGCCGCTCGTCACCGAAGCACGCAACTGGGTCGAGGGCGTCTACATGGCCGCGACCATGGGTTCGGAAACCACCGCAGCTGCGGCCGGCCAGCAGGGCGTGGTGCGCCGCGACCCGTTCGCGATGCTGCCGTTTGCCGGCTACAACATGAGCGACTACTTCCAGCATTGGCTGAACCTGGGCGACAAGCTCGCGGCCTCGGGCGCCAAGCTGCCCAGGATCTACACGACCAACTGGTTCCGCAAAGGCGAGGACGGCAAGTTCGTCTGGCCCGGCTACGGCGAGAACATGCGCGTGCTCAAGTGGATGATCGACCGCATCGAAGGCCAGGCCGCTGGGACCGAGCATGTGATCGGCCAAGGTGTGGAGCACGCCTTCGGCGTGACCCCGGCCTACGAAGACATCAACTGGACCGGCCTGGACTTCACGGCCGAGCAGTTCAAGACCGTGACCAGCGTCGACAAGGCCGCTTGGACCGCCGAGCTGAAGCTGCATGCCGAGCTGTTCCAGCAACTTGCATACCACCTGCCGAAGGAACTCGAAGAGACCAAGGCGGCGATCGAAAAACGCCTCGCTGCCTGATGAAAATAGGATAGGGGCCCTACCCGGCCCCCAACCTGCAACCACCCCGGCCACAAACCGGGGCGTTTTTTTTGGGGAATCCAGCTCTCGGATAAAAAAAGCCGTGGTCACCCACGGCCTTTTTGCATCGACAGCTATCAAACTGATAGCAAATCAGTAGTAGCCGCGCACGTCGCGGCTGGCATCGGCGCCCATGGCGCGGCTGATGTCGGCCATCACGCGGGCGTCGGTCAGGGCGAGGTTCCACAGCCGCTCGTCGGCGGCCGCCTGCTGGCGCGCAGCCGACCAGGCCTTCAAGCCGCTGCGCAGGCTGCACACGGCACGGCGTGCCGGCACAGCCAGCAGGGCCAGGGCGGCAAACGCGATGGTCCACAGCACAATCCAGGCAGCGAGCAAATGCCCTTCGGTCCAGGTCTCGATCACCTGGTTGGCCACGACCAGCAGGGCGGCGACCACGGCGGCGAGCAGCAGCGTGGCAGCACCGCGGGCGCCGTCGAAGCGGCTGGCCAGGCCCTTGATTGCCTCTGCCGTCCGTTCGGCGCGGACCACGCCGGGGTGTTGCGTCGGGTATTCGAGATGGACAAAGCTGGTCATGATGGATTTCCTTTCGTACGCTTGGGCGAATTGCCTATCGCGTACCGAGATACTAGGGTTTCCACTGATGTTGTTCAACTTTATATTGATGATGTTAGTTATTCACCATTGTGATTAATCAACCCGATGACGCCGCCCAATTTCCGCACCCTGGACCTCAACTTGCTGCGCGTATTCGACGAGGTGATGGCCGAGCGCAGCCTGACCCGGGCCGCGCGCAACCTGTCGCTGACCCAGCCGGCCGTGAGCAACGCCTTGCGCCGCCTGCGCGAGACCCTGGGCGACGAGCTCGTGCGACGCAGCGGCCAGGGCATGCAGCCCACGCCGCGCGCGCTGGCCCTGTGGCCGGCCGTGCGCGAGGCCTTGCGCCAGTTGCAGGAATCTCTGGTACCCAGCCATTTTGTGCCCGGCGAGGCCAACACCACCTTCGTGCTGGCGCTGGCCGACGCGACTGCGGCCGAGCTGATTCCAGGCCTGGTCGAGATCATCGAGAGCGAGGCGCCGGGCGTCTCGATCCGGGCGATCCCGCTGACCACGCGCGACCCGCGCCGCCTGCTCGACGAGGCCGCGGCTGACCTGGCGATCGGCTACTTTCCCGCCGTGCTGGCCGACCTGACGGCCCGTGCCCAGGCCGGCGAAGCCGTGGCCTTTGCCCACCAGCGGCTGTACGACGGCGAGTATGTCTGCGTGATGCGGCGCGACCACCCGCTGGCCAGCGGACCGTTCACCATCAACCGCTACTGCGCCGCACGCCACCTGCTGGTGAGCTTCTCGGGCCGGCCCTATGGCTTCATCGACGAGGCCCTGGCCGCGCTCGGGCGCGAGCGCCGCATCGTGCTCACGATCAACCAGTTCTTCACCGCCGGCCGCGTGGTGGCCAATTCCAACCTGCTGACCGTGCTGCCGCGCCACTTTGTGAGCGTGACCGGCATTGCCGACGAGCTGGTGCTGCGCGAACTGCCGTTCGATGTGCCTACCGTCCATGTGGATGCGCTGTGGCACAGGCGGGTGCAGCAGCAAAGCGCCCACGAATGGCTGCGGCAAACCCTGGCGCGCTCAGCTGCCAAGGCGTTTTCGCGCTGACCGGCTTGTATGAAGACGGCGTTGCGGACAAACTTGGGGGCGCGTCTGCCTGTTGTCCCGCAAAGGAGTCCCCATGCGTTCAGCCCCTCCCGTTCATGGCGCCTCCCGTATCACGCGCCGCACCGCCCTCCTGCAGGCGCTCGCAGCCGGGGCCGCCGCCCTGTCCCTGCCGGCCCTGGCAAGCTGGCCCGACCGGCCGATCAAGATCATCGTGACCTTTCCGGCCGGCGGCGCCAGCGACATCGTGGCGCGCGTGATGGCCGAGCAGCTGGCCAGGAAACTCGGCACGCCGGTCGTGGTGGACAACCGCCCGGGCGCCGGCGGCAGCGTCGGCGGCCTGGTCGTGACGCAGGCGCCGGCCGACGGCTACACGCTGATGCTCAGCAATTCCACGCCGATCTCGATCGGCCCGTTCGCGCTGGAGAAACAGCCCTACGATCCGGTCGAGGGCTTCACCCATATCGCGCTGATCGGCACCGCGCCCTGCGTCGTGATGGCCAACCCGGCAGCCCCGATCAAGACCATGACGGACCTGGAGGCCCAAGCGCGCAAGGCCGGCCGGCTCGACTTCGGCTCGGGCGGCCCGGCCTCGATCGGCCACATCTATGGCGAACTCATGAAGAAGGTCATGGGCGTGAACCTGGTCCATGTGCCCTACCGCGGCGGCGCGCCCATGACCACCGACCTGATCGCCGGCGTCGTTCCCATCGGCGTCGATGTGCTGACCGCCTATGTGCCCTATTTCAAGAGCGGCCAGCTGGTGCCGGTGGCCGTGACCTCGGCCAGCCGTTCGCCGCTGGTGCCGGACGTGCCCAGCGTGGTCGAGTTCGGCTACCGCAAACTGGTGCTGGACAACTTCTTCGGCCTGTCCGGCCCGGCCAAGATGCCGGCCGAGGTCGTGGCGCGGCTGAACGCGGCCTGCAACGAGATCCTGGCCCAGGCCGAGATCAGGAAGAAGATGCTGGAGCTGGGCATCACGGTGAGCCCCGGCAGCGCGGCCGGCTTTACCAGCTTTGTCAAGGAGCAGGTGGCGACGCTGGCCCCGACCGTCAAAGCCGCGGGCGTCAGGCTCTGAGAACCTGATCAGCGCTCAGCCATGGGCCTCGGAGGCTGCGCGCCAGAACGCTTCGGCCGCCGGTGGCTCTGCGGCTTGGCGGCGGAACAGGCGAATCTCGACCTCGACCCGCCAGTCGGCCTCGCCGGCCTCGACCAAGCGACCGTCGCGCAGCTCGTCTTCGATCAGGCTCATCGGCAGCCAGGCCAGGCCCCGGCCCTGCAGCGCCATGGTCTTCAGAACCGTCGCGAGGTGCGCGGTGAAGACCGTCTCGACCCGCGCCTCTTCCAGCGCCGCTCCGCGCAGCGCGCGCACCAGACGCCCCAGCCCTGACTCGGCGCTGTAGGCCAGCACCGGCACCCGTCCTTGGCCGACCTTGGACAGGCGGTGAAGCGGCCGGCCCGAGGCGTCGGCCGCCGTCACGGGGACCAGGGCGTCGGTGCCGATTTTCAGCGAGCGGTAGTTCGAGGGATCGAGCCGCGCCGGCACCAGCTCATGGGCATGGCACAGCAGGAACTGCACGCGGCCCTGCAGCATCAGCGCCTCGCACTGCTGCAGCACGTCGGAGACCAGCTGGATCGCCCCGATGGTCGTGCGCGATTCGAGGCTGCGCAGCCAGGCCGGCAGGAAGCTCAGTGACAAGGCATGGGTGGCGGCAAACCTCAGCGTCGCTGAACTGGCGTCGGCGACGGCCCGCGCCTCGTCGGGCACGCGCGCGACGCGGGCCAGGATCTCGTCGGCCACCGTGCGAAACCACAGACCGGTCTCGGTCAGCGTGGCCGGGTGCGTCGTGCGGTCGAACAGCACGACGCCCAGCCACTCTTCGAGCGCGCGGATGCGCCGGCTGAACGCGGGCTGGGTCATGCAGCGCTCCTCGGCCGCGCGCGAGAAATTGCCCGTGGCCGCCAGGGCCAGGTAGTCGTCGAGCCAGGTCAGGTTCATGGTCGGTGCTTTGAAAGCATGAAAGCAGAGAAAAGCAGCATTGGTCAGCGCAGCCCATGCCGCCCACAATTCGCAGCACCCCAGCCGCGCTGCGGCGACGGAACAGGCCGCCGCGCCATTATTCAACAGGAGAGACCCATGCCCACCATCGAGAACTACCGCGGAATCATCCCCGCGATCGCCTGCACCTTCACGCCCGACCACCGCATCGACGAGCCCGCGCTGCGCCGCCTCGCGTCCTGGCTGGCCCAGCAGCCCGGGGTGGTCGCCGTGATGACCAACGGACATACCGGCGAGGTGTTTTCCCTCACAGCCCGTGAGCGCGCTCAGGTCACGCGCATCGTCGCCGATGAACTCAAGGGCAAGCTGCCCGTGATCTCGTCCATTGTCTGCGAAGGCATCAAGGACGCCCAGGAGCACGCGGCGATGGCGCGCGAGGCCGGCGCCAAGGGCCTGGACGTGATGCCGCCACACCACTGGCTGCGCTTCGGCTTTCGCCCCGACCATGTCAAGGATTACTTCGCTGCGATTGCCGAGACCGGCCTGGACCTGATCGCCCATGTCTACCCCGCCTGGACCCGCGCCTCGTATTCGTCGGCCACGCTCGCGATGCTGGCGAAGCTGCCCTATGTGCGGGCCTTCAAGGTCGGCCAGCGCGACATGAACAAATACGCGAGCGACATCCAGGCGATCCGCGCGGCCGATCCGTCCAAAGCCATCCTGACCTGCCACGACGAATACCTGCTGGCCTCGATGGTGCAGGGTGTCGACGGTGCGCTGGTCGGTTTCGCGACCTTCATCCCCGGCCTGATCAACGAGCTGTGGGAGGCGGTGAAGGCCGGCGACCTCAAGCGCGCGATGCAGATCCAGGACGTGATCACGCCGCTGAAGGACGCCGTCTACGGCGGCGGCGAGCCCACGGGCGAAGCCCATGCGCGCATGAAGGCCGGCATGTATCTGGCGGGCGTGATCGACAACCCGATTGCACGCCCTCCCACCGAAGCGCCCAACGAGGCCGAGATGGCCGCTCTGCGCGCTGCCCTCGCCAATGCGGGCCTGCTCAAGCGCTAAGCCGCGCCAACCCCCAACGGAGACAAGCGTATGCAACGCAGAAATTTCGTCCGCAGTGTCACGGCAGCTATGCTGTTGGGAGCTGCCTCGGCAGTGCTGGCCCAGGCCTACCCCACAAAACCGGTCAAGGTGATCATTCCGTTCCCGCCGGGTGGGACGCTCGACACTGTGGGCCGCATGCTGGCACAAAAGCTCAGCGAGCAGACGGGCCAGGCCTTCATCGTCGAAAACCGCGCCGGCGGCGGCGGCACGATCGGTGCCAGTGCCGTGGCCAAGGCGCCGGCCGACGGCTACACCCTGCTGTTCAGCCCGTCGACCTTCACCACGACGCCGATGGTGACGAAGTCAGCGCCCTACGACGTGGTCAAGGACTTCCAGCCCGTGGCCCTGGTTGCCAAGGCGCCGCTGGCGATCGCGGTCAACAAGAACCTGCCCATCACGGACGTCAAGAGCTTGATTGCGCATGCCAAGGCCCATCCCGCCAAATTGACCTTTGCCATTGGCTCCAATGGGTCTGCGGGCCACTTGTCGACTGAGTTGCTCAAGCGCGCCAGCGGCATCGAGTACACGATCGTGCCCTACAAGGGTTCGGCTCCGGCCTACCAGGATCTGATTGGCGGACAGATCGATGGGTTCATCGATCCCATCCTGGGCTCCGTTTCTTTCAGCAAGAGCGGGATGCTGCGGGTGGTGGCGGTTACGTCCAAGGCGCGCGTGCCGACCCTGCCCGATGTGCAGACGGTGGCGGAAACCGTGCCCGGCTATGAGTTCTACAGTTGGTACGGCCTGTGGGGCCCGGCCCAACTACCGAAGGAGGTGACGCAGCGCCTCAACGCCGAAGTCAACAAGGCGCTGGCGACCGACATGCGCGAGAAGCTGGTTCAGCAAGGGCTGCTGCTCACGCCGGGAACGACCGAGGATTTCGTGCGCTTCCAGAGCGAAGACATGGTCTGCTCGCAGAAGATCATCAGCGAGGGGAACATCCGTGCCGAATGAGCGCGTCGCCATCGTCACGGGCAGCAGCTCGGGCATCGGCATGGCCATCGCCGAGCAACTGCTGGCCGAGGGCTGGCAGGTGCGCGGCTTCGACATCTCGGCACCGCGCATCGCGCATGCGGCCTTCCAGGCCGTGCAGGTCGATTTGTGCGATGGCGCCGCGGCGCAAGCGGCGGCCCGCTCCGTGCCCGGCGTCCACGCCCTGGTGCACGCCGCGGGCGCGCTGCGCGTCGGCCCGCTCGGCAGCTTGCAGCCCCAGGACGCCGAGCTGATGTGGCGCCTGCATGTGGATGCCGTCTCACGTATTGCCGATGTGATCGTGCCCGCGATGGCGGCACAGGGCCACGGGCGTGTCGTCTTGCTGGGCAGCCGCGTTGCCCAGGGTGTGGCCGGGCGCAGCCAGTACGCGGCCACCAAGGCGGCACTGATAGGCCTCGCGCGCAGCTGGGCCGCCGAGGTCGTGGCGTCTGGGGTCACCGTCAACGTGGTCTCGCCGGCGGCCACGCAAACCGCGATGCTCGACGACCCGGCGCGCCAGAGCGCGGCGCCGAAGCTGCCGCCGATGGGCCGCCTGATCCGGCCCGACGAGATCGCGGCGCTGGTGAGCTTCCTGCTCTCGCCCATGGCTGCGGCGATCACCGGGCAGGACATCCAGATCTGCGGCGGCGCCTCGCTGGCGCGCTGAGTTTCAACCCGAACCGGGAGACCCCACCATGAAAATCGTCGACATCCGTGAAGCGACCAAACCCATCAAATCCAATATCCGCAATGCCTACATCGATTTCTCGAAGATGACCCTGAGCCTGGTGGCCGTGGTCACCGACGTGATCCGCGACGGCAAGCCGGTGATCGGCTACGGCTTCAACTCGAACGGCCGCTACGGCCAGGGCTCGTTGATCCGCGAGCGCTTTCGTCCACGCGTGCTCGAGGCCGATCCGACGAGCCTGCTCGACGAGCAGCGCAACAACCTCGACCCGCACAAGGTCTGGGCCACGATGATGAGCAACGAAAAGCCGGGCGGCCATGGCGAGCGCTCGGTCGCGGTCGGCACCATCGACATGGCGATCTGGGACGCGGTGGCCAAGATCGAAGGCAAGCCGCTGTACCAGCTGCTGGCCGAGCGCTACGGCAACGGCACGGCCAACCGTCGGGTCTTCGTCTATGCCGCGGGCGGCTACTACTGGCCCGGCCAGGGCCTCGAGGGACTGGAGCGTGAAATGCGCAGCTACCTCGAGCGCGGCTATTCGGTCGTCAAGAAAAAGATCGGCGGCGCTTCGCTGGCCGAGGACTGCCAGCGCATCGAAGCCGTGCTGCGCCTGCTCGGGCCGGGGCAGAAGCTGGCGGTCGACGCCAACGGCCGCTTCGATCTCAAGACGGCCATCGACTACGCCAAGGCCCTGTCCGACTACGACCTGTTCTGGTACGAGGAGGCCGGCGACCCGCTGGACTACGCGCTGCAGGCCGAGCTCGCGAACCA
>JBOHHM010000308.1:0-7603 GCA_050725495.1 Burkholderiaceae bacterium | reverse complement strand
ACGTTCTTCATCTGGACCTGGGCGCCGTGGCACATGGTGCAGCGCTGCTCCAGCACCTTCTGCACGTCTTTGTACACAACCGGGGCTGCAGCCCCCGTCGCCGGGGCGGTAGTCGCTACAGAACTTGTAGCAGACGGCGCCGGCTGCATCCACCAGATGGCGCCGGCGATGACCGCCGTGCCGACCACGGCGTAGGGGAACGGGTGGGTGTTGCGGCCCAGCTTGTAGCCGTGGCGCATCACGAAGAACTGGCGAATCGCGGCGCCGGCGAACATCATCAGAATCAGCACCAGCCAGTTCTGCGGATGGCCGTAGGTGAAGCTGTAGTGGTTGCTCAGCATCGCAAACAGCACGGGCAGCGTGAAGTAGGTGTTGTGCACGCTGCGCTGCTTGCCGCGCTTGCCGTGGATAGGGTCGACCGGCTGGCCGGCCTTGAGCGCTGCCACCACCTTGCGCTGGCCGGGAATGATCCAGAAGAACACGTTGGCGCTCATGGCCGTGGCGATCATGGCGCCGACCAGCAGGAAGGCCGCGCGGCCCGCAAACCAGTGGCAGGCCAGCCACGAAGCGACGCAGACCAGGCCGAACACCAGGGCACCGACGATGGCGTCGCCGTTCTTGCGCTGCCCGAAGAACTGGCAGATCGCGTCGTACAGCATCCAGAACACCACCAGGAAGGACAGGGCCACGCCGATGGCGGCGCCGGGCGACCAGTCCATCAGCGATTTGTCAACCAGGTAGGTGCCGGCGCTCCAGAGGTAGGACACCGTGAACAGCGCGAAGCCGCTCAGCCAGGTGGAATAGCTTTCCCAGTAGAACCAGTGCAGGTGGTCGGGCAGCTTGGGCGGCGACACATTGAACTTGACCGGGTGGTAGAAGCCGCCGCCGTGGACGGCCCAGAGTTCGCCGCTGATGCCCTGCTTTTTCAGCTCCTCCTCCTCCGGCGGGGTGAGGCTGCTGTCCAGGAAGACGAAGTAAAACGAGGAGCCGATCCAGGCGATGGCGGTGATGACGTGGACCCAACGCAACAGCAGGTTGGCCCAGTCGAGGAGATAGCTTTCCATGTCTCTCAACCTTGCGGCATGACGCCGCTTCCATGTGCAACCTGCTCACCACTGCGGGCGCTCTGAGCAGAAATTCGGCCGCGAACTACAAAAATTGGGGTCAGATTCCAAATTTGTCCGTCCGATTCCGGACAGGCGCAGGTGCGGCGCATCGCGCCGCAACGAAATTGGAATCTGACCCCAAATTTTGCGCTCCGCTGCGACCTGTCCACCAAAGTGTATACACTTTTTTGCGCCTGTCCAGCCCCAGATGCGGCACCCGATCTCAGTACAAACCCTAGGTCGTGGTTTGCAGCAGTTGCGCCGCCACGGCGACGGCAATGACTTCGGGCTCCTTGCCGGTGATGCCGGGCACGCCGATCGGGCAGGTGATGCGGGCCAGCTCGTCTTCGCTGAACCCGCGCGCTTCCAGCCGGTGGCGAAACGTCGCCCACTTGGTCTTGCTGCCGATCAGGCCGATGTAGGGCAGGTCAGCTCTGTCCCGCTGACGCTTCAGACAGGCGGCCACGACATCGAGGTCCTCGGCATGGCTGAAGCTCATGATCAGGACCCGGGAACCGGGCGCCAGATCATGCACGGCCGCCTGCACGGGGTCGGAATGCTCACAGACGATGCTCGGCGGCAGTCCGTCAGGGAAGATGCCTTCGCGGCTGTCGATCCAAGTGAGCGAGAACGGCAGCATGGCCAGCACCCGCGCCAGCGCCGCGCCTACATGGCCGCCACCGAACAAGGCCACAGGCTGCAGCCGCTCTCGCAGCCGCGCCCTGAGCGCCGATATATCGGCCGCAGTGACCAGCTCAAAACGCACAAAAACCACACCGCCGCAGCACTGACCCAGGCTGGGGCCCAACGGATAACGCACGACGGCCTCGCCCGATGCGCCACTCAGGCGGGAGCGAGCTTGCGCGATGGCCTGGTATTCAAGATTGCCGCCGCCAATCGTGTTCACCGTGTCATCGGCAAACACGGCCATCCAGGCGCCTTGTTCCCGGGGCACGGAGCCCTGGGTAGCCTCCACGCTGAGCATGACGGCGCTTTCGCGCGCCAGCCTGGTCAGAAAAATGTCCGCGGTGTTCACAAACCGATACCTTTGCATGCGCGAGAGCGCAGAGATCGCCCGCGATCTCGGGCAAAGTATGCCCTCAATCGCTGGCGCGCGTTAAACAGAACTGTACGGGTCGGTCCGAACATCAGCCCCAGCGATCCATCCAACAACGCACGGAGACTCCCCATGAAACCCACACCGGATCGCCGCCTGATGCTGCTGGCGGCCCTCTCGGCCGGCGCCGCCGCCATCGTCTCGGGCTGCAAGACGGCCCCCACCCCGGCACCTCCTGGCCCCGGCCCGACGACCGGACCCGTGCCGACGCCCGCGCCCGCACCCGCACCCGTGGCAACCGGCAAGGTCTCTGGTGCCGCCACACCCCGCGACTACCGCCGCGACGCGGCAAGCCACCTCTACGAACTCAATTCGCACCGAATCTACAAGGGGAAAATGCCGCCGCTGCTGCACGCGGTCGGGGTCCTGCAGGTGGAAGTCGATGGACGGGGCCGTGTCACATCCACCAACTGGATGCGCGCACCCCGCCATGCGCCCGAGGTGATGGCCGAGATCGAACGCACGGTGCGCCAGGCCGCCCCCTTTCCTGCCCCCTCGCGCCTGGGCCGCGTGATCTACACCGACACCTGGCTGTGGCACAAGAGCGGGCAGTTCCAGCTCGACACCCTGACCGAAGGCCAGCTCTAGGCCTCGGAAGTCCCCGGCCTCAGGAGCCGCGGTAGGTCGAATAGCTCCAGGGGCTCACCAGCAGGGGCACGTGGTAGTGCTGGTCCGTGTGGGCAATGCCGAAGTCCAGGCTCACCTTGTTGAGAAAGCTGGGCTCGGGCAGCGCCACGCCGCGCGCCTTGAAGTAGCCCGCCACGTCGAACACAAGGCGATACGTGCCCTTTTGCAGGCTGTTGTTGTCGTACAGCGGGGCGTCGCTGCGCCCGTCGTGGTTCAGCACGAATTTCTTGACCAGCGTCGCGCTGTCGCCGCTGGTGGTGTACAGCTCCACGGCCATGCCCGCGGCGGGGCTGCCGTGCATGGTATCCAGGACATGTGTGCTCAAACCCATGATGTGCTCCTAATGTGCTTCTGATCGGTCAAAGACAGGGCTTGCGGCTGGGCCGCTGCGACCTGCCCCGCAAAGAAATAAGTCGGTCGACAGAAGTGTATACACTTTTCGCGTTTGCGGCTATCATGCGGCCATGGAATCCTCCACCACCAGCTTTATTGTCGAGGCGCTGACCCGGGCGATCGTCGACCATCGCCTGCATCCGGGCACCAAACTGGCCGAGCAAAAGCTGGCCGACCATTTCGGCGTGTCGCGCACCCTGGTGCGCCAGGCCCTGTTCCAGCTGGCGCAAAACCGGCTGGTTCGCCTGGAGCCGGCGCGCGGCGCCTTTGTCGCCGCGCCGGCCGCCGACGAGGCGCGCCAGGTGTTCGCGGTGCGCCGCATGCTGGAGACCGAAATGACGCGGGCCTTCGTGCGCGAAGTCACGCCCGCGAAGATCAAGGCCCTGAAGGAACATGTGGCGCAGGAAAAGGCCGCGGTGGAGCGCGAGGACGTGCCAGGCCGCACCGAGCTGCTGGGCGACTTTCACGTGCGCATGGCCGAGCTCATGGGCAACGAGGTGCTGGCCCAAATCCTGGGCGAACTGATTTCGCGCTGCGCGCTGATCACGCTGATGTACCAGACCGCCAGCGCCGCCGAGCATTCCAACGATGAGCATGCCGAGATCGTCAAGGCCCTGGCTGCCAGGGACGAGGATCTCGCGGTACGTCTGATGAACGAACACCTGCTGCATGTCGAGCAAAACCTGACCTTCGACCGCAGGGTGCCCACCAACGATATTGCCATGGCCCTTTCTTAAAACCTGATGAACACCTACGACACCACCCAACCCTACCCGCGCGACCTGATCGGCTACGGCCGCAAGCCGCCCCACGCCCAATGGCCGGGCCAGGCCCGCATTGCGGTGCAGTTCGTGCTCAACTATGAAGAAGGCGGCGAGAACGCCGTGCTGCATGGTGACGCCGGCTCCGAACAGTTTTTGTCCGAGATGTTCAACCCGGCCAGCTACCCGGACCGCCACCTCAGCATGGAGGGCATTTACGAGTACGGCTCGCGCGTGGGCGTGTGGCGCATCCTGCGCGAGTTCGAGAAGCGCCAGCTGCCGCTGACCGTCTTCGGCGTCGGCATGGCCTTGCAGCGCCACCCCGAGCTGACCACCGCCTTCATGGAACTGGGCCATGAAATCGCCTGCCACGGCTGGCGCTGGATTCACTACCAGAACATGGACGAGGCCACCGAGCGCGAGCACATGCGCCTGGCGCTGGACGCCATTCAAAAGCTCACGGGCGTGCGCCCGCTGGGCTGGTACACCGGGCGCGACAGCCCGCGCACCCGCCGCCTGGTGGTGGACGACGGCCAGCTCGAATACGACAGCGACTACTACGGCGACGACCTGCCGTTCTGGATGAAGGTGCAGCGCAGCGATGGCGCGACCGTGCCGCACCTGGTCGTGCCCTACACGCTGGACGCCAACGACATGCGCTTTTCGCTGCCGCAAGGCTTCTCGCAGGGCGAGGACTTCTTCACCTACCTCAGGGACAGCTTCGACGCCTTGTATGCCGAAGGCGCCGAGTCCCCGAAGATGCTGAGCATAGGCATGCACTGCCGCCTGCTCGGCCGGCCGGGGCGCATCGTCGCGCTGCAGCGTTTTCTTGACCACGTTCAAAGCCACGACCGAGTCTGGATTTGCCGGCGCATCGACATCGCGCGGCACTGGAAACAAGCCCACCCCTACAAGGACTGACCATGGCACTGACCCTGCAGCAACTCAATGCCGCCTCCCGCGAGGAAGCGGCGCAAATGCTGGACGGCCTCTACGAGCATTCGCCGTGGATCGCCGAACAAGCGCTGGCCTTTCGCCCCTTCACCTCGCTATCGAATTTGAAGCACGTGATGGCGAAAGTGCTGGACGATGCGGGCAAGGACGCGCAAATTGCATTGATCCGCGCCCACCCCGAGCTGGCCGGCAAGGCCATGGTCAGCAAGACCCTCACGGCCGAGTCGACCCATGAGCAAAGCAAGGCCGGCCTGACCGACTGCACGCCGCAGGAGTTCGCCAAAATCCAGCAGCTCAATGCCGACTACAACGCCAAGTTCGGCTTCCCGTTCGTGCTGGCCGTGCGCGGCCCGCGTGGCACGGGCCTGAGCAAGCAGCAAATCATCGAAACCTTCGAGCGCCGCCTGGACGGGCACCCGGAGTTCGAGCGTCACGAGTGCCTGCGCAACATCCACCGCATCGTGGAGATCCGGCTCAACGACAAGTTTGGCGTCGAACCGCTGCTGGGCAACGATGTCTGGGACTGGCACGAACAGCTGGCCCAGCACAGCGACCCCGGCTATGCCGAGAAAGGCCAGCTCACGGTGACCTACCTCACCGACGCGCACCGCGCCTGCGCCCAGCGCATTTCCAAAAACATGCGCGACTGCGGCTTCGACGAGGTGGAGATCGATGCGGTGGGCAACGTGGTCGGGCGCTACAAGGCCAGCACGCCCAACGCCAAGACCCTGCTGACCGGCAGCCACTATGACACCGTGCGCAACGGGGGCAAGTACGACGGCCGGCTCGGCATTTTCACGCCCATGGCCTGCGTGCGCGAACTGCAGCGCCAGGGCAGGCGCCTGCCGTTCAACTTCGAGGTGGTCGGATTTGCCGAAGAGGAAGGCCAGCGCTACAAGGCCACCTTCCTGGGCTCGGGCGCGCTGATCGGCGACTTCAAGCACGAATGGCTGGACCAGAAGGACGCCGATGGCGTCACCATGCGCGAAGCCATGCAGCATGCCGGGCTGTGCGTTGACGACATCGCCAGGCTCAAGCGCAATGCGGCGGACTATCTGGGCTTTGTCGAAGTGCATATTGAGCAGGGGCCGGTGCTCAACGAGCTCAACCTCCCGCTGGGCATCGTGACCTCGATCAACGGCAGCGTGCGCTACCTGGGCGAAATCACCGGCATGGCCAGCCATGCGGGCACCACCCCCATGAATCGCCGCCGCGACGCCGCCACGGCCGTCGCGGAACTCGCGCTGTACCTTGAAAAGCGTGCCGCGCAGGACGGCAGCTCGGTCGGCACCGTCGGCATGCTGGCCGTGCCCAATGGCTCGATCAATGTGGTGCCGGGCCGCTGCCAGTTTTCACTGGATCTGCGCGCACCGACCGATCAGCAGCGCGACGCGATGGTGGCCGATGTGCTGGCCGAACTCAAGGCCATTTGCGAGCGCCGCGGCGTGCACTACAGCCTCGAAGAGACCATGCGCGCCGCCGCCGCCCCGAGCGCGCCCGAGTGGCAGCAGCGCTGGGAACGCGCCGTGCAGGCCCTGGGCGTGCCGCTGTACCGCATGCCCAGCGGCGCCGGCCACGACGCGATGAAACTGCACGAAGTCATGCCCCAGGCCATGCTGTTCGTGCGCGGCCAGAACTCCGGCATCAGCCACAACCCGCTGGAGAGCACGACCAACGACGACATCCAGCTCGCGGTCGATGCCTTCTCCACCTTCCTGAACCAACTTGCTGAAGAATTGAAATGACCGACTACGACAAACTCGACGCCTGGATCGACTCCCACTTCGACGAGGAAGTGAAGTTCCTGCAGGAACTGATCCGCGTCCCGACCGACACCCCGCCTGGCAACAACGCGCCCCATGCCGAACGCACGGCCGAGCTGCTCAAGGGCTTTGGCTTTGAGGCCGAGAAGCACCCAGTACCGGCATCGGACGTTAAAAACTACGGCCTCGAATCGATCACCAACCTGATCGTGCGCCGACCCTATGGCGCGGGCCGCACGATTGCGCTCAACGCCCATGGCGACGTCGTGCCTCCGGGCGAGGGCTGGACCAAGAATCCCTACGGCGGCGAGATCGAGGATGGCAAGATCTATGGCCGCGCCGCCGCCGTGAGCAAATGCGACTTCGCGACCTTTACCTTTGCCGTGCGGGCGCTCGAATCGCTGGAGGCCCAACTCAACGGCAATATCGAACTGCACTTCACCTACGATGAGGAGTTCGGCGGCGAGATGGGCCCGGGCTGGCTGCTCAAGAACAAGCTGACAAAGCCCGACCTGATGATTGCGGCCGGCTTCAGCTACCAGGTCGTGACAGCCCACAACGGCTGCCTGCAGCTCGAAGTGACGGTCAACGGCAAGATGGCCCACGCCGCGGTTCCGGAGACGGGCGTCGACGCCTTGCAGGGCGCGGTGCAGATTCTCAACGCACTCTATGCGCAGAACACGCTGTACAAGCAGGTCAGCTCCAAGGTGGAAGGCATCAAGCACCCCTACCTGAACGTGGGCCTGATCGAAGGCGGCACCAACACCAACGTGATCCCGGGCAAGGTGGTGTTCAAGCTCGACCGCCGCATGATCCCGGAGGAAAACCCTGTCGAGGTCGAAGCCAATATCCGCCAGGTGATTGCCGATGCCGCAGCGAAAT
>JBOHHM010000307.1:0-10622 GCA_050725495.1 Burkholderiaceae bacterium | reverse complement strand
GCGCGATCCTGCGCAACGTCAACGGCGATCGCTTCATGGAGCGCTACGCGCCCCCACTGAACGACCTGGCGCCACGCGACTTTGTCTCCCGCTGCATGGACCAGGAGATCAAGGAAGGCCGTGGCTGCGGTCCGAACAAGGACTACGTGCTGCTCAAGCTCGACCACCTGGGCGCCGAGACCATCCACAAGCGCCTGCCCTCGGTCTACGAGATCGGCGTGAACGTCGCCAACGTCGACATCACCAAGGAGCCGATCCCCGTGGTGCCGACCATCCACTACCAGATGGGCGGCATTCCGACCAATGTGCACGGCCAGGTCGTCGTGCCCAAGGGCGATGTGCACAACGCCGTGGTCAACGGCCTGTACGCCGTCGGCGAATGCTCCTGCGTCAGCGTGCACGGCGCCAACCGCCTGGGCACCAACTCGCTGCTGGACCTGCTGGTATTCGGCCGCGCTGCCGGCAACCACATCGTCGAGTTCGCCAGCAGCACCCAGGCCCACAAGCCCCTGCCGGCCGACGCCGCCGAGCGCACGCTGGCGCGCCTGAACCGCCTGGACGGCACCCGCCAGGGCGAATACGCCCAGGACGTGGCCAACGACATCCGCGCCTCCATGCAAAAACACGCGGGCGTGTTCCGCACCCAGGCCAGCATGGACGAAGGCGTGACAAAGATCGCCGCATTGCGCGAGCGCGTGGGCGCGATCGAGCTCAAGGACAAGTCCAAGGTGTTCAACACGGCGCGTATCGAGGCGCTCGAAGTGGAAAACCTGATCGAGTGCGCCCAGGCCACCATGGTGTCGGCCGCCGCGCGCAAGGAATGCCGTGGCGCCCACACCGTGAGCGACTACGAGCGTCCAGCCGACGATCCGGTCGCACCGCTGGGCCGTGACGACGCCAACTGGATGAAGCACACGCTGTGGCACAGCGCCACCAACAGCCTGAGCTACAAGCCCGTCAACCTCAAGCCCATGACGGTCGAGTCGGTGCCGCCCAAGGTCCGCACATTCTGATAAATGCGGGGCAGAGTTTGATCTCTGCCCCCACTGATTAAGAGCAGGTAACCACGATGCAAAAACGCACTTTCCAGATCTACCGCTACGATCCCGACAAGGACGCCAAGCCCTACATGCAGACCATCGAGATCGAGCTCGATGGCCATGAACGCATGCTGCTGGACGCCCTGATGAAGCTCAAGGCCGTCGACCCCACGCTGTCGTTCCGCCGCTCCTGCCGCGAGGGCGTCTGCGGCTCCGACGCGATGAACATCAACGGCAAGAACGGCCTGGCCTGCCTGACCAATATGCTCACGCTCAAGGGCACCATCGTGCTCAAGCCGCTGCCCGGCCTGCCGGTGATCCGCGACCTGATCGTGGACATGACGCAGTTCTTCAAGCAGTACAACTCGATCAAGCCCTACCTGATCAACGACAACCTGCCGCCCGAGAAGGAACGCCTGCAGTCGCCCGAAGAGCGCGAAGAGCTCAACGGCCTGTACGAGTGCATTCTGTGCGCGAGCTGCTCGACCAGCTGCCCGAGCTTCTGGTGGAATCCTGACAAGTTCGTCGGCCCGGCTGGCCTGCTGCAGGCCTACCGCTTCATCGCCGACAGCCGCGACGAGGCCACGGCCGAGCGCCTGGACAACCTGGAAGACCCGTACCGGCTGTTCCGCTGCCACACGATCATGAACTGCGTGGACGTGTGTCCCAAGGGCTTGAATCCGACCAAGGCGATTGGCAAGATCAAGGAAATGATGGTCCTGCGAGCCGTGTGAGGCAACGGTGGGCAACGAAGCTCTGCATCCAGCGGACCAGCACGCCAAGCTCGATGAGCGGGCCCTGAGCAAGCTCAAGTGGCGCTGCCGCCGCGGGCTGCTGGAAAACGACTTGTTCATCGAGCGGTTCTTTGCCCGCCATGAGTCCGGCCTGACGGTCGGCCAGGCCCAGGGGCTCGCGGTGTTGATGGATTTGGCAGACAACGACCTGCTGGACCTGCTGCTGCGGCGCAAGGACCCACAGGCAGGGACAAATACAGAAGAAGTACGCGAAGTACTGGAGATGCTGAGGAGCTGACGCAGCTTCTGAGCGCCGCGCCAGCCCTGGATTTCAAAGCATGCCTTCACCCGATGATCGGCAAACTACTCAAGGAAAGCAAACATGAAACTCGCTGACAACAAAGCCACCCTGTCGTTCAGTAACGGCAGCCCCAGCGTCGAGCTGCCGGTCTACCACGGCAGCATCGGCCCCGATGTGATCGACATCCGCAAGCTGTACGCGCAAACCGGCATGTTCACCTACGATCCCGGCTTCCTGTCGACCGCGGCCTGCCAGTCCGCCATCACCTATATCGACGGCGACAAGGGCGAGCTGCTGTACCGCGGCTACCCGATCGAGCAGCTGGCCGTGAACTGCGACTTCCTGGAAACCTGCCACCTGCTGCTGTACGGCGAGCTGCCCAACGCAGCCCAGAAGAAGGACTTCACCTCGCGCGTGACCAACCACACCATGGTCAACGAGCAGATGCAGTTTTTCCTGCGCGGCTTCCGCCGCGACGCCCACCCGATGGCCGTGTTGACCGGCCTGGTCGGCGGCCTCTCGGCCTTCTACCACGACAGCACCGACATCAACAATCCCCAGCACCGCGAGATCGCCGCGATCCGCCTGATCGCCAAGATGCCCACGCTGGTCGCCATGGCCTACAAGTACAGCGTCGGCCAGCCCTACATGTACCCCAAGAACTCGCTGAGCTACGCCGGCAACTTCATGCACATGATGTTCGCCACGCCCTGCGAGGACTACAGGGTCAGCCCCATCATCGAGAAGGCGCTGGACCGCATCTTCACGCTTCATGCCGACCACGAGCAGAACGCCTCCACCTCGACCGTGCGCCTGTGCGGCTCCTCGGGTACCAATCCGTTTGCGGCCATCGCCGCCGGCGTGGCCTGCCTCTGGGGCCCGGCCCATGGTGGCGCCAACGAGGCCTGCCTGAACATGCTCGAAGACATCCAGAAAATGGGGGGGATCGCCAAGGTCGGCCAGTTCATGGAGCAGGTCAAGGACAAGAACTCTCACGTCAAGCTCATGGGCTTCGGCCACCGCGTCTACAAGAACTACGACCCGCGCGCCAAGCTGATGCAGGAAACCTGCAAGGAAGTGCTGGGCGAGCTGGGCCTGGAAAACGACCCGCTGTTCAAGCTGGCCATGGCGCTGGAGAAGATCGCGCTGGAAGACGATTACTTCGTGCAGCGCAAGCTCTACCCGAACGTGGACTTCTACTCCGGCATCGTGCAGCGCGCCATCGGCATCCCGGTCAGCCTGTTCACTGCCATCTTCGCGCTGGCCCGCACGGTCGGCTGGATCGCCCAGCTCAACGAAATGATCGGCGACCCCGAGTACAAGATCGGCCGCCCGCGCCAGCTGTTCACCGGCTCGGCCAAGCGTGACGTCAAACCGATCGCCCAGCGCTGATCGGCCCTGCCCCCTGGCAAAACCCGCCGATGGCCGCATCGGCGGGCTTTTTCTTTGCGGGGTCCACGGTTGCTCTTTTTTTGATAGCACATTACGCCCGTTTCACTCGGGCCAAATGCCAAAACAGCATTGGAACCGCGGCCAGACAGCGGCAGCACATGGGAAAGGCCGTCATCTCACATCACGATGACGGGCGATGGCTTGAAGGTTCAAAATAGCAAGTCCTCTCCAAACGAGAAGACTTCTCCGCTTCATGAAGACCACCGAGCGCAACTTCGCCCGCCGCATGGACCTGACCTCGCTGCAGCTGTTCGTGGCTGTCTGCGAGCTCGGCAGCATCGGCAAGGCGGCCGAGCGCGAGTTCATCGCCGCCTCGGCGGTCAGCAAGCGCCTGAGCGACCTCGAAGCCACGCTCGAGACGCCGCTGCTGTACCGCCACACGCGCGGCGTCGATCTGACCCCGGCCGGCGAAAGCCTGCTGCACCATGCCCGCTCCGTGCTGTTCAGCCTGGAAAAAATGCAGGGCGAACTTAGCGAATATGCCGACGGCATACGCGGCCATGTGCGGGTGCACGCCAGCATCTCGGCCATCGTGCAGTTTCTGCCCGAGGACCTCGGGGCCTTCATCCGCCAGCATGGCGAGGTCAAGATCGACCTCGAGGAGCACCTGAGCACCGAGGTCGTGCGCGCCGTGCAGGAAGGCGCGGCCGATCTGGGCATTTGCAACACCGGCGTCGGCACCGGGAATTTGCAGGTTGCTCCCTACCGTCAAGACCGTTTGGTCTTGATCGTGCCCAAGGGCCATGTGCTGGCCGCCCAAAAACAGGTCGACTTCGAAGCGACGCTCGACTACGACCAGGTCGGCCTGCACGCCAACAGCTCGATCTACCTGGCGATGCGCGAGGCAGCCGCCCAGGCCGGGCGCACGATCAAGCTGCGCATCCATGTGACCGGCCTGGACGCGATGTGCCGCATGATCCACAACGGCCTGGGCGTGGGCGTCATGCCGCAGCGCGCGTTCGAGCTGATGCACGGCGTCGGCGACCTCGAATCGGTGGCACTGAACAACGACTGGGCAGCACGGCAGATCCAGCTCGTGGCCCGCGACTTCTCGACCCTGCCAGTGACCGCGCGGCTGCTGGTGGATCACTTGACAGCCCGCGTGGCGCTGACGGCCGCGGCATAAAATCACACCCCCACGAAGGAAGCACCATGGGACGCACGCTTTACGACAAGATTTGGGACGAACATGTCGTCCACACCGAGGAGGACGGCACGGCCATCGTCTACATCGACCGCCATCTGGTGCACGAAGTCACCAGCCCGCAAGCGTTTGAAGGCCTGCGCGAGGCCGGCCGCAAGGTCTGGCGCATCAGCTCGATCGTCGCGACGGCCGACCACAACACACCCACGACCGGCTGGGAACTGGGCTACGACGGCATCACCGACCCGATCAGCAAGGAGCAGGTCACCACGCTGGACCACAACATCGAGGAATTCGGCGCGGCCGCCTACTTCCCGTTCCTGTCCAAGCGCCAAGGCATCGTCCATGTGATCGGCCCGGAAGAAGGTGCCACCCTGCCAGGCATGACCGTGGTCTGCGGCGACTCCCACACCTCCACGCATGGCGCCTTCGGGGCGCTCGCGCACGGCATCGGCACCAGCGAGGTCGAGCATGTGATGGCCACGCAAACCCTGCTGGCCAAGAAGGCCAAGAACATGCAGGTGAGAGTCGATGGCCAACTCGCGCGCGGCTGCACGGCCAAGGACATCGTGCTCGCCATCATCGGCAAGATCGGCACCGCCGGCGGCACCGGCTACACCATCGAATTCGCCGGCACCGCGATCCGCGCGCTCAGCATGGAAGGCCGCATGACGGTCTGCAACATGGCGATCGAGGCGGGAGCCCGCGCCGGCCTGGTCGGGGTCGACGACAAGACCATTGAGTACGTCAGGGGCCGCCCTTTGGCCCCCACGGGCGTCGAATGGGATCAGGCCGTGAGCTATTGGAAGATGCTGTACTCCGACGCCGACGCCCGGTTCGACACCGTCGTGACGCTCGACGCCTCGCAAATCATTCCGCAGGTCACCTGGGGCACCTCGCCCGAGATGGTGCTGGGCGTCGATGGCCGCGTGCCCGACCCGGACAAGGAAAAGGATGCGAGCAAGCGCGGCGCGATCGAGCGGGCACTGAACTACATGGCCTTGCAGCCCGGCAAGGCCATCAACGACATCTACATCGACAAGGTCTTCATCGGCTCCTGCACCAACAGCCGCATCGAGGACATTCGCGAAGCTGCTGCGATGGTCAAAAAGCTCGGCCAGAAGATCGCGAAGAACGTCAAGCTGGCCATGGTCGTTCCCGGCTCCGGGCTGGTCAAGGAGCAGGCCGAACGCGAAGGGCTGGACCAAATCTTCAAGGCCGCCGGCTTTGAATGGCGCGAACCGGGCTGCTCGATGTGCCTGGCGATGAACGCCGACAGGCTCGAGCCGGGCGAGCGCTGCGCATCGACCAGCAACCGCAATTTCGAAGGCCGCCAGGGCGCGGGGGGGCGCACTCATCTGGTCAGCCCGTCCATGGCCGCCGCTGCCGCCTTGCACGGCCATTTTGTCGATGTCCGTCAATTCGCCTGAAGGAGTTTTTCCATGAAGAAAACCGCCACGATCCTCGCCCTCGGCCTCCTGCTGGTCCTGAGCGGCTGCAACACCGTCAAGGGCATGGGCCAGGATGTCCAAAAGGCCGGCTCCGCGATCGAAAACGCCGTGAAGAAGTAAGCCATGCAGAAATTCACCGTGCACAAGGGCCTGGTGGCCCCGATGGATCGTGAGAACGTCGACACCGATGCCATCATCCCCAAGCAGTTCCTCAAATCGATCCGCAAGACCGGCTTCGGCCCCAACCTGTTCGACGAGTGGCGCTACCTGGACCCCGGCTTCCCCGGCCAGGACCCGGCCAGCCGCAAGCCCAATCCCGACTTCGTGCTGAACCAGCCGCGCTACCAGGGTGCCTCGATCCTGCTGGCACGCAAGAACTTCGGCTGCGGCTCCTCGCGCGAGCATGCGCCCTGGGCGCTGGACCAGTATGGCTTTCGCGCCCTCATCGCGCCGAGCTACGCCGACATCTTTTTCAACAACAGCTTCAAGAATGGCCTGCTGCCTATTCAGCTCAGCGAGTCCCAGGTCAACCAGTTGTTCGACGAGGTCGTGGCCTTCCCCGGCTACCAGCTCACCATCGATCTCGAGCGCCAGGTCATCGTCAAACCCCAGGGTGAAGAGCTGCCTTTCGAGGTCCAGGCCTTTCGCAAATACTGCCTGCTCAACGGCTTCGACGACATCGGCCTGACCCTGCGCCAGTCCGACAAGATCAAGGCCTTCGAAGCCGAGCGCCTGGCCCAGAAGCCCTGGTTGGCCCACACCCTGGTCCGCTAAGCGCCCTCACGAAGAAAACAGCACGCCCGCCCGTACCGGATGGGCGTTGAACGCTATCAAAAACAGAGCAACCATGAAAATCGCAATTCTCCCCGGTGACGGCATCGGCACCGAAATCGTGGCCGAAGCCGTCAAGGTCCTCAAGGCGCTGGACCTGAAGTTCGAAATGGAAACCGCGCTGGTCGGCGGTGCGGCCTACGAGGCCCATGGCCACCCGCTGCCCGAGGCCACATTAAAACTCGCCAAAGAGGCCGACGCCGTGCTGTTCGGCGCCGTCGGCGACTGGAAATACGACAAGCTCGAGCGCGCGCTGCGCCCCGAGCAGGCGATCCTGGGCCTGCGCAAGAACCTGGGCCTGTTCGCCAACTTCCGCCCCGCGATCTGCTACGAGCAGCTGGTCGGCGCCTCCAGCCTCAAGCCCGAGTTGATCGCAGGCCTGGACATCCTCATCATCCGCGAGCTCACGGGCGACATCTACTTCGGCCAGCCGCGCGGCCGCCGCACGGCCGTGGACGGCCACTTCCCCGGCGCCGAGGAAGCCTTCGACACCATGCGCTACTCGCGCCCCGAGATCGAGCGCATCGCCCATGTCGCGTTCCAGGCCGCGCGCAAGCGAGCCAAGCGCGTGACCAGCGTGGACAAGGCCAATGTGCTGGAGACCTTCCAGCTCTGGAAGGACGTGGTCACCGAGGTCGGCCAACAGTACCCCGATGTCGAGCTCGACCACATGTACGTGGACAACGCCGCGATGCAGCTGGTCAAGGCGCCGAAGAAATTCGACGTGGTCGTCACCGGCAACATGTTCGGCGACATCCTGTCGGACGAAGCCGCGATGCTGACCGGCTCGATCGGCATGCTGCCCTCGGCCAGCCTGAACGCCAGCAACCAGGGCCTGTACGAGCCCAGCCATGGCAGCGCCCCGGACATCGCCGGCAAGGGGGTTGCCAATCCTTTGGCTACAATACTGTCTGCTGCCATGATGCTCCGCTTCTCCCTCAACCAAGCCAGCGCGGCCGACCTTATCGAGTCGGCCGTGAAGGACGTGCTCGCGTCCGGCTTGCGCACGGCAGACATTTACTCCGAAGGCACAACCAAGGTGGGCACCCGTGAGATGGGTGACGCCGTGGTCGCGGCCATCACCAAAACCATTACCAAGGGCTAGTACAGGCTCCGGTTCGTCACGCCCTCCCCGGCCCGACGAGCCGGGGGAAGCAAGTTTTTTGACTTTGAAAGGGCACAGTGATGAAAGTTGGCAATCTCGTAGGACTCGTAGGCTGGCGCGGCATGGTCGGCTCCGTGCTGATGCAGCGCATGCAGGCCGAAGGCGACTTCGGCCTGATCGAGCCGGTGTTTTTCTCGACCTCGAACGCCGGCGGCAAGGCCCCGGCCCAGGCGAAGAATGAAACCACGCTCAAGGACGCCTACGACATCGCCGCACTCAAGCAGTGCGACATCATCCTCACGGCCCAGGGCGGCGACTACACCACCGAGGTGTTTCCCAAGCTGCGCGCGGCCGGCTGGACCGGCCACTGGATCGACGCGGCCTCCACGCTGCGCATGAAGGACGACGCCGTCATCGTGCTCGACCCGGTCAACCTGCCCGTCATCAAGAACGCGCTGCGTGACGGCGGCAGAAACTGGATCGGCGGCAATTGCACGGTCAGCTGCATGCTGATGGGCGTGGGCGCGCTCTACAAGGCCGGTCTGGTCGAGTGGATGAGCACGCAGACCTACCAGGCCGCGTCGGGCGGCGGGGCCCAGCACATGCGCGAGCTGCTGGCCCAGTTCGGCACGCTGAACCACGAAGTCCGTGACCTGCTGGCCGATCCGACCAGCGCCATCCTCGAGATCGACCGCAAGGTGATCGCCAAGCAGCGCACGCTGGAAGACGCCGAGAAGGCCAACTTCGGCGTGCCGCTCGGCGGCAGCCTGATCCCCTGGATCGACAAGGACCTGGGCAACGGCATGAGCCGCGAGGAATGGAAGGGGATGGCCGAGACCAACAAGATCCTTGGCCAGGGCGAGGGCTTCGGCAGCGCCGCGGTACCGGTGGACGGCTACTGCGTGCGCATCGGCGCCATGCGCTGCCACAGCCAGGCCCTGACCTTCAAGCTCAGGAAGGACGTGCCGGTGGCCGACATCGAGGCCATGATCGCGGCTGACAACCAGTGGGTCAAGGTGGTGCCCAACACGCGCGAGGCCACGATCCAGGATCTGACGCCGGTGGCCGTGACCGGCACGCTGACGATTCCCGTGGGCCGCATCCGCAAGATGGCCATGGGCCCCGAGTATGTCGGCGCCTTCACCATCGGCGACCAGCTGCTGTGGGGCGCTGCCGAGCCGCTGCGCCGCATGCTGCGCATTCTGCTCGACGCCTGATCTGAAACCATAGACCTACAGTGGCCTGCCACGCTTGCGCTCAGGCCACTGTTTGACGTTGTGGTTTGGCAACAACCGCCGGAATGCCACCGCTCGCTAACCCGAAGCTCCCACCGTTAAGAGCGGTCTCGGCTTGTCAGGCCAGGGCATTGATGTTAATTTCGATCAACAGTATTCAGTGTCGAGGCGTTCTTCCGCATGATGAGAAAAAAATTGCCTGCTGACCCAGCACGTGTTGCTCAAGAATTGACGCGCAAGTCTCCTGGCCGGCAGGCGTCCGCCTTGGTCGCTGCCCTTGCCTTGGCTTTTGGTCTTTTCGGCTCAGACGCCCATGCGCTTGCGCTGGGCCGTGTGACGGTCCAGTCCGCGTTGGGCGAGCCCTTGCGTGCCGAAATCGATATTCCCGAGATCAATGCCGAAGAAGCGGCCAGCCTCAAAAGCGGCGTGGCCAGCCCCGATGCCTTCAAAGCCGCCGGCCTCGAATACAGCCCGGTGATGACCGGCCTGCAGGTGAGCCTGCAGCGGCGTCCCGATGGCCGCGCCTACCTGCGCCTGAGCAGCGACCGGCCCATCAGCGACCCCTTTATCGACTTGATCCTGGAAACCAGCTGGTCTTCGGGCCGCATCGTGCGCGACTACACGATGCTGTTCGATCCCCCCAATCTGCGGCAGGGCGGTGTCGCACCCATGACCGCTGCCCAGCTGCCTGCGCCCTCCCCGACTTCCAGCCCGCGCGTCATGCCGGCGCCCGTGGCAGCAGCGCCAGGCAACCGCACCGCCCCGGCCAGCAGCGCGCCGCCCGCAGCGCGTGCGGCGGCCAAAGCACCCCCTAGCGGCGCCAAGCAAGTGACGGTGAGTTCGGGCGACACGGCCGGCAGGATCGCCGCAGCCCACAAGCCGGACCATGTGTCGCTGGACCAGATGCTGGTTGCCCTGCTGCATGCCAACCCCGATGCCTTTATTGGCGGCAACGTCAACCGGATCAAGGCCGGGTCAGTGCTCGACATCCCCACGGCCGAACAGGCCGCGGCCGCGCCGGGCGGTGAGGCTTCGAAAACCATCCTGGCGCAAAGCCGGGACTTCAACGAGTTCCGCCGCAGACTGGCTCAAGGCGCACCCGACACCCAGTTGGCCGCCGCCGACCGCAAGGCCGCTGGCAAGCTGCAGGCCAATGTCGAAGACAAGAGGCCCACGACAGCCGCACCCGACAAGCTGACCCTGTCCAAGGGGGCTGTCGGGACCAAGGCCGGCGAAGACAAGATTGCCAGCAAGCGCGAAGCCAAGGACACCCAGGCCCGGGTCGCCGAGCTGTCCAAGAACATCGACGAACTGGCCAAGCTGCAAGCA
>JBOHHM010000306.1:0-10003 GCA_050725495.1 Burkholderiaceae bacterium | reverse complement strand
ATAGGCCTGCACGATGGGGCTGTGGTCGCGCTCGGCTGCCTCGAGGATGTTGACCACCCGCGCCTCGCTGGCGATGAAGCCCTCGACAAAGTCGTCGACAGCGCCCAGGCTGGTGGCGTCCTGCAGCATGAGCGCGTTGCCCAGGCTATCGCTCAGCATCGATGCCTTACTTCGCGGGCGGCTCGGGCCAGGGCCGTTGCGGGTCGCGGATCAGCTCGAAGGCCCGCGAGACCTGCAGCACGCCCAGGTCGTCAAAACGCTGGCCCGCGATCTGCAGGCCAATCGGCAGGCCAGCGCGCGTGTAGCCGCAGTTGATCGAGGCGGCTGGTTGCTCCGACATGTTGAACGGGACGGTGAAGCCTATATGCTCCAGCGGGTGCAGCGGGTCGTTGGTCGGCGAGGGCAGTTCGGCCGCGAAGGCCGGCACGGGCGAGGTCGGCGAGATCACATAATCGAACGCGCGACAGGCGTTGACGGCGGCAAGGCGTGTGGCGTGGAACTGGCTGAACGCCTTGAAGACCTCTTCCCCCGTCATGCCGGCTGCGCTGTCAGCCCATTGCTGGATATAGGGAAGTACCTGGGCCTTCTTGTCGCGCGGCAGCGCCTTCATGTCGACGTGCGAACGCATGCGCCACAGATGGTCCATGCCGTCGAGCATGGTCTGCGTCATGAAGGGCTTCATGGGCTCGACCACCGCACCGGCCTGCTCCAGCGTTTTCGCGGCGCGTTCCACGGCCTCGCGTATTTCGGGGTCCACGGCCAGGCCGCAGCCGGCGTCGAGCAGCAGGCCGATGCGCAGGCCGCGCAGGATCGAAGTGCCCTGGTCAAACTGGTCCCAGGCAAGGGCCTGGTAGGGCAGGCTCATGCTGTCGCGCGCATCGGGCAGCGCGAGCACCTGCATCAGCAGCGCCGAATCGGCGACGCTGCGGGTCATCGGGCCGGCGGCGCGGCCCATGTAGGGCGGGTCGATCGGAATGCGGCCCAGGCTGGGCTTGAGCGTGAAAACGCCGCACCAGCCCGCCGGCAGGCGCACCGAGCCGCCTATATCGGTGCCCAGGTGCAAGGGGCCGTAGCCGGCCGCCGCGGCGGCACCCGCGCCCGAACTCGAGCCGCCCGGGGTCTTGCTCAGGTCCCAGGGGTTGCGCGCGAGCTTGTGAAAGCTCGACAGTCCGGAAGACAGCATGCCGTAGTCGGGCATGGTCGTCTTGCACACGATCACGGCGCCGGCCTCGCGGATGCGGGCGGCCGGCGGCGCGTCGGCCGCAGCAGGCGTGAGGTCCGAGGCCACGGTGCCCAGGGGCGTCGGGTCGCCCCGGGTGGCGATGTTGTCCTTCACAGTGGTGGGAACGCCGTCCAGCGGGCCCATGGGCTCGCCGCGCAGCCAGCGCGCTTCGGAGGCCCTGGCCTGGGCCAGCGCCGCCTCCGGCCGCAGCAGGTAGGTCGCCTGCAGCTGGGGCTCCCAGCGCTCGATTTGCGCAAGGACGGACTGGGTCACTTCCACCGGCGACAGGGCGCGCCGGCGGTACGCGGCCATCAGTTCACGGGCCGGGAGCTCGTGCAGGGGGGTAGTCATCTCAGTCATGGGCAGGAGATGCCCAAGACAGGGCCGAGATGTCGTTCACAAACACCGGCAGGTCCTTCCACAGCCCCTTGAGGTTCTTGTGGGCGACCGTGATCCACTGCGGCTGGTACAGGAAGGCATGGACCGCATCGTTGGCAATCAGGCGCTGCGCGTCGCCGAGCAGCTTGGCGCGGTCGGCCGCACGCGGCGCGTTCTTGATCTTGTCGTAGAGCTCGTTGAACTTGGCCGACTCGTAGTTCCAGTAGTAGCCCGGCTTGGCGAAGTTGCCCAGGTCGAAAGGCTCGACATGCGAGATCAGGGTCAGGTCGTAGTTCTTGTTGGTGTAGGTGCCGCTGAGCCATTGCGCCCATTCGACGTTTTGCAGCTTGGCGACGATGCCGACCTTGGCCAGCTGCGCTGCAATGACCTCGCCGCCCTGGCGTGCGTAGGGCGGGGGCGGCAGGGTCAGGGTCAGTTCCAGCGGCGTCGTGATGCCGGCTTCCTTGAGCAAGGCCTTGGCTTTGTCGATGTTGAACGGGTTGATGCCTGTGGTGTCCACATAGCCGAAGGCGCCCGGCACATAGTGGCTGCCGATAGGCGAGCCGTAGCCGTCGCCCGCGCCTTCGATCACGGCCTTGCGGTCGATCGCCGCAGCGATCGCGCGGCGCACACGCACGTCGTCCAGCGGCTTTTTCTTGTTGTTGATCGCCAGAATGGTCTTGGCGCGCGAGCCGCTGACGATCACCTGGAACTTCGGATTGTTCTTGAACTGCTCGACGGCGCGCGGCGTGACGCGCGCAAACGCGTCCACGTCGCCGGCCAGCAGCGCAGCGACCTGGGCCGCCGGGTCGGCAATGAAGCGGAAGGTGACCTTCCTCATCTTGATCGCGGCCGCATTGCGGTAGCCATCCCATTTGCTCAAGGTGGCCGAAGAGCCCTTGGTCCAGCTCTCGAGCTTGTAGGGGCCGGTTCCCACGGGCTTGGTCGCGTTGCTGTCGGCGCTCTTGGGCTCGACGACGATGGCCGTGGCCTGGCCCATGAGGAACAGGAAGTCGGGGTCGAGCTCCTTGTTGATGATCACGACTGTGCTGTCGTCGACCGCCGAAATGCTTTGCATGCTGGCAAAGGTGCGTTTGTCCTTGTTGGTGCTCTTCTCGGCGGCGGCGCGCTCGAACGAGAATTTCACGGCGGCGGCGTTGAACGGCTCGCCGTTTTGGAACTTCACACCACGGCGCAGCTTGAAGGTATAGGTCCTGAGGTCGGGCGAGACTTCCCAGCTTTCGGCCAGCAGCGGCGCGACGCTGCCGTCGGGATTGATCTTGGTCAGCGTCTCGAAGATGTTGTACTGCACGATCTCCGCAATCGCAGACGCTGCGCCGGCGGTCGGGTCCAGGCCCGGCGGCTCGAGCGCCATCGCCATCACCACGCTGTCCTTTCGGTTCTGCGCCAGCGCGGGCAGGGCCAGCGGCACGGTGGCGACGGCGGCGGTGGCGAGTATGGTGCGTCGTTTCAACATGGTGGGCTTCTCCAGACAAAAAACCTGTTGCAGAAATTTTCTCGAGCCGAGCTGCATTTGTACCTCATTGCCGAGCCAGGGGCTGCTGTGCCAGAGGGGCTGTGCTTGCTGCAGCAGCGTGGCGCCGGCGCTGAGCCGGCTCGGGCCTTGGCACGGCGTTGAGCAGCGCCTGGGTGTAGGGGTGCTCGGCCGCATGGAACAGCTTCTCGGGCGGGCCCTGCTCGACGATGCGGCCCTGGTAGAGCACGGCCACCTCGTCGCACAGGTGGTGCACCACGGCGAGGTCATGGCTGATCAGCATGTAGCTGACGCCGAATTCGGCCTGCAGGTCCTGCATGAGGTTGAGCACCTGAGCCTGCACCGAGACATCGAGCGCGCTGACCGGTTCGTCGGCCACGATCAGGCGCGGTCGCGTGATCAGCGCCCTGGCGATCGCGATGCGCTGGCGCTGCCCGCCCGAGAACTCATGCGGGTATTTGTCGAGGTCGGTGGCGCGCAGGCCCACCGAAGCCAGCACCTGGGCGGCCCGCTCGCGCTGGGCCTCGCGGCTGGTATCGCCCTGGGCGGCCAACGGTTCGGCCACGATGCGCCCGACCTTCTGGCGTGGATCGAGCGAACCGTAGGGGTCTTGAAACACCATCTGGAAATCGCGCCGCGCGCGGCGCAGCGCCTCAGGCGCCAGCGCATGGAGATCGCGCCCGAGCAGCTTGACGCGGCCCGAGGTCGGCTTGTCCAACGCCATCACGAGGCGCGCCAGCGTGGACTTGCCCGACCCCGATTCGCCGACGATGCCCAGGCTGCGCCCCGGCTCGATCGACAGGCTCACGCCATTGAGCGCGTGGACCTTGGCCGGGTGGGCGAACAGGCGCTCGCGCGGCAGCGTGTACTCGCGCACCAGCTGTTCGACTTGCAGCAGCGGCTCGTTCATGCTGACCGAGCCCCCACGCTTGTCACTGCGTGTACTGCGCTGGACAGGCCGCCGCCAGAGTCGGCGGCTCTTCGCCCGATCCCAGTCTGCGCAGGCAGACTGGGAGCCGTGGGGCTCAGCCCCTCGGGGGCCTTCGCGCCTAGGGACGGCCCGTCGGCGCTCATTTCCCCTGCAGCGTTGATTTCATCGAGCCTGATGCAGCGGACTTCGTGTTCGTCGGCCAGCAGGGTCGCGCTCGGGCGGGTGTGATGGCAGGCGTCGACCGTGAAGGCGCAGCGGCCTGCGAAGGGGCAGCCCGAGGGCAGGTCGACCAGCTCGGGCACCGTGCCGGCGATGGTGGCCAGGCGCGCTCCGCGCGGCGTGCCCAGGCGGGGCCGCGCGGCGAACAGGCCCCGGGTGTAGGGATGCGACATATGGGAGAACACGGAGTCCGTGGGCCCGCTTTCGACCACGCTGCCGCCGTACATGACCAGCATGCGCGAGACGTTCTGCGCGATCACACCGAGGTCGTGCGAGATCAGCATCAGCGCCATGCCGCGTTCGGCCACCAGATCGCTGATGAGGTCCAGGATCTGCTGCTGGATGGTCACGTCCAGCGCCGTGGTGGGCTCGTCGGCGATCAGCAGGTCGGGGCCGCAGGCCAGCGCCATTGCAATCGTGATGCGCTGGCGCTGGCCGCCGGAGAACTGGTGGGGGTAGGCGTCGAAACGGCGTGCCGCCTCGGGAATGCCGACGCGCTCGAGCAGGGCCATGGCCTGCCGGCGCGCCGCGGCTGCCGACAGGCCACGGTGCAGCCGCAGGGGCTCGGCCACTTGGCGGCCTATGCTGTGCACGGGGTTGAGGGCTGTCATCGGCTCCTGGAAGATCATGCCGATGCGGTTGCCGCGGATATGGCGCAGCGTGGCATCGTCCTGTCCGACCAGCTCCTGGCCGTCAAAGCGGATGCTGCCTGTGACCTGGGCGTTCTCGGGCAGCAGGCCCAAGAGCGACATCACGGTGATCGATTTGCCGCAGCCCGATTCGCCGATCAGGCCCAGCGTCTCGCCGCGCTCGAGCGTGAAGCTCGCGCCTCGCACCGCATAGGCCGGGCCCCTGTGCGTTTGCAGACGGATGTGAAGGTCTTGGACTTCGAGCAGGGGCATTCAGCGTTTTCTCGCAAACCGTGGGTCCATCAGGTCGCGCAGGCCGTCGCCCATCAGGTTGAGTCCGAGCACGGCCAGCGCAATCGCCACGCCGGGCCAGACCGCGAGCATCGGGGCTTTGAACAGCAGGGTTTGGGCCTCGCTGAGCATGCGGCCCCAGGACGGCTGGGGGGGCTGGGTGCCAAGGCCCAGGTAGGACAGGGCCGCTTCGGCGAGGATAGCAATCGCAAACTGGATGGTGGTCTGCACGATCAGCACCGACAGGATGTTGGGCAGCACATGCTCGAGCGTGATGCGCATGGGCCCCTTGCCGCAGGCGCGTGCCGCCAGCACGAACTCGCGCGACCAGACGGCATTGGCCGAAGCACGCGTCACGCGCGCAAAGGTCGGGATGTTGAAGATGCCGATCGCGATGATGGAGTTCACAATGCCGGCGCCGAACACGGCCGTCATCATGATGGCCGACAGAATGGCTGGAAACGCGAAGGTGAAGTCGGCCAGCCGCATGATGAGCTCTTCGACCCAGCCGCGGCGCGCGGCGGCCAGCAGGCCGAGCGCCGTGCCCAGTGTCATGCCTATGGCCACCGCGATCACGCCGACCAGAATCGAATTGCGCGCGCCCACCAGCAGCAGCGAGGCCACGTCGCGGCCGAACGGGTCGGTGCCCAGCCAGTGCTGTGCGTTGGACGGCTGGAGCTTGTTCGCCAGGTCCATCTCGTAGGGCGACCACGGGGTCCAGAGCAGCGACAGGGCGGCGGCCACGAGCAGCAGCAGCGTGAGCGCGCCGCCCAGCACAAAGCTGCGATGGCCGAGCGCACGGCGCATGAAGCCGGGGGCCGGCA
This sequence comes from Burkholderiaceae bacterium, assembly GCA_050725495.1. Taxonomy (GTDB): domain Bacteria; phylum Pseudomonadota; class Gammaproteobacteria; order Burkholderiales; family Burkholderiaceae_C; genus JBOHHM01. The sequence goes on along the minus strand of JBOHHM010000306.1, from coordinate 4,014 downwards.
TGGTCGCAGCGCTCATATATCGCTGGCCTTCACACGGGGGTCGATCACCGCATACAGCAGGTCGACGATGAAGTTGACGATCACCACCATGGCGGCCAGAAGCATCACGCAATTGCGCACCGCGATCAGGTCGCGGTTGGAGATCGACTGGAAGATCAACCGTCCCAGGCCCGGCAGGTAGAACACGTTTTCCACCACGATGGTGCCGGCCAGCAGGTTGGCGAACTGCAGGCCCATGACCGTGACCACCGGGATCAGGGCATTGCGCAGCACATGGCCCCAGAGCGTGGCGCGCTGCGACAGGCCCTTGGCGCGGGCCGTGCGCACAAAGTCCTCGCGCAGCACTTCGAGCACGGCCGAGCGCGTGATGCGCGCGAGAATCGCGGCCTGCACGACGGCCAACGATACCGCGGGCAGCAGCAGCGACTTCAGCGCTTCGCCCCAGCCATCGTCCCAGCCCGGAAAGCCGCCGGCCGATAACCAGTTCAGGTGGACCGAGAACAGCAGGATCAGCAGGATGGCAAACCAGAAGTTCGGGATCGCAATGCCGACCTGCGTCAGCCCCATCAGGCCGACATCGCCCAGGCGGTTGTGGCGGGAGGCCGCATAAATGCCCACGAACAGGGCCAGCACCGTGGTAATGGCCATGGCCATCAGGGCCAGCGGAATGGTCAGGGCCAGCCGCTCGAGCACCAGTTCCAGCACCGGCGTGCTGTAGGCGTAGCTCAGGCCCATGTCGCCGACCAGCAGGCCACTGATCCAGTGCCAGTAGCGCGCAAGCGGCGGGTGGTTCAGGCCCAGCTTGGCGGCCAGTGCCTGCACCGCTTCGGGGGCGGCGTCAGGGCCCATCAGGATTTGCGCGGCATCACCGGGCAGGATTTCGAGCACCAGGAAAACGACCACGGAAGCGCCGACGAGGGTCGCCACCAGCGTCATCAAGCGCTTGAAAAGAAAAAGACTCATGAAGTGAAGCAGACCGCCCCGCCAGCGGGCCGGGAGATGCAACCCATAAATACTTTGAATACTTTGCTTTTTTGTATTGTCAGCATACAAGCAAAATGCCTCCAGCACGCAAAGCTTCTTCGCGCATCAGCGACGGCGAGCAGGCCCGGCGCGGCATCATCATGGCCCGGGCATGAAGCCAGTAGGGTGTTTCACGCGCAGGAGGCGGCGCACCGATAATGTCGCCATGAGGCTCAAGCAGAACTGCATTTCCTATCGTGTCGGCGGGCGCCCGCGCTCCGGGGGTAGGCCATGGCGCTGATGATCACCGATGACTGCATCAACTGCGATGTCTGCGAGCCCGAGTGCCCCAATGAGGCCATCTACCTCGGCCAGGAAATCTACGAGATCGATCCGCACAAATGCACGGAATGCGTGGGCCATTTCGACGAGCCCCAGTGCGTGCAGGTCTGTCCCGTGGCCTGCATCCCGGTCAATCCCGAGCATGTGGAGAGCCGCGAGACCTTGTGGCAGAAGTACCGGCGGCTGCAGCAGCTGCCGCTCAGTCAAAACGGGCCAGCCTCGTAAACTCGTCTCGGTTCCGGTCTGCGCCGCCCGGCCTTGCGGGCTTGGCCCGGATTTTTGACAAAGGCGGATTCAGGGCCCGGCGGGAGCTGCGTCCGGCGCGTTGGCGGGCCGGGGGGGCTTGGGCCGTGGTGGCTTGCTGGTGTGAATCAGCAAGGTCGCCTTGTCCATCTCGCCGGCCAGCAAGGGAGGAATGGCTTTCAGCGTGCGGGCAATGCAGTCTTCAATCGCGGTGCGCTGCTCGGGCGATGGTTTTTTGAGCACCCAGTTGATGACTTCAGCCTTGACGCCGGGGTGGCCTATGCCCAGGCGCAGCCGCCAGTAGTCGGAGCTGCCGAGCTGGGCATGGATGTCGCGCAGGCCGTTGTGGCCCGCATGGCTGCCACCGAGCTTGAGCTTGACCTGGCCGGGTGCGATGTCCAGTTCGTCGTGCGCAACCAGGATTTCCTGGGGCTGGATCTTGAAGAAGCGCGCGAGCGCAGCCACCGACCTGCCCGACACATTCATGAAAGTCTGCGGCTCCAGCAGCCACAGGGTCTGCCCATGGACGCTGGTGCGCGCGACCAGGCCCTGGTAGCTCCTGTCGGGCAGCAGCGAGACCTTGAGTTCACGGGCCAGCGCATCGATCCACCAGAACCCGGCGTTGTGACGCGTGGCCTCGTATTCGGGGCCGGGATTGCCCAGGCCGACAAACAGTTTGATCATGAGGCGATTATCGAGGCGGATCTGCAAAAGCAAACGGCCCACCGAGGTGGGCCGTTTGCCGGAACAGCCCGCCGAGGCGGGTGGTCGACGCGGGGCGCCTAAGCCTACTTCTTGGCGGCCGGCGCCTTGGCGGCAGCCGGTGCCGCAGCTGCGGGGGCCGCTGCAGGGGCCTCTTCAGCGCCGGCCACGACGACGACGGACACCAGGACCGGATTTTCCTTGCCATGCGTGATGGCCTTGACGCCCTTGGGCAGGCTGATCTCGCTCAGGTGCAGCGATGTGCCCTTCTTCAGGCCGCTCAGATCCACCGTGATGAACTCGGGCAGGTCGGCCGGCAGGCAGGAGACCTCGAGTTCGGTGATCACATAGTTGGCAACGCAATGCTCGAACTTGACGGCCTGCGATTCTTCCGCGCCCGTGTAGTGCAGCGGCACCTTCATGGTCAGCTTGGTGTTGGCATCGACGCGCTGGAAGTCGATGTGCAGCACGAGCTGCTTGAACGGGTGGTATTGCACATCGCGCAGCAGGACTTTGCTGGTTTGGCCGTTGAGTTCCATTTCCAGAACGCTGGAATGGAAGGCTTCCTTCTTCAGGGCATGCCACAGCGCATTGTGGTCGAGCTCGACCAGTTGCGGCTGGCCGGCGCCACCGTAGATGATGCCGGGCGTCTTGCCCGAGTTGCGCAGACGGCGGCTCGCACCCGTACCCTGCTTGGCGCGCTCAAAAGCGACGAATTTCATAACTCACTCCTGTAAGAGTCCACCGCGACCAGTGTGACTCCGGTTTTAAAAAGGGCACCCACACCCCGAAGGGTTGGCGCCCCGCTTTTTGCCCTGATCAGAAAAGGTTTCCGGCGAAACCGTAAAAGAGATTTTGGCGAAATCTCAGAAGAGATTTTCCTGATCCGAGAACAAACTCATCACCGACTCGCCCCTGGCAATGCGCTGGATCGTCTCGGCGATCAGCGGCGCCACGGAGAGCTGGCGGATTTTCTGGCAACCGATGGCGGCGTCGCTCAGCGGGATGGTGTTGGTGACCACCACTTCGTCGAGCGCCGTGCCCTTGGCAATGCGCTCGATGGCCGGGCCGGAAAAAATCGGGTGGGTGCAATAGGCATAGACCTTTTTCGCACCGCGTTGCTTGAGGACTTCAGCGGCCTTTACCAGCGTGCCGGCGGTGTCGATCATGTCGTCCATGACCACGCAGTTGCGGCCGTCGATGTCGCCGATCACATGCATGACCTCGCTGACATTGGCCTTGGGACGGCGCTTGTCGATGATGGCCAGGTCGCAGCCCAGCTGCTTGGCCAGGGCGCGGGCGCGCACCACGCCGCCCACGTCGGGCGAGACCACGATCAGGTCTTCGTAGTCTTTCTGGCGCAGATCGCCCAGCAGCACCGGGGACGCATAGATGTTGTCCACCGGGATGTCGAAAAAGCCCTGGATCTGGTCGGCGTGCAGGTCCATGGTCAGCACGCGGGCGACACCCACGGTTTGCAGCAGGTCGGCCACCACCTTGGCCGAGATCGGCACCCGGGTGGAGCGCGGACGGCGGTCCTGGCGGGCATAGCCAAAATACGGAATCACGGCGCTGATGCGTTCAGCCGAGGCGCGCTTGAGCGCATCGACCATGATCAGCAATTCCATCAGGTTCTCGTTGGTCGGCGCGCAGGTGGACTGCACGACGAACACATCGCGGGCACGCACGTTCTGGTTGATTTCGACAGTGACCTCGCCGTCGGAAAAACGACCCACGCTGGCCGCACCCAGCGAGGTGCCCAGG
>JBOHHM010000305.1:0-2283 GCA_050725495.1 Burkholderiaceae bacterium | reverse complement strand
GCCGGCGGCAAGACCCTGGCCATAGGCGCGGCCATGCGCAGCACCGGGCGGCTCTACGCGTTCGACACCTCGGCCCACCGGCTTGATGCGCTCAAGCCGCGCCTGGCGCGCAGCGGCCTGTCCAACGTGCACCCGGCCGCCATCGCCCACGAGCGCGACGAGCGCATCAAGCGCCTGGCCGGCAAGATCGACCGGGTGCTGGTCGATGCGCCGTGTTCGGGCCTGGGCACGCTGCGCCGCAACCCCGACCTCAAATGGCGGCAATCGCCCCAGGCGGTCGAAGAACTTACGCTCAAGCAGGCCGCCATCCTGCAAAGCGCCGCGCGCCTGCTCAAGCCCGGCGGGCGGCTGGTCTACGCCACCTGCAGCGTGCTGCCGCAGGAAAACGAGGCCATTGCCCAGGCGTTCACCGAGGCCCACAAGGACTTCAGCCCCGTGGAAGCCGGCGAGATCCTGTCCCATCTGAAAGTCGAGGGCGCCGCCAGCCTGTGCGGCGGGCCGTCCAGTGGAGCCGAATACCTGCGGCTTTGGCCGCACCGCCATGGTACAGACGGCTTTTTTGCCGCCGTTTGGGTCAAAAAGTAATAAGTGCGTGTGACAAAAAGGTAAAAGGTTGATTCAAAACAACCCTATTTTTCGCCCGCTAGCCTAAAATCTCGGGTTAACCACTACAACAACGCCGAACTTCACTTTTGCCGAAGGGCTTACCCACCTATGTTGTTACCCGACTGGGCCGTGCTGAACGCGGCCATTGAATGGCTCGCGCACGGATTCTGGAACCTGTCCTGGTGGCAGATCGTGCTGTACACGCTGTTCACCACGCACATCACCATTTGCAGCGTCACGATCTACCTGCACCGTCACCAGGCGCACCGCGCCATGGACCTACACGCGATTCCCTCGCACTTTTTCCGCTTGTGGCTCTGGCTGGGCACCGGTCAGGTGACCAAGGAGTGGGTCTCCGTTCACCGCAAGCACCACGCCAAATGCGAAACCGTGGACGACCCCCACAGCCCGCAGGCGCATGGCATCAAGACCGTGTTCTGGAAAGGCGCCGAGCTGTACCGCGCCGAAGTCAAGAACAAGGAAACCATGAGCAAGTTCGGCCATGGCACGCCCGACGACTGGCTGGAACGCAATGTCTACAGCCGCTACAGCTGGCAGGGCGTGGGCCTGATGATGATCATCGACCTGGCCCTGTTTGGCGCGGCCGGTCTGGCGGTCTGGGCCGTTCAAATGGCCTGGATTCCGGTCACGGCGGCCGGCATCATCAACGGCATTGGTCACTACTGGGGCTACCGCAACTTTGAAGCGCCGGACGCCAGCACCAACATCTCGCCCTGGGGCATCATCATCGGCGGCGAGGAGTTGCACAACAACCACCACACCTACCCGACCTCGGCCAAGTTCTCGGTCAAGCCCTACGAGTTCGACATCGGCTGGATCTACATCAGCTTGATGCAGAAAATCGGTTGGGCCACGGTCAAGAAGGTGCCGCCCAAGCTGCAGCTGGGCGCCATCAAGCCTGCGGCCGATCAAAAGACGCTGGAGGCGCTGATCGCCAACCGCTACGAAGTCATGGCCAGCTATGCCCGCGGCATGCGCCAGGCCTGCAAGAACGAAATCGAGGCGCTCAAGGCCAAGAAGGGCGATCTGTCGGTTCTCAACGCCGCCAAGCGCTGGATGCACCGTGACGTCGAGAAGGTCCCGGCCGCCGCCCAGCCGCAGCTGGCCCAGGCCCGCGCCGCCCACCCGGTCCTCGACAAGATGGTGACCATGCGCGAGGAGCTGCGCCAGATGTGGCTCAACACCTCTCAGTCGCGCGAGCAGCTGACGGCCGATCTGCAAGCCTGGTGCCACCGGGCCGAGCAAAGCGGCATCGTGATGCTGCAGGAGTTCTCGCGCAAGCTGCGCGCGGCCCACGCCTGAGCGCTGTCACTGCGAACTTTCTGTCATCCTGAGCAGCGCGAAGGATCTCCACCGCCCGGGATTCTTCGTTGCGTCCGGAATGACAAAACAAAAAAGCCGCTGGAGTCCAGCGGCTTTTTTGCTGGATCCCGCCTTCTTGGGGATGACAGATCCTGGCGGGCGGCACGGCCACGGGCAGCATCTGGATCCCCGCCTTCGCGAGGATGACAGGCCCGGTGGCCCGTCGCTTCACTGCCATCCCGTACTCCATGTCGTCGCGCACTGCATGTCATCCTGAGCACCGCGAAGGATCTTGGCCCCGGATTCTTCTTGGAGCCTGTCCAGGGCGCGGTTGAAGGGCCCAGGATCATACAA
>JBOHHM010000304.1:0-2904 GCA_050725495.1 Burkholderiaceae bacterium | reverse complement strand
CTTGATGATGTTCCTGGCGCCGGCCATCGGCGTGCCGCATGAGGAAATGCTGCAGGACACGCTCAAGTCCATCGTCGTGTCGTTTGCCGCCCTGAGTGCGGCCCTGTTGTTCTTCTGGCAGCAGCGCAGCCGCCGCGACGGCCTGCGCTGGCACGCGCTGATGTGGCTGCCGCTGGCCTTGATGGCCTATGCGCTGGGCAGCATGGTCTGGTCCCACACTTATCTCGCAGGCGTGGAGGCGATTCGCTGGTTTGTGTTCAGCCTGCTGCTGTGGCTGGGCCTGAACACCTTGACGCGCGAGCGCCTGCCGGCCCTGGCCTGGGGCATTCACTGGGGCGCCGTCACTGCCTCGCTGTGGACGGCCCTGCAGTTCTGGGTCGATTTCAAGTATTTTCCGCAGGGTCCCAACCCGGCCTCGACCTTCGTCAACCGCAACTTCTTTGCCGAGTTCGCGGTCTGCACCCTGCCGTTTTCCGCGCTGCTGCTGGCCCGCGCCAAAAACTCCGCCACCATCTGCCTGCTGGCCTTCACGACCGCCTTCAACATCGTCGCGATCATGATGACAGGCACGCGCTCGGCCCTGCTCGGCATGCTGGCCTTGGCCTTCGTGCTGCCGCTGATCCTGTTCCTGTACCGCAAGCAGCTGGCCTTTGTGCGCTGGGACAGCGGCAAGCGCATTCTGGCCCTGGGCCTGATCCTGGCGACCGTGCTGGGGCTGGGCATGATCAAGACCGGCAATGCCAAGCTGATCGAGGAGCACCAGCTCGAAAAGCGCGGCCTGACGGCACTCGAGCGCGGCTTTGCGCGCGCCCACTCGATGACCCAGAAGGAAGAGTACACCGAACGATCCTTCTCGGTGCGTCTGGTCATGTGGAAAGCCACGGCCCGCATCATTCAGGCGCGCCCACTGAGCGGCGTCGGGGCCGGCGCCTGGGAAGTCGACATCCCCCTGTACCAGGCCGAAGGCGCGCAGCTGGAGACCGACTATTACGTGCACAACGAAATCCTGCAGCTGCTGGCCGAATACGGCCTGGTCGGCTGGCTGTTTCTGCTGTGCCTGCTCGCGTACCTGGGCAGCGCGGCCTGGAACACCTGGCGCAACCGCAGCGCTGAAGGCCAGGCCGAAGCGCCGTTTCGGGCCTTGGCGTTGGCCAGCCTGCTGGTGTTCCTGATCGTCAGCAACGCCGGTTTCCCCTGGCGCATGGCCAGCACCGGGGCCATGTTTGCCCTGTCGCTGGCAATTCTGGCGGCCTCGGATGCCCGGCTGGGCCTGCGCGGCCCGGTCTTTGCAATGCGCCTGAACTGGCAACCGCTGTACTCGCGGGGCCTGGCCGTCGGCGTGATGGCGTGCATGGCGCTGGCCGCCTACATCACCCGGCAGGCGGCCGAGAGTGAGAGCAGAATAGTGAAGGCCGTCAAGCTGGCGATGACGATCTCCCAGTCGGGCGATGTCCAGAACCCGAAGTGGGACAAGAGCAAGCGCGAGATGCTTGCTCTGATCAAGCAGGGCGTCGAAATCAACCCCCATTACCGCAAGATCACGCCCATGGTGGCCGACGAGCTGGCCAAGTGGGGCGACTGGAAGAACGCCATCTGGATCTGGGAGTCGGTCGTGGGCTCACGTCCCCATGTGGTCGCCATCGTGTCCAATATTGCGCGCGGCTACGCCCAGCAGGGCAATGTCGCCAAGGCCAGTGAATACCTCGAACGCGCCAAGGCCTTGCAGCCCAAGGCGCCTTCGGTCGCTTCGCTGGACATCATTTTGATGAGCCGCACAGGCAAGGAAGCCGAGGCGGCCAGGCTCGCCAAAAGCCTGCTCGAACAGAATGTCTACGACTACGACCTGGTCAACGCCGCCTACCTACTGGGCGTGCGCAGCAAAGACTGGACCCTGGCCGTCAAGGGGCTGGAGCTGCGCAACAAGGGCTGGCCCGCGCAGGCTGTCGATGGCTGGCTCAAGATGGGCAACATCTACGCCGCCACCGAGATCAAGGACGAATCCAAGGCGCTGCAGGCCTACCGCGCGGCGCTGGCAGCCACGCCCGGCAAAGACCTGGAACTGACCCGCCGACAGATCCCGACGCTCTATCTGCCCCGACTCTGAGTTCAGATGTCGTGCAGCAGGGCGTAGGGCAGGGCCTGCAGGACCAGGGCCGGCCCGCTGGCAGAGCCCAGCCTCAGAGCACCTCGCTCCCCGCCTTGTTCGGCGGCCGCCACCTGCAGCGATACGATGGCGTCGCAACCGCCGCCAGACGCGGCAGCCGCCAGCGCAACCAGGCCGCAGGGCTGGGTTTCGTCGGCCGTGTGAAACACCTCCTGGCCCACCGCCATGGCAGCGTCGCAGTGGACCAGATAGGCCCGGCGCTTGAGCGTGCCGCGGAACTGGCTGCGTGCCACCACCTCCTGGCCGGGGTAGCAGCCCTTCTTGAAGTTCACGCCACCGACCGACTCGTAATTGAGCATCTGCGGCACGAAGGCGTCCACAATCGGCGCCGTGATGCGGGCAATGCCGCTGCGCACCTCGCTGCGCAGCCAAAGCTCGGCGCTGAGCGCCGGCCCCTGCGGCGCCGGCTCGCCCGCCGGCGCGACCCAGAGCGCCCGGGCCTGGCCGTCCGCCGGATACAGGAACACCAGATGTCCAGAACCGGAATCAAGCTTGGTCCAGGCGGGCTGATCGTGAGATGCTATTGATTTAATAGCATCACCAACGAGTCCCCAGAGCGCAAAATCGGCCGTGGCATCGCTCAGCTTGGCCTTGGCGCGCAGAACGAACATGCTCAGCCGTTTAAGCGTGGGGGCCAGCAGATCGCGGCTGCAGATCAGCAGCACCTCGGTATGGCTGCGCTTGAAACCGACGAAGCTGGCCTGCATCCGGCCCTTGGCCGAGCAAAACGCGGCCAGCCG
>JBOHHM010000303.1:0-14065 GCA_050725495.1 Burkholderiaceae bacterium | reverse complement strand
AATCATCCACGCACTCTGTACCGAATTGCACAGGCACAGTTGATGTTATGAGCCACACCGAATGAATACATCCACCCTTGTCCAGAAACGCTGGAACTACTGCAACGTGCTGCGAGAAATTTTGTTTGGCAGATGAAGCTGGTTGATTTATATGAATAAGTCTCCAATATTCGCCATTCGCAAATGGCGAATATGTGATTAGAATCGCCCTGTGTACCGCTCCAAAACCAACCCGCAAATCGTCCTGCGCCCGCAGGATGTGGTGGTGCTTTTGCGCCTGTCGCTCGACCGCGAGGCCATGCCTGCCTATGCTGCTTTGGCGGGTGAACTCAAGCTCACGGCGTCTGAGATTCACGCGGGGGTGGAGCGGGCGGTGGCCGCGCAGCTTGCGCGCAAGGATGCGGCCGGGCGTCCGGCGGTGTTGCTGGAGCCGCTGCGCCTGTTTGTGCAGCATGGGGTGCGCTATTGTTTCCCGGCCACGCGGGGCGAAATGACCCGGGGCGTACCCACCAGCTATGCAGCCCCGCCGCTGCAGGCCCTCATCGTGCAGCCCAACGAGCCAGCGCCTGTTTGGCCCCACAAGGCCGGCACGATGCGGGGGGCCGCGTTCTATCCGCTGTACCCCACGGTGCCCGAGGCCGCGTTGGCCAACCCCGCGCTCTATGAGCTGCTGGTGCTGGTGGACGCCGTGCGTGGCGGCAGCCCGCGCGAGCGCGCCCTGGCCATTGCCGAGATGGACAAGCGATGGGCGGCATGACGCCCGTGCTCAACCCGAACGACCCCAATGTCGTGATGCTGGAGTTGGTGGCACGACGTCTGGGGGCTGACTTGTGCAGCCAGTTTGCGTTTGTCGGCGGTGCAGTCGCGGGCCTGCTCATCACAGACCCCGCCCACCCGGCGATTCGGCCGACCGAAGATGTGGACATCGTGGCTGAAGTGCTGGCAGTGAGGGACTACCACCGCATTGAGCAGAAGCTGCGCGAGCGAGGCTTTGCGCAAGACATGCGGCCCGACGCGCCCGTGTGCCGTTGGCAGGTGGAGGGTGTCACGGTGGACGTGATGCCCACCCAGGAGGAGACTCTTGGCTTTGCCAACCGCTGGTATCCGCTGTGTGTGACCACAGCCGAACCTTTGACGCTGCCTAGTGGTGTTTCCATCCGCGTGATTCAGGCGCCTGTGTTCGTCGGCACCAAGTTGGAGGCTTTTCATGGCCGGGGCGCTGGAGACTATCTTTTCAGCCACGATTTGGGCGACATCCTGAGTGTGCTGGACGGGCGCGACCACTTGATTGACGAATGCATGCAGGCACCACAGCCATTGCGTGCCTACCTTGCGGAGCAGTTCACTGCGCTGCTTTCCGACCGGCGGTTTCTGGATGCGCTGCCCGGGCATTTGCCAGGGGATGCCATCAGCCAGGACCGCTTGCCTGATCTGGAAGACAAAATTCGCCGGATTGCCGGCCTGCCGATCCAATGAACACATCCACCCTTGTCCAGAAACTCTGGAACTACTGCAACGTGCTGCGCGACGACGGCATGAGCTACGGCGACTACGTGGAGCAGCTCACCTACCTGCTGTTCCTCAAAATGGCCGACGAGCGCGCGCAGCCGCCGTACAACCAGGCCAGCATCGTCCCGGACGCTTACTCATGGCCGTCATTGCTCGCCAAAGATGGCGACGAGCTGTTCGACCACTACCGCCACATGCTGGAGGCATTGGGCCAGCAAAAGGGCACGCTGGGCCTGATCTTCGGCAAGGCGCAAAACAAGTTCCAGGACCCGGCCAAGCTGCGCCGCCTGGTGGTGGACCTGATCAACGCCGAAAACTGGATGGTGCTGGGCGCGGACGTCAAGGGCGACGCTTACGAAGGTCTGCTGGAGAAAAACGCGCAAGACACCAAGAGTGGCGCGGGCCAGTACTTCACGCCGCGCGCACTGATCCAGGCCATGGTGGACTGCATCGCACCGAAGCCCGGCGATCGCATCTGCGACCCGGCCTGCGGCACAGGCGGCTTCCTGTTCACCGCGCACAACCACATCGCTCACCACCACAAGAACCTCACGCGCGAACAGCTGCGCCACCTGAAGGAAAAGGCCTTTACCGGCTACGAGCTGGTGCAGGCCACGGCGCGCCTGTGTGCCATGAACCTGATGCTGCACGGCATCGGCTCCGAGAAATCGGTGCCCGTGGTGGTGGGCGATGCCTTGGGGGCCGACCCCGGCGAGCGCTTTGACGTGGTGCTGGCCAACCCGCCGTTTGGCAAGAAGAGCAGCACCGTGATCGTCGGCGAAGACGGCCGCACGACGACCGAAAAAGACATCATCGAGCGCGACGACTTCTGGGCCACCACGTCCAACAAGCAGCTCAACTTTGTGCAGCACATCAAGACGCTGCTGGCCACGCACGGGCGCGCAGCTGTGGTGCTGCCCGACAACGTGCTGTTCGAGGGCGGGGCAGGGGAGACCATCCGCCGCAAGCTGCTGCACGAGTGCGACGTGCACACCCTGCTGCGCCTGCCCACCGGCCTGTTCTATGCCCAGGGCGTCAAGGCCAATGTGTTGTTTCTTGACAAAAAGCCTGCAAGCGTTACGCCGTGGACCAAGAAGCTGTGGATCTACGACCTGCGCACCAACAAGCACTTCACGCTCAAGACCAACCCGCTCAAGCGCGCAGACCTGGACGAGTTTGTGACGCTCTACAACGGGGCCAACCGACACCAGCGGCAGGCCACCTGGAGCGCGGAGCCAGCCCCTCACCCCAACCCTCTCCCCAGCGGGGAGAGGGGGCCGACAGGCCGCTGGCGCGTGTACGACTACGACGAACTCGTGGCCCGCGACAAGGCCAGCCTCGACATCTTCTGGCTCAAGGACGAAAGCCTGGCCGACAGCGACAACCTGCTCGCGCCGCAAGTGATCGCGCAGGAGATCGTGGAGGACCTGGAGGCCGCGCTGGAGCAGTTCCGGCTGATCGCGGGGGATTTGGGCGCGGATCTCGCGCAGGACGCTGCCTGAAGGCTCGCGCCGCCACAGGCGCGTCGCGCCCGGCTATTTCTCCAAGCCCTTGAACACCGCGAACGTGGCCCCCAGCGGATCGAGCAGCACGGCAAAGCGCCCGATGTTCGGGATGTCGGTGGGCGGCACGCACAGGGACTGGGCGCCGAGCTGCTGGGCCTTGGCCGCGCTCGCGTCGCAGTCGGCCACGAGCACATAGGGGCACCACAGGGGCGGGGTTTGGGGGTCGGGCGACTGCATCAGCCCGCCGCGCATCTCGCCGTCGGGGCCTTTGAGCATGTAGTAGCTGCCCTGGGCTCCCATGTCCATGACATCGTGCGTGTAGCCGAAGACCTTTTCGTAGAACGCGAGTGCCTTCGTCGCGTCGGGCGTCCACAGCTCATTCCAGCACCAGTCGCCAGGGACGGGCTGGTCGGGGTCGGGGCGGTCGCCTTCGGCGCCCCGCCAGAGCGAGACGGCAGCGCCAGTCGGGTCGGCGATCGCCGCACCGCGCCCCACGGGGCCGAAGTCGGTGGGCGGCAGCAGCGCCTTGGCGCCGGCGGCCGTCGCGGCGGCAAAGCTCGCGTCGACGTCGGGTACCGAGAGGTACGAGACCCAGTGGCTGGGCCCGCCGGGCTCGGCCGTGCGCAGGCCGCCGATGCCGTCGGCGCCGTTCATCAGCATGTCGTAGCTTTGCTCGCCCATGGGCATGCTCTGGATCTTCCAGCCGAACAGGCTCTCGTAGAAGGCGCGCGCTTTCGCGGGGTCGGCCGACACATGTTCGAACCAGACGAATTTTCCGGGCAGGTGGCTCATGGCAAGTCCTTTCAGGTGGGTCGTTGCGGGTCGGTGGCGATGAAGCTCGCGCGCTGGCGGATCGTGGCTTGCGCGCGCTGGATATGGGCTCGGTCGGCCAGCAGTTGTACGCCTTCGGGCATGGCTTGTACATAGGCCAGGATGGGCGCGATGAACAGATCGGCAAACGACAGCGTCTCGCCGGCCAGGAAGTCGCCGCGTTCGTAGGCGCGGTCCAGCGCGGCCAGCTGCGCCGGCATTTCCTTGAGCGCGCCATCGATCACGCCGCGGTCGGGCTGGCCGCCTTCGCCCTTGGGAAAAATCATTTGCAGCACGTAGCGGCGGATCATGGTGTCGTAGAGGTAGCAGTTGACCGCGCTCACCCATTGCTCGCAACTGGTCCGGTCGGCGATCCTGCCGGGTGTCAACGACACTGGCGAGTCAAAGCTCTCGTCGAGGTACTGCAGGATGGCGCGGGTTTCCCAGATGTCGATGCTGCCGTCGCGCAGCGCCGGGATGCGGCCAAACGGGTGCACGGCCAGGATCTCGGGCGAATGCGGGGCACAGGGCTGCAGCGTGTAGGCCACGCCTTTCTCGGCGAAGCCCATGCGCGCGGTACGCGTGTAGGTGCTGCGCGCATCTCCCAGCAGCGTGAGCGTGCCGGCGCTGCCGCGCGCGTCGAGCAGGTCGTTGAGCCGGTTGAAGCACGAGCTCCAGCCTTGGCTGTGCGAGTCGCGCGCCGCAGCGGTCGGGAAGCCGCTGTGCGTCATGCGCAGCTCGGTGCCGCCGTCTTTCTCGACGAAGTCCACCTCGATCAGGGTTTCCAGGTCCGACATGGGTCCGTGCTCGCCCTCCCACTTCCAGGTGTAGACCAGGCGCTCGGGCCGCTGCAGTTGCTTGTACTGGCCGCCGACGGTGAAGCGGCTGCCGTCGCGCGCTTTCATCTCGGTGCGCCAGGCGCCCCCCACGCGCGCGTCCACGCCGCAGCTGGCCACGCTCATGCCGCGCGGGCAATGCCAGGCGCGCAGGCTGGCTTCGGTCACGAAGGCGTCGAACACCTTCTCGCGCGGGGCGCGGACAAAGCGCGACAGGTTCAGGGTGAATCGTTCGGGTGCGTTCATGATGATTTCCTCTTGGGGGTGCGGGGTAGGGGGGAGCGGGGTCGGCGGCTCTGGCGGCGCTCGGCCCGCTGGGCGGGCTGCGGCGCTGCAGACCCCGTTTCCGGCGGTGGCCCGGGCGTTTGCTCGAGCAGGTCGACCAGGCGGTCCAGGCTGGCGTCCCAGAACGCGCGGTACTGCGTCAGCCAGTCGTGCGCGGCGCGCAGGCCCGGGCCGCGCAGGCGGCACACCCGCCATTGCGCATGAACCGTGCGCTCGATCAGGCGGGCCTGCTCCAGCACGCGCAGATGGCGCGAGATCGCCGGCCCCGAGATCGCAAAGGGCTTGACCAGGTCGCCGACATGCGTGTCACCCTGCGCCAGCCGCGCGAGGATGGCGCGGCGGGTCGGGTCGGCGAGGGCGGAGAAGGCGGCGCTCAACGGGTCCATGGGGCAGGCTTGGGCGATCATTCGGGCGTTCATTTAACTTAGTCGTTAAATAACAAAAGTCAAGCCGCGGCCGTGTGAAATTTCCTGCCGCCGGCGCCGGGCATGACAATGGGGCCCTGAACGCGAAAGCCAAGCCATGCCCGAACAACTCGATGCGCGCTGCTGCATCGTCGGCGGTGGCCCGGCCGGGATGATGCTGGGCCTGCTGCTGGCACGCGCGGGTGTCGACGTGCTGGTGCTGGAAAAGCACGCGGACTTCCTGCGCGACTTCCGCGGCGACACAGTCCACCCGTCGACGCTGCAGGTAATGCACGAGCTGGGCCTGCTCGATGCCTTTCTGGCTCGCCCGCATGACGAGTTGCGCACGCTGCGCGCCACGATAGCCGACACCGAGGTCGCGCTGGCCGAGTTCTCGCGCCTGCCCCGCTGGTCCGGCCTGCGCTGCCCCTTCATCGCGATGATGCCGCAGTGGGAGTTTCTGGATTTTCTGCGCGAGCAGGCCGTGGCGTTGCCGAGCTTTCGCCTGCTGATGCCAGCCGAGGTGACCGGCCTGGTCGAGGGGCAGGGCCATGTGGTGGGCGTGCGCGCCGAAACCGCCGATGGCCCGCTGCATATCGCGGCCGACCTCGTGATCGGCGCCGACGGCCGCCATTCCGCGGTGCGCGCGGCGGCCGGGCTCCAGGTCCGTCACCTGGGCGCACCGATCGATGCGCTGTGGCTGCGCCTGCCCAAGGCGGTGGGTGACCCCTCGGGCAGCGGCGGGCGCATCAACGCCGGGCGCTTTCTCGCGATGCTCGACCGCGGCAGCTACTGGCAATGCGCCTAAGGCGCTGACGCCGCTGCTCGCGCGCGTGGAGCGCCGGCGCGTGTTCCCGACCCGCGTGACCCAAGCCGTGCAGGTGGCGGTGCAAAACCGCCTGCTGGGCCCGGTGCTGTCGAGCACCGGTGCGCCAACCGTGCCCTGGCCGCTCAAGCTGCTCAACCGCTGGCCGGCGCTGCGTGTGCTGCCGGCCTATGCGGTGGGCGTGGGCGTGCGGCCCGAGCATGTGAGGTCGCCGCGGCGCTGAGCGATCTGGCCTGGTGCATCGCAGTTGCTGCTGTTTTGATAGCGTGTTGCGCCCGTCCGATCAGGGCTGCGGCCGATTTCGGCTCGCGCCCGAGGGCCGTGTTCCGGCCAGCGCGCGCGCCAGGTGCTCCAGGCAGTCCGTCACCGTGCTGCGGCGCAGCTGGGGCTGGCTGCGCACCATCAGCACGATGCGGCGCGTGATCGCGGGGCTGCCCAGGGGCCGCAGGCACAGCTCGTCGGCGTGCAGCCCATGGGTGTACAGGCGCGAGATCACACCCACGGCCAGACCGCTGCGCACCAGGCTGTAGAGCGACTCGCTGTAGAGCAACCGGTCGGCCTTCTCCAGCACCACGCCCTGCTGGCGCAGCGTGGTCAGCGCCAGCTCGTAGGTGCTGCCACGGGCAAACAGCGCCAGGCGCTCGCCCCTGAGGTCGCGCCAGCGCAGCGTGCTGCGCCCCGCCAGCTTGTGCTCGCTGGGCAGCACGGCCACCAGGTCGTCGTGGGCCACGGCGATGGTGTCTATGCCGGCGGGCAGGTCGAGCTCGGTGCCCAGCCCGATATCGACCTCGCCGCTCAGCAGCGCGGCCACCAGGTCGTCATTGAGTGGGTCGCGTAGGCTCAGGGCCACGTCGGGGTTGAGCCTGTGCCAGTCGGCCAGCGGCGGCGCCAGCAGGTGCATGGCCGAGGGCAGGGCCGCCAGCCGCAGGCTGCGGGCCTGGCCCGCCAGCACGCGGTGCAGGTCGCTCACGCCGTGGGTGTAGCTGTTGATCAGCCACTGCACCTGCGGCAACAGCGCGGCGCCGGCGGCGGTCAGCGCCACATGGTGGGTGCTGCGCTCGAACAGGCTCACGTCCAGCAACTGCTCGAGGTCGCGGATCGCGGCCGACAGTGCCGGCTGCGTCAGCGCCAGCGCCTGCGCCGCGCGGCTGAAGCTCGCATGGCGCGCCACGGCCTGGAAGCCGCGCAGCTGGCGCAGCGTGGGCTGGCGCAGCACAGCGGGTGGGTCCGAAGCCGGGTTGCTCATAGATTCAGCTGATGAAGTTATTAAATTAAATCACTTCAGTTATGACAAATCCAGTCCTAAGATGCGAGCCATCGTGTCGCCAACCGTGACGCCATCGCCCGCCATGCCCGCGCCGCAGCGCGGTGATCGCCTTGCGCCGCTCGCTGCGGTTTGATTGTTCCGCCCATTTCACAGGAGTTACGCCATGCCCTTGAACCGCCGCCTTTTTGTTCACTCGATGGTGGGCGGCGCGCTTGCGGCCGTTGCCGTGGGCCCTGTGCAAGCGCAAACCCCCTGGACGAATGCCCGAAGCATCACCATCATCGTTCCCTACAGCGCTGGCGGCAGCCTGGATGCCACGACCCGCCTGGTCGCCCAACGGCTGGCTGAACGGCTGGGACAGGCCGTGGTGGTGGAGAACGTCACCGGGGCAGGGGGCGCCATCGGCTTTCAAAAGGCGCTGCAAGCCACGCCTGACGGTTACACCTTGCTGATGGCCGGCGACTCACCCTTTGCCCCGGGGCAAGAGGCCAGCGCTACGCCCTACAAATACGATGTGCTGAAGGATCTGGTGCCGGTCGCGCTGGTGAACACGGCCCCCATGGTGCTGGTGGCCCACCCGTCCGTGCCGGCGCAAAACCTCAATGAGTTGATCGCCCTGGCCCGCCGGCAACCGGGGCGGCTGAACTACGCCACGTCGGGCATAGGCACCATTCCCCATTTGGCCACCGAGATGATCAAGCACCAGGCCCAGGTGCACATGGTGCACATCCCCTACCGGGGCGCCTCCCAGATCGCCAATGACGTGGCGGGCCATCAGGTGGATCTGGCCATGCTGGTCAGTGCCTCGGCCGCGCCGCATATCCAGTCCAAGACCGTCAAGGCGCTGGCGGTCACGGGCGACGGGCGTCTTGCCATCCTGCGCGATGTTCCCGCGGTGGCGGAAACCCCCGGCTTCAAGGGCTTCAACGTGGTCAGCTGGGCCGGTTTGTACGCCCCAGCCAAAACCCCTGCGGCCATCGTGCAACAGCTCAACCAGGCGGTGGACGAGGTGCTCAAGATGGAGGCTGTGCGCGGCAAGCTGGCCGAGTCCGGGGTGGTCGCCCGCGGGGGCCCCCCGTCCGCGTTCGTGTCGTTCATCGAACAGGACCGCGCCCAGACCCTGCGCGTGTTGAAATCGATTTCGCTCAAACCGTGAGGCCATGAGCGCCGCCGGACCGCTCCAAGGCGCGGGCCCCCTCCTTCAGCAGGGGGTGGGCGCAGCACACGAAGTGGCAAGCCTGGGGGAGGTTATGCAATGAGTACCGATGCCCTGCGCCCAGTCTGGCTGGACACCGACCCCGGCTTTGACGACTGGCTCACCATGTTGATGCTGGCCGCCGACGCGCAGGTGGACTGGGTCGGCACCAGTGTCGTCGCTGGCAATGCGCCCCTGGAACTCACCTTGGCCAACGCATTGCGCATTCGCCGGCACTATGGCTTGAGCGCACCGATTTACCGGGGCTGCGCCACGCCTTTGGCAGGTCGGCTGGAAACGGCGCAACAGGTGCTGGGCGCGCAGGGCATGCGCACGCGAGGCGAGCCTCTGCCAGAGGCAAGCGATTCACCGGCGGCTGGCGATGGGGTGCAGGCCCTGCTCGACGCCCTGCGGACCAGCCCGCAGCCGATGACGGTGGTGGCGATCGGGCCGCTGACCAATCTGGCCACGGCGTTGGCGCGCGACCCGCACGCCGCGACCCGCATTCGGGAAATCCTGCTGATGGGGGGCTCGACCGACCGCGGCAACCACACGCCCGCAGCGGAGTTCAACATCTATGCCGACCCTGAGGCAGCGGATGTTGTCTTCAACGCCGGGGTGCCACTGCGCATGTTCGGACTCAACGTCTGTCGCCAAGTGCTGATCGAGCCATCGCATGTTCAACAGGTTCGACAATGGCCGGGCCAGCGCGCGCAGTGGCTGGCAGGCTATCTCGATGCTTACCAGCGCTTGCGCAGTGCCGACGGCAGCGTACCCATGCCGCTGTACGATCCGGTCGTGACCGCCTGGCTGGCCGCACCGGCATTGTTCGAGTTCAGTCCCGCACGGGTGGACATTGAACTGCAGGGACGCTTTACGCGTGGCATGACGGTCTGCGACTTCAAAGCCCATGCGCAGCGACCTTTCAATGTCCAGGTGGCGACCCGCGCCGACGGCCCGGCCGTTGTGCGCGTCGTGCTGGAGCGTCTGCATCGGGCCCTCATTCAAGATCGAAGTCAAAGGCCGCTGCCATGACCCCGCCCCATATTGCGGTTGTCGGCAGTCTCAACATGGACCTGGTGTGGCGTGTCCAGGCCCTGCCGCAAGCAGGAGAAACCGTGGCGGCGAGCGCTTTCAGCCACGTTCCGGGCGGCAAGGGCGCCAACCAGGCGGTGGCAGCGGCGCGCATGGGCGCGCACGTCACGCTGGTGGGACGGGTCGGCGATGACGCTTTCGGTGCAAGCCTGCGCGCCGGGTTGAGAGCCGATGGTATTGACCTGCAGCACCTGCAAGTGTCGGCCGACCTCCCGACGGGCGTCGCAGGCATTCATGTGGATGAACACGGACGCAACTGCATCGTCGTCGCCCCAGGCGCCAATGCGGCGCTGTCCCCGGCCGATATCGACAGCGCAGCCGTGAGCTTGTGTTGCGCCGATGCCCTGCTGTGCCAGCTTGAAGTGCCGCTGGCGACCGTGGCGCATGCCATCGCCATGTGTGCTGGGGCTGGCGTCAGAACCCTCTTGAACCCTTCACCATTCCAGCCCTTGCCTGCGGAGCTGCTGGCCGGGGTCACGGGACTGCTGTTGAACGAAGTCGAAGCTGCCAACCTGTGCGGCATGCCTGTTGCCGATGTCGCCACCGCCCTGAGCGCAGCCCGGCGCCTGCGGGCCATGGGCCCGCGGCTGGTGGTGCTCACCCTGGGCGAGCGCGGCGTGTGTGTGGCGCAGGGGGAGTCTGTGGTGCATCTGCCTGCCGTCAAGGTCAGCGCCGTCGATACCACCGCGGCGGGCGACACCTTCGCCGGCGCTTTTGCCGCGTACTGGGCCGAAGGCGCCAGCGCCATCGAGGCCGCCCAGCAAGCGCAGTATGCGGCGGCTCTGGCCGTGACACGGCCGGGCGCCCAGCCCTCGATTCCGCGCCGCGCCGAGGTGCAGGCGTTTGTACTGCGGCATTCCTGAACGACGCGCCAGACTTGGGGCGATCGCCCCGCCTGGGTGCCCAGTGTTTTTCAATCCACGCCCGCCATTGCCAACCTACAGCTCATCATGTCGCTCACCATTCCATTGCCCTCCGCCATGCCCGCACCAGAGCGCCCATTGACGCTGTCCGGTTTTCTGCAGGCCATGCCCAAGGTGGAGCTGCACTGCCATCTGCTGGGCACGGTGCGCCGCGACACCTTCATCGATCTCGCGCGGCGCTCCCGCGCGCCGCTGTCGGCGGCCGAGATCGAGGCCTTCTACACCCGCGGCGATAAGCCCGTGGGCGTGCTGCGCGTGCTGCGCGCGCTCGACGCGCAGCTGCTCAAAACGCCCGACGACCTGCACCGCATCAGCTACGAATACCTGCAGGACGCCGCGGCCCACCAGGTGCGCTATGCGGAATTTTTCTGGAACCCCACGGGCACGGTGCGGGACTCGGGCATTCCCTATGCGCTGGCGCAGCAGGCCATCGTGCGCGCCATCGCCGATGCGCAGGCCGACTGCGGCATCGTCGGCCGCCTGGTCCCCGCGATCGACCGCGAAGCCTCGCCGGCCGAGGCGCTGCAGATGGTGCAGTGGGTCGTGGAGCAGCGCTGCGAGCAGGTGATCGGCATCGGCATCGACTACCGCGAGGTCGACCGCCCGCCCGAACTGTTCGTCGAGGCCTACGCCGCCGCACGCCGCGCCGGGCTCAAGACCACGGCCCACGCCGGCGAGTTCGGCATGCCCTGGACCAACGTCAAGACCGCTGTGGAACTGCTGCAGGTCGACCGCATCGACCACGGCTACACGGTGGTCGACGAACCGGCGTTTGCGCGCCAGTGCGCCGAGCGCGGCATCGTGTTCACCGTGGTGCCGACCAATTCCTACTACCTGCGCACCCTGGCGCCCGAGCGCTGGGCGCTGGACCACCCGATCCGCCACATGCCGGCCTTGGGCCTGCGCATCCACCCCAACACCGACGACCCGACGCTGCACCATGTCACGCCCACGCAGGCCTGGCTGATGATGGTGCGCGACTTCGGCTTCGGCCTCGATGAGTTGCGCGGCTTCATGCTCAACGGGCTCGATGGCGCCTGGATCGACGACAGCACGCGAGCGCGCTGGCGCAGCGAATGGACAGCCAAATTCGATACCCTGCGTGCGCAGATCGATCGTCGTCCCCGCGAAGGCGGGGACCCAGCGCCTGCGGACCCAACATCCCTGGATTCCCGCCTGCGCGCGCCTGCGCGGGAATGACAACGGACCTCAAGCAGGCTGACCCTGTTCAAACGCCTTGCGCCTTCGCAGCCCGAGGGCGGCGCCGCGGGCTGCAGCGCCGCCGACATCGCGCGCTTTGTGCAGCGCGAGCAGGTCCGCCATGTGGGCATCGTGCAGGTGGCCAACGTCAAGGAGTGAAGCCGCCTCAGCCCTGCGCCATGGGCCGCGACGGGTCGCTGCACCACTCGCTCCAGCTGCCTGCGTACAGCGCGGCGCGGCCCAGGCCGGCCAGTTCCATCGCGAGCACATTGGGCAGGGCACTGACGCCGCTGCCGCAGTGATGGACCACGCTGGCCGAGTCGCGGCCGGCGAGAAGCGCGTCGAACTCGGCCCTGAGCTGGGCTGCGGGTTTGAATTTGCCATCGGCGCCGAGGTTTTGGCCAAACGGGCGGTTCAGCGCGCCGGGGATGTGGCCGGCCACCGGGTCCAGCGGCTCGACCTCGCCCCGAAAACGCGGCGCGGCGCGCGCGTCGATGATGGTCTGCTCCGGCCGGCCCAGCTTGTGCGCTACGGTCTTCGCCGTGACCAGCGCTGCTTTCTCGGGAGTCAGCACGAAATGCGATGGCGCACGCGGCGCCTCGACCCCGCTAGAGACGGCGCCACCAGCGGCGCTCCAGGCCTGCAGGCCGCCGTCGAGCACGGCCACGGCTTCATGGCCGGCCCATTTGAGCATCCACCACAGGCGGCCGCAGTAGTTGGCGCCGTTGCGGTCGTAGACCACGGCCTGCGTGTCGTTGGCCAGGCCCATGCCAGACAGCCAGGCGGCAAACTTCTCGCGCGATGGCAGGGGGTGGCGTCCGCCCGATGCGGCTGCGGGATCGCCCTTGGCGCTCAGCGCCGTATCCAGATGCGCATAGACCGCGCCGGGGATATGGGCCTCGCGGTACTGCTGCTCGCCCAGTTCGGGCTTCATCAGGTCGAAGCTGCAGTCAAACACCATGGGCGGCGTGTCGCTGGCTTGCAGGGCCTGGAGCTGTTCGGCAGAGATCAGGGTGGTGTACATCGTCGTCCTTTCCAGTCTTTCAAGAAGCGCCGGGCCGCCCCAGGCTTCACGGATTCACCTCCCCAAGTATCGTGTGGGCACGGGCAGCGAAACGTCGGGCGGCGAAAAACACACAACCAGCCCATCAACGATGCGGCGCCAGGGGTCAATAACCCTTGCGCAATCGGTTTGAACAACGGCCGGCGGCGAACTATAACGACACTGAGAGAAGGAAATAGAAAGTACCAAAAGGTAACCATGCGTAATTGAATGTAATCGGGTTAAGGGGGATCCACGATGTATTTGCTGAAATACAGTTGGAGCAGCATCACCCGCAACGCCTGGCGCAATCGGCAAGAGTTGATCAACGCGGGCCTGACGTCCCGGCGCGATCTGATGAAGCTGGGACTGCTCACCAGCACCGGCTATCTGCTGGCCAAGCATGGCCTGAGCAGCCGGGTGGCGAACGCCAAGGACATGGAGAGTCCCGCAACCCGCGCGTTTGTCGACCCGTTGCCGATCATGCCGATCAAGCGGCCGCTGGCCAACGGCGCCAACGATTTGTTTCCGCGTCCGACCATCGAACCGAACAACGCCCAGGGCGAAGGGCGCACGCGGCGACACCAGGCTTTCGTCAACTATCCAGGTAAGTTCCCGTTTCCGCCGCAGAAGGTCTACGAGATTCGCCAGCGCGAAGCGCTCGTCTATGTGTCACCCGATCTGCCGCGGCAGCGGCTGTGGGGTTTCGACGGCATGGTGCCCGGCCCGACCTACCACGCGCTCTATGGCGAGCAGATGCTGGTGCGCAACCGCAACGAGTTGGTGGGGGTCAACAATGGCGGCTTTGGCATTCAGCAGCTCACGACCCACCTGCACAATGCGCACACGCCATCGGAGAGCGACGGCTTCGCGTTCGACTTCTTCCCGAACCCGCTCAAGCCGGCCATCGCCAACGCCAAGTTCTACGACCAACACTACCCGAACGTGCTCGCAGGCTTTGCCAGCACCCATCCACCGAATGGCGACATCAACGAGTCGCTGGGCACGCTGTGGTATCACGATCATCGCGTATCGTTCACGGCGCAAAACGTCTACAAGGGCCTGGCCGGCTTTTACCTGCTGTTCAATCAATACGATACCGGCGATGAGACCAGGGGCTTTCGGCTGCCCGGTGTCAGGGATTCCAGCGACTTCTATGCCAATGTCC
>JBOHHM010000302.1:0-2383 GCA_050725495.1 Burkholderiaceae bacterium | reverse complement strand
ACGCTGGACCAAGCGGCCGCGCTCAAGAACAGTCAGATCGCTGAAGAGCTGGCCCTGCCGCCGGTGAAGATTCATTGCTCCATCCTGGCCGAAGATGCGATCAAGGCCGCGGTGAGCGACTACAAGAAGAAACACTCGACTTCCTCGACTCAATGACATGGCTGTTACTCTGACCGAAGCCGCTGCCCGGCATGTGAACCGCTACCTCGCCAAGCGGGGCAAGGGGGTGGGTGTGCGTCTGGGCGTCAAGACCACGGGTTGCTCCGGCCTGGCTTACAAGCTGGAGTATGTGGACGAGTTCGCGCCTGAAGACATCGTGTTCGAAGACCACGGTGTGAAGGTGCTGGTCGATCCCAAGAGCCTGGCCTACATCGAAGGCACGCAGCTGGACTTTGTGCGCGAGGGCCTGAACGAAGGCTTCAAGTTCAACAACCCCAACGAGCGCGACCGCTGCGGCTGCGGAGAGAGCTTCCGGATTTGAAGTTGGGGCCTCCGACCAAGCCGCCTTCACGGACTGTGCTGGCGGTTTTTTCTTGTCATGAACCTGCAATCCAACGA
This sequence comes from Burkholderiaceae bacterium, assembly GCA_050725495.1. GTDB lineage: Bacteria > Pseudomonadota > Gammaproteobacteria > Burkholderiales > Burkholderiaceae_C > JBOHHM01. The sequence continues at coordinate 1,825 of JBOHHM010000302.1, read as the reverse complement.
CTTTGAGCTTTTCGCGCTGCCTGTGCAGTTCGCCCAGGATCGGTCAGTGATCGATGCCTGCTGGAAAGAGCTGCAGCGCGAGGCCCATCCCGACAGTTTTGCCGCGCAGGGCGCGGCCGCCCAGCGCGTGGCCATGCAATGGTCGGTGCGCATCAACGAGGCTTACCAGCGCCTCAAAGACCCGCTCAAGCGCGCGGCCTACCTGTGCGAGCTTCATGGCGCGCCCATCGATGCCCACCACAACACCTCCATGCCGGCCGAGTTCCTGATGCAGCAAATGGCCTGGCGTGAGGCGCTGGAGGACGCGGTCAACGAGGTCGAGCTGCATCAGCTCAACGACCAGGTTCAGCAGCGGCGCAGCGAGGTGCTGCAACAGTGCGAACATTTGCTGGACGCAGAGCACAACTACGCGCAGGCCGCGGAGCTGGTCCGGGCGTTGATGTTCATTGAGCGTTTTGCCCACAACATAGAAGCCCGGTTCGACAGGATGGACACTGCGGACAGGGGACAATAAACATCTATCCCCCCGAGACACCATGGCGCTCCTCCAAATTTCCGAACCCGGTCAGGCCCCCGATCCGCACCAGCGGCGCATCGCCGTGGGCATCGACCTGGGCACCACCCATTCGCTGGTGGCGGCCGTGCGCAATGGCGTGGCCGAGTGCCTGCCTGACGCCCAGGGCCGGGTGATGCTGCCCTCCGTCGTCCGCTACCTGGCGCAACAGGGGCGTCAGATCGGTTTTGACGCGCTGGCCGCGCAGGCGCACGACCCTGAAAACACCGTGGCCTCGGTCAAGCGCTTCATGGGGCGCGGACTGCAGGACATTGCCGGCCGCGAAAAGCTGCCCTATACCTTTGTCGACCAACCGGGCATGGTGAGCCTGCACACCACGGCGGGTGCCAAGTCGCCGGTCGAAATCAGCGCTGAAATCCTCGCCACCCTGCGTTACCGGGCCGAAGACACCTTTGACGACGATCTTTACGGCGCGGTGATCACGGTGCCGGCCTATTTTGACGAGGCCCAGCGCCAAGCGACCAAGGACGCGGCCCAACTGGCGGGCCTGAATGTGCTGCGCCTGATCAGCGAACCCACGGCAGCGGCCATTGCCTACGGGCTGGACAACGCCAGCGAAGGCATCTACGCGGTGTACGACCTCGGCGGCGGCACGTTCGACATTTCCATCCTGCGCCTGACGCAAGGCGTGTTCGAGGTGATTGCCACGGGCGGCGATTCCGCGCTGGGCGGCGACGACTACGACCGCGCCCTGGCCGACTGGGTGCTGCAGCAAACCGGCGCGCAGGCCACGCAAGCCTCTGGCAAGGCGGCGCTGAAGCTGGCGGCACGAGCCTGCAAGGAAGCACTGTCTGCTATGGATTCTGTAGCGTTTCAGGCCCGTTTGACGGGGGCTGACATTCATTTTGACGTGACAAAGGCGCAGTTTGAGGCGGTCACGACCGAGCTGACCGCGCGCACCATGCGTGCTGTGCGCAAAGCCCTGCGTGACGCCAAACTCGGCAAAGACGAGGTTCGGGGTGTGGTGATGGTCGGTGGCTCCACCCGCATGCCGCAGATCCAGCGCGCCGTCGCTGCCTTCTTCGGCCGCGATCCGCTGAACAACCTCGATCCCGATGAAGTCGTGGCCCTGGGGGCCGCCATTCAGGCCAATCAGCTCGCGGGCAACAACACAGCGGGTGACCTGCTGCTGCTCGACGTGATTCCGCTGTCGCTGGGCATCGAGACCATGGGCGGTCTGGTCGAGCGCATCGTTCACCGCAATGAAACCATTCCGACGGCCAAGGCCCAGGACTTCACGACCTACAAGGA
>JBOHHM010000301.1:0-9390 GCA_050725495.1 Burkholderiaceae bacterium | reverse complement strand
CGCACCAGATAGGGCACGACATCGGGCAGGTTCTCGTAGCTGCCCTCGTACACGGCCGTGGCCTCGAACACCGCGCGCGGCTTGTCGGGCGGGGCGGCCTGCGTATCGAGCAGACGCAGCTTCAGGCGGCTGACCTGTACCGTGCGCGTGACTTCGCGGTCACCCACATAGCGCGGACCGAAGGGGTCGGGCGTCCAGAAGCCCGGGAACACGTTGCCGGCTGCGTCACGGTGCGGCGGCACGAACACCATCGGGCTGTGGTAGACGGGCTCCAGGTAGCGCCGCTCGCGGGCCGTGCCCGAAGCCGCCACGTCCACCAGAATCCGCCCCTTCTGGCCCACGACGGCCGGCTTCAGGCCCAGGCGCTCGAGCTGGGCCCCGACATGGCCGCGGTAGGTGGCCTGCTCCAGCTCATCGCCCCTGCCCTCGTGCGCCACATAGCTGAAGCTGCTGCCCGTCGCGTCGGCCGGCCAGGCCTGGAAGCTGGTGACCTTGGCCGTGATGGAGCTCGCGCAGGCGCTCAGCAGGGCCAGCAGCGCCGCCGCCAACAACAGGCGCAGCAGCCGCGCGATCGAAAGACGAACCGTGCTCATGAATCCAACTTATGCAGAAAACCCGTGCAGGTCAAGGCCGGCTCAAGGCCCCCACCTCATGCCGCCCACTGCACCGAGCCGCTCCAGGCCGTGACCAGCACCAGCGCGCCGAACGCGATGCGGTACCAGGCGAACGGCACAAAACTGTGGCTGGAGATGTAGCGCAGCAGCCAGCGCACGCACAGCCAGGCGCTGATGAACGAGAGCACCAGGCCCACGGCAAACAGCGGCAGGTCGGCCACCGACAGCAGCGCGCGCTCCTTGTACAGGCTGTAGGCGCCGGCGCCGATCAGCGTGGGAATGGCCAGGAAAAACGAGAAGTCGGTCGCAGCCTTTCGACTCAGGCCCAGCAGCATGCCGCCGATGATGGTGGCGCCGCTGCGGCTGGTGCCCGGAATCATGGCCACGCACTGCACCAGGCCGACTTTGAGCGCATCGAGCGCCGTCATCTCGTCCACCTGGTGCACGCGCGCGGCCGACGGCGGCTGCCAACTGCCCCAGCCTTCGGCCCAGAGAATGACCAAACCGCCCAGGATGAAGGTGCTGGCCACGACCACGGGCGTGAACAGATGCGCCTGGATCGCCTTGCCCAGCAGCAGGCCCAGGATCACGGCCGGGAAAAAGCCGATCAGCACATTGAGCGCAAAGCGCTGCGCCTGCCGCTGACTGGGCAGGGCCAGCAGTGTGTCGCGGATCTTGTGCCAGTACACCAGGATCACGGCGAGGATGGCGCCGGTCTGGATCGCGATGTCAAACACCTTGGCCTTGTCATCGTCAAAGCTCAGCAGGGCACCGGCCAGAATCAAATGACCGGTGGACGAGATCGGCAGAAACTCCGTCAAACCCTCGACCACCCCCATCAGGGCCGCCTTGATCAGCAACACAATATCCACAAGCACCTTCCTGAAATTTGCGGGACAGGCCACCGCCATGCATCGGCCAGCCCTGTCTTCGACGGATTCGAACGCTGGATTATCGCTGGCCCGTGCGCGACGGCTGCGCGGCTACTCGTAGCGCAAGGCCTGGATCGGCAGCAGCTGCGAGGCGCGGCGCGCCGGGTAGAAGCCGAAGAACACGCCGACCAAGGCCGAGAAGCCGGCGGCCAGCACGATGGACGCTGGCGTCATGCTGACCTGCCAGCCGGCGAACTGGCCCACGGCCCAGGTGGCGACCGCGCCCAGCAGCACGCCGATCACGCCGCCGATCAGGCTGAGCGTCACGGCCTCGATCAAAAACTGCGCGAGGATGTCTTTGCCACGCGCACCCACCGCCATGCGCAGGCCGATCTCGCGGGTGCGCTCGGTCACGCTGACCAGCATGATGTTCATGATGCCAATGCCGCCGATCACGAGGCTGATGCCCGCCACCGCCGCCAGCAGCAGCGTCATGATGTGGGCGGAGGCCTCCTGCGCCTGCAGAATCTCGGTGAGGTTGCGGATGATGAACGGGTCGTCCACACCCGGCTGCACCTTGAAGCGCTGGCGCAGCAGCTCCTTGATGTTGTCTTCGGCCGCCTTCATGCTCTGGCCTTCGCGGACCTTGACGCTGATCGCGCCGATGCGCTTGACATTGCCGGCAGTGCCGCCCTGGATGCGATTGCGAAAGGTCGAGATCGGCACCACCAGAATATCGTCCTGGTCCTGGCCCAGCGAGTTCTGCCCCTTTTTGGCCAACAGGCCCACGATGACGACCGGCACGCTTTTGACGCGGACCGTCTGGTCAATCGGGTCGGCGTCGCCGAACAGCTCCTGCGCCACGGTCTGGCCGATCAACGCCACCTTGGCCGAACCCTGGATCTCGGCCGCCTCGAACATCCGGCCCGAGGCCAGCGGCCATTCGCGCGCCTCCAGGTAGTCGTTGGTGGTGCCGAGGATGCCGGTGCTCCAGTTGGCATTGCTGGCCACCACCTGGGCATTGGTGCGCGACGACGGCGCCGCCACCTGAACCTCGGGCACGTCCAGCGTGATCGCCAGCGCATCGTCCTCGGTCAGGCGCTGCCGGGTCTGGGCCCCCAGGCGCACACCGGCCTGCGACACATTGCCGGGCAGCACCAGCATGATGTTGGAGCCCAGGCCCTTCATCTGCTCCTGCACCCGCTCGGTCGCGCCGCGGCCCACGGCAATCATGGTGATGACCGCGGCCACGCCGATGATGATGCCCAGCATGGTCAGGATGCTGCGCAAGGTGTTGGCGGCCAAGGCACGCAGCGCTGAGCGCAGGGCGGAGAAAAAGTTCATGCGGAAATGACCCCCACGCTTCCCACTGCGTGTGCTTCGCTGCCCCCCGAGGGGGCCTTCGCACCTTGGGGCGGCCCGGCGGCGCTCATCCGCCCGTCTGCGGAAACAGCCCGGGCATCAACCATGTCCTGAAGGATGTGGCCGTCGCGAAACACGATCTTGCGGCGCGCCCAGGCCGCGATATCGGCCTCGTGCGTGACCAGCACCACGGTCATGCCCTGCTGGTTGAGCTCGCTGAGCAATCGCATGATGTCCTCGCTGGTTTCGGAGTCCAGCGCGCCGGTCGGCTCGTCGGCCAGGATCAGTTGCGGCTGGTTCACGAGCGCCCGCGCAATCGCCACGCGCTGCTGCTGGCCGCCCGACAGCTCGGCCGGCGTGTGGCCGGCGCGCTGCTCCAGGCCCACTCGGTGCAAGGCGCTCCTGGCCCGCTCGTGCCGCTCGGCGGCCCGGACGCCGGCGTACACCATGGGCAGCTCCACGTTTTCCAGCGCGCTGGTGCGCGGCAGCAGGTTGAACTGCTGGAACACGAAGCCGATGCGCCGGTTGCGGATCGACGCCAGCTGGTCGGCCGCCATGGCCTGCACCGCCTCGCCGGCCAACCGGTACTCACCCGTGGTCGGCAGGTCCAGGCAGCCCAGGATGTTCATCAGCGTGGACTTGCCCGAGCCCGACGCGCCCATGACGGCCACGAACTCGCCCGCCTCGATCTCCAGAGACACGCCGCGCAGCGCGTGCACGGTCTGGTCGCCCATGAGGTAGAGCTTGGTGAGGTCACGCGCTTCGATCAGCTTCACATCCAACTCCGTTCGCCCTGGGCCGAAACCCTGGTCTTGTCCATCAGAACAGCGGCCGCGGGCCGAAGGTAGGCGGGCGCTGCGGCGCACCACCCGTGCCCGCGACCGTGCCGACGATGACGGCGGCGCCCTCCTTGAGAGCGAGCGCATCGGGCGAATTGGGCCCCACGATCAGCTCGGTGCTGCTGCCGTCGGTGATGCCCAGCCGCACGTTGAAGGCCTTGGGCTTGCCATCCTCACCGAGCAGGAAGATGCGCCCGCGTGTGCTCTGGCGGCTGGCCGCCTCGGCCACCAGCACCGCGTACTTGGCCTGCTGCTCCGGCGTCAGCAGCTCGCCTATGCGCGCGCGGATGTCGGCCGTGATGCGCTCGCGCGCCTTGGGCCGCTCCTCGTCGGCCAGCTCGCGCAACTGCGCGAACCGGGGCCGGGCCTCGGCGTAGATCGCGTCCACCTTCTCGAGCTGGGCCGGCGTGAGCGCCAGCTCGCCCAGCAGCCGATTGCGGAATTCGCTGGCCGGGCCGGCGGGGGCAGCCGCGGTCGAAACCGGTTTTTCTGAAGACTTTGAGCCGCCAGCCCCCGTGGATGAGTCGGGAGACGCTACGTTTTTTGCAGCATCCGGGACGGCCGGCGCAGCCGCTGCGGGCTCAACGCCTGCGATGCGCACGCGCAGTGCCGCGTTGGGCACCTTGAACACGCTGCCGCGCGTGTCGGTCACCACGCGCACATTGGCCGTCATGCCGGGCAGCAAACGGCCACCCGCGTTGGCAAACTGCACGACCGCCACATAGGTCACGACGCTGGCCACGTTCTGTGCCGCCTTGCGCACCTGCGAGACCGTGCCCTCGAAAGTCTGGCCCGGGAAGGCATCGACCGTGAAGCTGGCCTTCTGGCCGGTGCGGATGCGGCCCACGTCGCTCTCGTCGATGCTGGCGTCGACCTGCATGTCCTGCAGGTTCTGGGCGATCACGAACAGCTCGGGCGCCTGCAGGCTGGCCGCCACCGTCTGGCCTTTTTCAATGGCCCGCTTGATCACGATGCCGCTGACCGGCGAGGTGATGCGGGTGCGCGCCAGGTCGATGCGCGCCTGGGCCAGCGCTGCCTCGCGCTGCGCCACATTGGCCTGCGCACTCTTGACCTGCGCCTGGGTCACGCCCAGCTGCGCCTCGGCCGCCTTCAGCGCCTCAATGGAAGTGTTGACCAGGGCGCGCGCCTTGTCGCCCTCGCTTTGCGCGATGAACTGCTTCTCGACCAGGCTGGCCTTGCGCTCGTGGTCGCGCCGGGCCTCTTCCAGATCGACCTTGGCACGCGACACGGCGGCCCGGCTCGCGACCACGTTGGCCTGGGCCGTGAGCACCGCCGCCTGCGCCGCGTCCACATCGGCCTGGGCCTGGCGCACGCGGTACTCGAAGGTCTCCGGGTCGAGCATGGCGATCAGCTGGCCGGCCTTGACCTCGGAGTTGAAGTCCACATAGAGCTCCTTGATCTGGCCCGAGACCTGGGTGCCCACCGAAACCTGGGTCACCGGGTTCACCGCGCCGCTGGCCGAGACCGTGGCCTGCAGCGGGCCGCGCTCGATCTTGCCGGTGCGGTACTGCACGGCGTCGGCGCCATTGCGCTGCGCCCACCACCAGGCGCCGCCGCCAGCGGCCAACAGCGCCGCCGCCAGCAAGGCAGCGGCTTTCCAGTTGATTTTCTTCATGCAGCCATTGTAGGAACGGCCTGCACCACCTGCGTTGAGCGGGTGTATACGCCATGTAAAGCGTCCGCAAATCCAGCCGGCTCAGGCACTCAGCGCGCGATCAGGGCCTGGGCTCGCACGGCGTGATGTCGATGGCAGCGCCCAGCGACTCAAGAATCCGGGTGGGTGCAACGCTTTGCCATGCCGCGACGCTCAGGTCCTTTCGCCAACAAAAATTTGACCGTTTGGTCACTAATTGAAATGAGTTTCCTAAGACGCCTGAAAACCCCTTTAATTTCATAAGTCAAATGTGATTTTCGACTCCGCGGGTAAACCATGATGAAAATTAATTTGACCGTTCGGTAAAGTTATTCCTATACTTCCAGCACCTTGTGCCCTGGAGTGCCCATGAGTCTGCCCCCCTTTCACAGCCGCTACTGGTCCGACTGGACCAGCGAGGCCTTTTCCCGGCTCGACCGCTCGCGCCTGATCGCCGTGCTGCCGGTGGGCGCCACTGAGCAGCACGGCCCGCATCTGCCGATGTCGACCGATACAGCGACCATCGACGGCATGGTGCTAGCGGCGATCCGCCACCTGCCGCCTGAGCTGCCCGCGTTGTTCCTGCCCACCGTGGCCTATGGCAAGAGCAACGAGCATTCGCGCTACCCGGGCACGCTGACCGTGTCGGCCGCGACCCTGATCGCGCTGTGGAACGAAATCGGCGCCTGCGTGGCGGCGGCCGGCGTGCGCAAGCTGGTGCTGTTCAACAGCCACGGCGGCCAGATGTCGGTGATGGACATCGTGGCGCGCGACCTGCGCGAAAAGCATTCAATGATGACCGTCGCGGCCAACTGGTACACGCTGGGCCTGCCCAGCGGCCTGTTCGACGAGCACGAGATGGAGCACGGCATCCATGCCGGCGACCTCGAAAGCTCGATCATGCTCAAGCTCACGCCCGACCATGTGCGCCGCGAGAACTTCAGGAACTTCCCCTCGCTGACTGAGCAGCTCTCTAAGGAAGGCCGCTTCCTCTCGATCGGCGCCAGCGGCAAGCTCGGCTGGCAGACCCAGGACATGAACCCCGAGGGCGCAGCGGGCAACGCCGAGCTCGCGTCCGCCGACAAGGGCGAAGCGGTGCTGGACTACGTGGGCCGGCGCTTCGTCGAGCTGCTGCACGAGGTCGACCGTTTCCCGATCGAGCGGCTGAACAACGTCCCCGCCTGGCAGTGAGCCCCGCCCCAAGGATGGTCATGGACAGCAACTCCTCATCAAGCCCTGCGCTGGTCAGCCTGCGCGAGGTCGGCAAGCGCTTTGCCAACGGCACACTGGCCCTGCAGGGCATGAACCTCGAGGTCGGCGAGCACGACTTCGTTAGCTTCCTCGGCCCCTCGGGCTGCGGCAAGAGCACGGCGCTGCGCCTGATCGCCGGACTCGCGAGCATCAGCTCGGGTGAGCTGGCCTGGGCGAGCGCGCCAGCGGCCGCCAGCGGCATCGACCGCGATTTGAGCTTCGTGTTCCAGGAACCGACCCTGATGCCCTGGGCCAGGGTGTTCGACAACGTGTACCTGCCGCTCAAGCTCAGCGGCATCAAGCGCGATGCGGCCGCCCCCGTGGTGCAGCAGGCGCTCGGGATGGTCGGCCTCACGCGCTTTGCCGACGTCTACCCGCGCGAACTCTCGGGCGGCATGAAGATGCGAGTCTCGATTGCGCGCGCGCTCGTGACCCGGCCTCGCCTGCTGCTGATGGACGAGCCTTTCGCCGCGCTCGACGAGATGACGCGCATCAAGCTCAACAACGACCTGCTGGCGATCTGGAAGGAACACCGCTTCAGCGTGATCTTCGTGACCCACAGCGTCTACGAGTCGGTCTACCTGTCGGACCGCATCGTCGTCATGGCCGCCCGGCCGGGCCGGGTGATCGACGAGATCCGCATCGACGAGCCCTATCCGCGCGGCGACGCCTTCCGCACCTCGACCCGCTACAACGAGCACTGCATCGCGGTGTCGCGTTCGCTACACGGAGCCCTCCATGGCCTTGGCATCGATCACTGACACGCCCGCCGCTGCGCGCCCCGCTTCGCCTGACGACGCCCAACCGCCCTCAGAGGCCGGCGAGCGGCTCGCACGCGGGCGCCGCCGCGAAGGCCTGCTGCGCATCGCACTGCCGCTGGCCATCATCGCCGCGCTGCTGCTGGTCTGGGAACTGGTCGTTCGGGTCAACCAGATCCCGCACTACATCATCCCGGCGCCCACGCTGATCCTGTCCACGCTGGTCGAGCACTGGGACTCGCTGTCGCCGTCGATGTGGTTCACGGTCAAGCTCACGCTGCTGGCGCTGGTCGCCGCGATCGCGGGCGGCGTGCTGCTGGCGATCGCGTTCTCGATGTCCAAATGGGTCGAGATCGGGCTGTTCCCTATCGCCGTGATCCTGCAGGTCACGCCCATCGTCGCGATTGCGCCGCTGATCCTGATCTATATCCCAAGCACCACCGGCGCCCTGCTGCTGTGCGCCTGGATCGTGGCCTTCTTCCCGATCCTCTCCAACACCGTGATTGGCCTCAAGAGCGCCGACGCCAACCTGCGCGACCTGTTCACGCTCTACAAGACCACGCCCTGGCAGCGCTTTCGCTACCTGCTGGTGCCCAGCGCCCTGCCCTACTTCATGGCGGGCCTGAAGATCGCCGGCGGCCTGAGCCTGATCGGCGCCGTGGTCGCCGAGTTCACAGCCGGCACGGCGGGACGCGAGACCGGACTCGCCTCGCGCATTCTCGAGTCGAGCTTTCGCACCGAGATTCCGATGATGTTCGCCGCGCTGCTGCTGGTGTCGCTGCTGGGCATCGCGATCTTCATCGTGTTCGCGGCGCTGTCGCGCTGGGTGCTGGGCCACTGGCATGAAAGCGAAATGCGGCGCGAAAGCTGACCGCTGCTGCCCATGTCTGCACGCCACCCCTTCGACCCGACCCGCTGGCCCGAGCGGCTGCCGCCGAGCTACTGGCTGCGCGGCGCCCACGTGCCCGCCGACCTGCTCGACCGCCCGGCGGCTGCTCGGCCCACGGACCCGGTGGCCCTGCTGATCGACGGCGCACGGATCGCCGCGATCGAGGCCCAGCCCCAGGGAGAACTGCCGGCGTTCGATCTCGACGGGGCTACCGTGCTGCCGGCCTTCGTCGATCCGCACACCCACCTGGACAAGGGCGACCTGCTCGCGGTCGGCCTCGAACCGTCGCGCAGCCTGTTCGGCGCGATCGAGGCCGTGCAGGCCGACCAGGCGCGCTGGACGCCAGCAGAACTGGCAGCCCGCATCGACTTCGGCCTGCAGGAAGCCTGGGCCCACGGCACCCGGGCCCTCAACTCCTATTGCGACTGGTGGGCCCCGGACGCCCCGCTGGCCTGGCAGGCGCTGCAGGAGGCGCGCGAGCGTTGGCACGGCCGCGTCGAACTGGTGCTGACCTCGCTGGCCCCGGTCGACCTGCTGGCTGACCCGGCAGCCAGTGCGCGGCTGGCCCGCCAGGTCGCGCAGGCCGGCGGCGTGCTGGGCTGGTTTGCCTATGCAGCGCCCCATGTGAGCGCCTTGCTGCCACGGGCCTTTGACCTGGCCGAGCGCCTTGGGCTGCGGCTCGATTTCCACATCGACGAACACCTCGATGCCAGCCAGTCCCACACGCTGGCGGTGGCGCAGCTGGCGCGCGAACGCGGTTGGGGCGAGCGCACGGTCTGCGGCCACGCCTGCGCGCTGTCGCGTCTGGCGCCGCAGCAGCTGCGCGAGGTGCTCGACGTCGTGGCGGCATCGGGGCTGAGCCTGGTGTCGCTGCCGCTGACCAACCTGTATCTGCAGGACAGCAGCCAGCAGACTGCGCGCCGCACGCCACGCTGGCGCGGCCTCGCTCCCGTGCACGAAGCCAGCGCCCTCGGCATTCCCGTGGCCTTCGGCTCGGACAACCACCGCGACTGCTTTTCACCGCTCGGTGACCTGGATCCGCTGCGCACCCTGGCGCTGGCCGCCTGCGCGGCCCAGCTCGACGATGCGGTTCACCAGTGGGGCCATGCGATCACCCGCAGCGCTGCCGCGGCCCTGGGCCTGGCCTGGGA
>JBOHHM010000300.1:0-4914 GCA_050725495.1 Burkholderiaceae bacterium | reverse complement strand
TGATCGGCCCCGCCGCCCTGCCCGAGGGGGTGCGGCTCGCGACCCAGTGCATGGGCCAGGTCAACCCGTCGACCTACCGTCGCGCGCTGCAGGCGCTGCCGAGCTTCGACCGCCAGGCCAGCCTGCCGAACATCCATGTGCCCACGCTGCTGATCGCCGGTGAGCACGACACCGAGGCACCTGCGGCGCTGATGAAGAAGATGGCCGAGCAGATCGCTGGCAGCAGCTACGTCGAACTCAGCGGCATAGGCCACCTGCAAAACCTGGAAGCGCCCGAGGAGTTCGACGGCGCCGTGCTCAACTTCCTGGCCCAGGCGCGTCAGCTGCACTGAAGCCGGCGGGGGCTTGCGCCGATTTTGTTCGAAAACTGCCGAATGTGAGTGCCACCCTGTGCGCTAGCGCCGGTTGGCAGGCTTCGACGGCCCGTTCGGTCCAGGTAGCCGAGCGCGTGAGCGGGGCCGCCAGGTAAGCGAGCGCTGCAGACTCGGTGAACTCGGCCTATAGTGGCCTCAGCCGCAGTGGCCTGCAGGTCGCGCCGGCGCCTTCCCTCATGCAAGACCAAGAGGCCATGGCCATGAACACCGATGCCCTGAATCCCGAAGCCTCCCCCGCCCGCTTTGGCAGCGGACAGGCCGTGCGCCGTCTCGAAGATGCGGCCCTGCTGGCGGGCGCCGGCCGCTACACCGACGACATCACGCTGGCGCAGCAGACCCATTTGTGCTTCTTGCGCTCGCCCTACCCGCATGCGCGCATCGCGGCCATCGACACCACTGCGGCACGGGCCATGCCCGGCGTGCAGGCCGTCGTCACCGGCGCCGATCTGGTGGCTGCCGGCGTCCAACCGATTCCCGGCAGCCCGGGCTTCAAGCGCGCCGACGGCTCGCCCTGCGCCAGCCCGCCACGGCGCGCGCTGGCCCATGAGCGTGCCCGCTTTGTCGGCGAGGCCGTCGCGGCCGTCGTGGCCGAAACCCTGCAGCAGGCGCGCGACGCCGCCGAGGCCGTGATGGTGGACTATGAAGAGCTGCCCATGGTGGTGGACCTCGCCGATGCCACAGCCCCCGGCGCGCCAGCGCTGTGCGACCAAGCGAGCGACAACATCGCCGCCGAGATGCGCCACGGCAACGCCAAGGCCACGGCCGAGGCCTTCGCGCGGGCCCGGCACATCGTGAGGCTGGACCTGAGCAACCAGCGACTCGCGGCCCTGGCCCTGGAGCCGCGCTCGGTGCTGGCCTTCATCGATCCGGCCGACGGCCGCCTCACGCTGCGCATGAGCACGCAAATGCCCTCGGGCGTGCGCAACTCGCTGTGCGACGACGCGCTGGGCATCCCGCGCGAGCAGGTGCGCGTGGTGGTCGGCGATGTGGGCGGCGGCTTCGGCATGAAGACCGGCATCTACCCCGAGGACGTCGTCGTGGCCTGGTGCGCGCGCGAACTCAAGCGCCCCGTGAAGTGGGTGGCCGACCGCAGCGAGGAGTTTCTGTCCTCCACGCATGGCCGCGACCTGCAAAGCCATGCCGAGCTGGCGCTCGACGAGCAGGGCAAGATCCTCGCGCTGCGCCTCGCGTCGCAGGCCAATGTCGGCGCCTATGCGACCGGCGCCGGCGTGGCGATACAGCTGCTGATCGGGCCCTGGGTGCAGACCAGCGTCTACGACATCCAGACCATCGATTTCCACTTCAAGGCCGTGCTGACCAATACTGCGCCGACCAGCGCCTACCGCGGCGCGGGCCGGCCCGAGGCCATCTACATCATCGAGCGGCTGATGGACGAGGCTGCGCGCCAGACCGGCTTCGACCGCGTCGAGCTGCGCCGGCACAACTTCATCCGGCCCGAGCAAATGCCCTACACCAACCCGATGGGCCAGACCTACGACAGCGGCAAGTTCGAGCAGGTCATGAACCAGGCGCTGGCGCTGGCCGACTGGAACGGGTTCGAGGCCCGCGCCGCCGAATCGCAGCGCCGCGGCAAGCTGCGCGGGCGCGGCATCGCGACCTTTCTCGAGTGGACCGGCGGCAATGTGTTCGAGGAGCGCGTCACGCTCAGCGTCATGGCCCCCACGCTCGGCGCTGACGCGTCCTCGCTGCCCCCCGAGGGGGCCCTCGCGCCTGGGGGCGGCCCGGCGGCGCTCGCACCCGACGGCATCATCGAAGTGTTCTCGGCCGTCAACGCCATGGGCCAGGGCATTGCGACCACGCTGGCGCAGCTGGTGGTCGACGGGTTTGGCGTGTCGATCGAGCAGGTGCGCGTGGTGCTCGGCGACACCGATCGCGGCGACGGCTTCGGCAGCGCCGGCTCGCGCTCGCTGTTCACCGGCGGCTCGGCCGTGAGCGTGGGTGCCGAGCGCACTCTCGACAAAGCCAAAGCCCTGGCCGCGCAGGAGCTCGAAGTCGCGACCGAAGACCTGACCTACGCCCAAGGCCAGTTCAAGGTCCAAGGCACGGACATCCGGCTCGGTCTGTTCGAGCTGGCTGGCCGCCAGCCGGACCAACGCATCTTCATGGACTCCACCAGCAGCGTCGCCGGCCCCACCTGGCCCAACGGCTGCCACTTGAGCGAAGTCGAGGTCGACCCGCAGACCGGCCAGGTGCAGGTCGTGGCCTACGCCTCGGTCAACGACGTGGGCCGCGTCGTCAACCCGCTGATCGTGCGCGGCCAACTCGACGGCGGCGCGGTCCAGGGCATAGGCCAGGCCCTGTGCGAGCAGGTCGTGTACGAGCGCGAGACCGGCCAGTTGGTCACCGGCAGCCTGATGGACTACGCCGCACCGCGCGCCGACCTCGCGCCTTCGTTCAAGACCGAGATGGACGAGTCCACTCCCTGCCTGAACAACCCCCTGGGCGTCAAAGGCGTCGGCGAACTCGGCACCATAGGCGCGACACCCACGATCGTCAACGCGGTGGCCGATGCGCTGGCGCGCGGCGGCTACGCGGCGCTGGTGCCCAAGCTCCAAATGCCGCTGACGCCGGCGAAGGTTTGGGGATGGGTCAATGGGGTCGGGTGAATCGGGGGCAGCTTTCGACAGCGTAAGTCGCGACTGCGCTCTATGACCCCTTCGAAGTAACGGTCGCCAATCGAGACAGGAGAAGTCCTCGCGGCCTGCGAGGAGATCGCCTGGTTCGATGCCGCGGACGCCGACGCGAAGAAAGAGGGGGTACTTGCCGACATGCGCGCCGGCAAGTTCAAGGTGCTGATCGGCTCGGCGAAGAAAATGGGCGCCGGGGCACCTGAAATGGTCGGAGCGGCTGTTTTCGTCACGATGGTGATGGCCGCGCCCTGGTGCGACCCGTTGTCGAGACGTACGAAACCAAGATCCTGCAGGAAGGCCAGTAGCACAGGGGGTGAAGGCTGCGCTCATGTCCAAGCGGATCTTCCTCGCGAACATCCTGTCGACGGCCATGGCCCCGAGCTGACGAATCAGCCTTTTTCACCACCCCGCAACGGCTGCTCCCGGATCAGTGCACACGCGGTTCATTTGCGCCACCACCACCACAACAGCAGTGACAGAACGAGCGAGACGATCAGCGAGGTCACCCACGGAAAGTAAAAGCCGAAATCCCCGCGCTCGATCGAGATGTCGCCCGGCAGCCGGCCCCAGGGCACCTTGGACAGCCATGGCCACAAGATCCCGGCGATCAGGAACAGCAGCCCTAATGCGATCAACAGTCGTTGCATGGCAAACCCTCGCGCGGCGTTGCGAGCGCAAGCGCCGTCCATGGGAGTCTATTAGGCCCTGTTCCACGCGTAAGCGGCATGCCGTTTCCAGTATGGGCGCGGTGGATCGGCCGGTTTCAGTTCAGTTTGTCACATTTGCGCGCCCCAGTGGTCGGCGAAGCCACCGGCAAAAGCGTTGAAGTGCGCAACGACTCCATGCCCACCATGACCCCATCACGCCTTGTCACCTTGTTCCTGCTCGCGACGTTCGGCGCAGCGGGCCCCGCCCTGGCCGACGACGATCGCGGCAAGCGCCGCGAGTACAAGGAGGAGTTCTGGGACGGCGGCTGCAAGATCGAGCGCGAGTGGAAGAAGAACGGCGACTTCAAGGAGGAGCGCAAGTGCGACGGCGGCAACGACCGCTACCCGGAGGGCAAGAGCGAGTTCTGGGACGGACCGTGCAAGGTCGAGCGCGAATGGAAGAAAAACGGCGGTTTCAAGGAAGAGGTCAAGTGCGACGGTCGTGGTCACCGCCGGGGCGCATCCGTCGCGCCGCCGCCGCAGGGGGCCTTCCCGCCGTGGGTGGTGGTCGAGAGTGGCGAGCCGGTCTACCACCCCGGCCATGAGCCGGCGCCCCCGCACGGGCCCATCGCACAGTGCAACAGCGAAGTCGTGGGCCGGGTCATCGGTGGCATCGCCGGTGCGGTGATCGGCAACCAGGTCGGCAATGGCACCGGCCGCGCGGTGGCCACCGCCGGAGGAGTCATCGCAGGCGTGCTGATCGGCGGCGAGGTCGGACGCCGCATCGACGCCAACAACCAGGCCTGCATTGCGCAGGCGCTCGAGTTTGCGCCGGCCGGCCAGCGAGTCCAGTGGCCGGCGGCCGGGACACAATACGCCGTCGTGCCGGGCCAGGTGGTCACACGCAACGGCGCGCATTGCCGGCCGTACGAGGCCGAGGTACTCACCAGCGCAGGCTGGCAGAAGATCCGCGGCAGCGCATGCCGCCGATCCGACGGCGCCTGGGTCGCGGCCGGCAGTTGAGCCGCGTCCGCACCCGCGCCTCCGGCTGGCAGTCAAGCTGCAGGGGTACAACTCATCGGCACCCGGTCATTGCCGATTGCGGCTGATCGCGAGGGATCGATCGAGAGCGAGCGGTCTACGCTCCCATTCGACCCAAACCGGTCATACGGGACTACCACAAGCGGACCTTCAACGACTCAAAGTAAGCGGCGCCTTGCAAGCGGGGCTCAAAGCATGCCC
>JBOHHM010000299.1:0-3559 GCA_050725495.1 Burkholderiaceae bacterium | reverse complement strand
GCCCTGGGCCTGGCCTGGGACGGAGTGCTGCGCCGCGGCGCGCCGGCCGACCTGGTGCTGCACCCGGGACGCACCAGCAGCGAGGTGCTGAGCCGGCCCGAACTGGGCCGCCAGGTGCTGCGCGCAGGCCAGCCCCTGCATGCCCAGCGCCCCGACTTTCGCAGCCTCGACGGCCTGCGCCATCCATCCCCCTGAGGCCCACGCCATGATTCCCTCCGCTTCCCGCCCTGATTCAGAGCTGCGCCGCACCGTCGACTGGACTGCCGTGCAGCGCGAGCTGGCGGGCCTCAATGTGATTGGCGAGCTGCGCCAGCGCAAGCAGCTCTCCAAGGACTTTTACTGGTACAGCCCTATCCTGACCGAGCAACTGGCCGGCTGCGTAGCCGACCTGGTGGTCAAGGTCAGCACCGAAGACGATGTGAAACAGGCCGCGGCCGTGGCCGCGCGCTGGAAACTACCGATCACGGTACGGGCCGGCGGCACCGGCAACTACGGCCAGTGCGTGCCGCTGGAAGGCGGCCTGGTGCTCGACGTCACGCAGATGAGCCGCGTGCTCGACATCGCGCCCGGCCGCGTCACGGTGCAGGCCGGCGCGCGCCTGCACGACATCGAGCTCGCGGTGCGCGAAACCGGGCAGGCGCTGCGCATGTGGCCTTCGACCTGGCGCGTCGCCACCATCGGCGGCTTCATCGCGGGCGGCTTCGGTGGCATCGGCTCGACCCGTCACGGCGTGCTGCGCGACCCGGGCAACCTGATCCGCGCGCGCATCGTGACCGTCGAGCGCGAGCCCCGGGTGATCGAGCTGTTCGGCGATGACATCCAGAAGGTACACCACGCCTACGGCACCAACGGCATCCTGACCGAGGTCGAAGTGGCGCTGAGCCCGGCGGTCGAGTGGGTGCACTGCATCGCGCTGTTCGACAGCTACCGCAAGGTCTTGGACTTCGGCGTGGCCGCGAGCAGGCCCGAACTCGAAATCTTCCTGCTGTCGGCCGTGGACAAGCGTTTCGCGCCGTATTACACGACGCTCGAGTCCTATTTCCCGCCCGAGCGCCACGCGATGTTCGCGATGGTCGCACCCTCGTCGATGGCGGCCTTCGAAAAGCTCGTGCAAGCCCATGGCGGCACGATCTCGCTGGCGCGCACTGAAGCCCAGCTCGATGCCGCCGGCCTGCCGCCGGCCAGCGAATGCGCTTACAACCACACCACTTTGCAGGTGCTCAAGGTCGACCGCTCCTGGACCTACCTGCAGGTCGCCTATGCCCAGCCGTTCGACCCGGCCGTGGTGGACCGCCACATCGCGCTATTCGGCGACGACGTCTACCAGCACCACGAGTTCGCGCGCATGCACGGCGACTACGCCACCTTCGCGATCCTGCTGGTGCGCTGGAAGGGCGCACAGCACCAGTACGAGCTGATCCGCGAGATCGAGTCGCAAGGCGGCTGCGTCATCTTCAACCCCCACGTGGTCACGATCGAGGACGGTGGCATGAAGACCATCGACTCGATGCAGATCGAGTTCAAGAAGCTCAGCGATCCGATGGGCCTGATGAACCCCGGCAAGACGCGCGGCTGGCAGCCGGCCATGGCGCGCGAAGCCTGAACGAGTCCCGCCGTCCTTCCAAACCCTCCTCCAACCGCACGAAAGGAAACCCCGACCATGAAACCCTTTGACTCACTGATGCGCCGCGCGCTGCTCGTCGCCGCCCTCGCCGGCTCGGCCTTCGCCGCGCACGCGCAGGACAAGGTGGCGTTCGCCACCAACTGGCGGGCCCAGCCCGGCCACGGCGGCTTCTACCAGGCGCTGGTCGACGGCACCTACAAGAAATACGGGCTCGAGGTCGACATCCAACAGGGCGGCCCCCAGGTCAACAACCGGCCGATGCTGCCCGCGGGCAAGATCGAATTCCTGATGACCGGCAACATGCTGATGGCCTTCGACAACGCCAAGCAGAAGATTCCGACCGTCGTGATCGCCGGCTTCTTCCAGAAAGACCCTCAGGCCATCATCGCCCATCCGGGCCAGGGCCTGGACAAATGGGCCGACCTGAACAAGGCGAAAACGGTGCTGCTGGCCAAGGACGGGCAGTTCAGCTTCTGGCAGTGGATGAAGGCCTCGCACGGCTTCCGTGACGAGCAGGTCAAGCCCTACAACTACAGCCTGTCGCAATTCCTCGCCGACAAGCAGTCGGTGCAGCAGGCTTATGCGACCTCCGAGCCGCTGGCAGTAGAAAAACAGGGCGGCTTCAAGCCCGTGGTGCACCTGCTGGCCGATGCCGGCTGGTCGACCTATGGCATGGTGATCGAGACGCGCCAGGACCTCGTGAAGAACAAGCCCGAGACTGTGCGCCGCTTCATCGAAGCCTCGCAGATCGGCTGGTACAACTACCTCTACGGTGACCGCAAGGCCGCCGATGATCTGATCAAGAAAATCAACCCCGACCTCAGCGACGACTACATCGAGAAATCGGTCGCCGTGCTGCGCACGCTGATCGACACTGGCGACGCCCAGAGCCTGGGCGTGGGCGCCATGACCGATGCGCGCATGAAGGACTTCTACGACAAGACCGTCGCCGCCGGCCTGTACAAGCCGGCCGACTTCGCCCTAGCCTCGGTCTACACCACGCAGTTCGTCAACAAGGGCACGGGCCTGGACCTGCGCAAGAAGCTCGCCAAGTGAGGGGCGCACGATGAACGAGTCCACCGGCCGCCCCCTGGCACGCTATGCCGCCTGGAAGCGGGTCAGCGACATGGTCTACATGTCGGGCGTGATCGCCGTCGACCCGCAAGCCGGCCGCGTGATCGAGCGCTTCGACGAACTGCCGCCCGAGGTGCGCCGCGAACTCGGCGAGACCGGCGAGCTGTCGGTGGACATCTTCCAGGCCCCGGTGCTGGTGCAAAGCTGGTTTGTGCTGCAGCGCATCCGCCAGCTCGCCGAGGAAGCGGGCGGTTCGATGGCCGACGTGTTCAAGCTCGTGCAGTACTTCACCGACCTGCGCGACTACCCGCTCTACAACCGCGTGCGCCGGCTGTTCTACCCGGCCGAGCCGCCGGTGTCCACCGTGGTCGAGGTCAGCGGCATGCTGCCCTCGCGCGCGGTGCGCATCGAGGTCGAGGCCACGGCCCATATTCCGCTCGCACGCTCCGGCGCCGTGGCGGCCCCGTCTTCCTGAAGGAGTCACCGTGCTCGACCGCACACTGACCGTCCGGGTCACCCGCATCGTCCGCCAGACGCCGGACATTCTGGCCTTTGAGCTGTCCCATCCCTGGGGCCGGCCGCTGCCGGCCTACAGCGCCGGCGCGCATCTTGACGTCCACATGCCGGGCGGCTTCATGCGCCAGTACTCGATTGCCCGCGCGCCCGGCACGGACGAAGGGCCTGCAACGCCGTATGTGATCGCCGTCAAGCGCGAAGCTGCGAGCCGCGGCGGCTCTGCCTCCCTGCACGAACGCGTGCGCGAAGGCGACCTGCTGCCGGTCAGGGGGCCGGGCAACACATTTCCTCTGGCGCCGCAGGCCCGACGGCACCTGCTGCTGGCCGGCGGCATCGGCATGACGC
>JBOHHM010000298.1:0-11607 GCA_050725495.1 Burkholderiaceae bacterium | reverse complement strand
ACCGAGAACTGCTTGTAGGTGTTGATCCACACCGTGCCGGCCTGCACCGCGCGGCCGATGCGCCAGGCCCGCTTGTAGTCGCGCGTCCAGATGCCGGCGGCCAGCGCGTAGACGCTGTCGTTGGCCTGGGCCAGCAGGTCGTCTTCGCTGTCGAACGGCATGGCGACCAGCACGGGGCCGAAGATCTCCTGCTGGCAGACCTGGGCGCTGTTCTTCAGGCCTTCGAGGATGGTGGGCGTGTAGTAGTAGCCGCGCTCGTACAGCGCGCCTTGCGGCCGCACACCGCCGGTGCGCAAGCTCGCGCCTTCGCTGCGCCCCAGTTCCACATAGCGCTCGATCGACTCGCGATGCTTGGCCGTGATCAGCGGCCCCATCTGGGTGCGCTCGTCGGCCGGGTCACCCACGCGCAGCGCAGCCGCGCGCGCCGCGAGCCGCTCCATGAACTCGCCGTAGCGCTGGCGCGCCACGAACAGGCGCGAGCCCGCGATGCAGGATTCGCCCGACGAGCTGAAGATGCCGTAGAGCACACCGTTGACGGCGTGGTCGAGGTCGGCATCGTCGAGCACCATGGTGGCGGACTTGCCGCCGAGCTCCAACGAGACGGGCATCATCTTGTCGGCCGCGATATGGGCGATGTGCTTGCCCGTGCTCGTGCCGCCGGTGAACGACACGCGCTTGACCAGCGGATGCTTGGTAATCGCGTCGCCAATCACCGAGCCACGGCCCGGCAGCACGCTGATCAGGCCCTTGGGCACGCCCGCCTCTTCGCAGATCGCGGCCAGCTCCAGCGCCATCAGCGGCGTAGCCTCGGCCGGCTTGATCACGACCGCGTTGCCCGCGGCCAGCGCCGGCGCGACCTTCTGCGCTTCGCTGGCGATGGGCGAGTTCCACGGTGTAATCGCCGCGACCACGCCCATGGGCTCGTGCACGCTCATGGTCATGTAGTCGCCGCGCGAGGGCGTGAGGGTTTCCTCCAGCGTCTCGCAGGCGCTCGCGAAGAACTGGAAGGTGCCGGCGGCGCTGGCCACCAGGGCGCGCGTCTCGTTGATCGGTTTGCCATTGTCCAGGCGCTGGCGCTGGGCCAGTGGTTCGGCGCGCTCGCGGATCAGCGAAGCCACGCGGTACAGCACCGCGGCGCGCTCGTGCGGCTTGCGCCGCGCCCAGCCGCTCCCGCGAAACGCATGGTCGGCGCGCGCAATGGCTTCATCGACGTCGGCCAGACTCGGTGCGCGCAGGCGCGCCACCACTTCGCCGGTGGCGGGGTACAGCGTGGCGGATTCGTCGCCGCCGCCCAAGCGCATTTCGCCGCCGATGTTGATGGGAAGCAGGTCTTTCGATTCGGTGATCAGAGCCATGACGGATCTCCTCAGATGGCCAGCGCGCGGCCGCGGTTGAGCAGCGCACGCACCACGCTGTAGACGGTCAGCGCGGAAGTTTTGGGATTGGCCGCCAGCGGCTTGCCACGCATGGTCAGCTCGAAGCTGCCAAAGGCGCCGCGTGCCTCGACATGGTGGACGTTCTCCGTGATGTCCGGATCGGCGAACAGCCGCACCTGTGTGCGCTGCAGGCCCAGGCCCGCGAGCGACAGCGTGGCCGCCACATTGGCGTTCTTGGGATAGAGCTGCGCGGCCTGCTCGGCGCTGCCATCGAAGATGCAGTGCGCCGCGGTCAGGTTGTCGAGATCGCAGGCGGACTCGGCCGGCGTGCCCTTCCATGCGCCAGGCGGCTTGCGGCCGGTGTACACGACGGCGTCGAGCCCGCCCACGCGGGCGGCTGCCAGCGCGTCGATGCCGCCGATGGCGCCCGACAGCAGTTGTACCTGTGTGTTGCCGCGCTGCGCGGCCTGTTCCAGCATCTGCACCATGCCGGGCGCGCTCAGGGCGCCCACCGATGCGACGACGCAGGGAATGCCGCGCTCCAGCGCCGGCACCACATGCTCGGCAATCGCACCGTGGCCCGCGCACTCGACCACGAGATCCGGCGCGTCAGCGGCATCGAGCGCCTCCAGCACCCGGGCCTGCGGCGCCCAGCGCTCGACCGTGGCCTCGGTCCTGGCGCGTGCATCGGGCGCCGTGATCACGCGGTCCACCACCACGTCAGGATCGCCGTGCAGCAGCTCGAGCACGCTCGCGCCAATCGCGCCGCAGCCAATCATCGCCACCTTCAACATGGCATCGCTTCCTTCTGTGCTCATGCGGACGCGGCGACCTTGGTCGGCGGGCCGGCAAACGCGGTCTTGAAGCTGCCGATCGAGAGCATGTCGATCTCCAGGATGAACGGGCCGCGCGCGGCGAGCGCCTTGTCCAGAGCAGCGCGCAGGTCGGCGAGCTTGCTCACGCGCGTGTGGCCCAGCTTGAGCGAGGCGCACAGTTGCGCGTAGTCGGGCGTGTGCAGGTCGACGTAGCAGCGACGGCCGCCGTACTGAGCGTCCTGGATGTTCTGGATCACGCCGTAGCGCTGGTCGTTCATCAGCACGTACACGACGTCGGCCTGCTCCTGCACCGCCGTGGCCAGCTCGCCCAGGTTCAGGATGAAGCCGCCGTCGCCCGACAGGCAGAAGGTCTTGCGGCCCGAGCGCGTCTCGGCCGCACCGACGGCGGCGCCCACGCCCATGGCCAGGCCCTGGCCGATGCCACCGCCCAAAGCGTGCACGCCGGCGCGCGGATCGAAGATGTGCAGCTGGCGGTTGCCCCAGGTGCTGTTGGACACCGTGACGTCGCGCACCCAGTTGAAGTTGCGGCCGGCGGCCTGCTGCAACTGGCTCACCAGTTCGGTGTAGGGGCCAAGGCCGTCGAGCAGGCTCTTTTCGGCAGCGGCACGCGCTGCGCGCAGATCGGCCATGAAGCCCGGGTCGACCGACAGGCGGCCCTGCAGCCGGTCGGCCAGGCCTTCGAGCACCAGCGCGGAGTCGCCCGTGACAAAGTAGTCGGTGGCATAGCAGCGGCCTTCGGCGGCCGGGTCGGCATCGACGCGGTAGAGCGGGCGCGGCAGCTTGAGCTCGTACTTGAGCGTTTCGTTGCCGCGCAGGCGCGAGCCCACGACCAGCATCGCGTCGCAGGTCTGGTAGAAATTCTCCACCGGCTTGTGCAGGTTGTAGGCGCCGAGCGAGCGAGCGTCGTCTTCCGGCACGATGCCGCGACCCTGGGTGCTGGTCACCACGCACAGGCCCATCGCCAGCAGGCGCGCCACAGCGGCTCCGGCATGGCGCGCCCCACCGCCGAGCCACAGCAGCGGACGACGCGCCTTGGCCAGACGCTCGGCCAGCTCGTCCAGCGCGCGGGCCGACGGCACGCTGGCCACCACAGGCAGCGGCTGCAGATCGGTGGGCACAGGAATCAGCGCGGCCTGGATATCGATAGGGATCTCGACACTGACCGGACCAGTGGGTGCGGTCAGCGCGGTCTGCACGGCCAGCTTGATCGTGCTGAGCGCCGTTTCGACGCTGCGCACGCGAAACGCCGCCTTGGAGACCGCCTGCAGCATGGTGAGCTGATCGGGCGCTTCGTGGATGTAGGACAGGCTCTGGTCCAGATACGGTGTTTCGATCTGACCGGTGAGGTGCAGCAGCGGCGTGCCGGCGGTCAGCGCTTCCACCATGGCGCCGGCGGCGTTGCCCGCGGCCGTGCCGGTGCTGGTCAGGCACACGCCCAGGCTGCCCGTGGTGCGGGCATAGGCGTCGGCCATGTTGGTGCCGCCGGCCTCGCCGCGCGCCATCACGAAGCGGATTTGCCCGCGTTCGTGGATGGCGTCGAGGATGGGCATGTTGTGGATCGAGATGACGCCGAAGGCGGCCTTGACCCCGCATTCCTCGAGGAATGCGGCAATGGCGGCGCCGACCGTGATTTGGCTGTGGTTAGGCATGATGGGAAAGACCTCCGGAGACATCGATGTGGCTGCCCGTCGTGTACGACGACAGCGGTGTGGCGAGAAAGAAAATGGCGCGTGCGGCCTCTTGCGGCAGGCCCAGGCGACCGAGCGGAATGCGTTTGCGCTCGGCAAGCTCGCCGGTCCAGGTGGCCCAGCCCTGCGAGCGGTCTTCGCGCGCCTCGAAGCGGCGGCGCCATTGGCCAGACTCGATCAGGCCCACGAGGATGCCGTTGACCCGCACGCCCAGCGGCGCGAACTCGGTGGCCATCGAGCGCACGAGGTTGCGCACGCCGGCGCGGGCGGCCGAAGTCGCCACCATGTGCGGCTCGGGCTGCGCGGCCAGCAGCGAGTTGACACAAACGATGGCAGGCGATCTTTCGGGCGATGCCTGGCGCTGCAGTTGCGGCAGGAAAGCGCGCGTGGGGTAGATCACCGAGAAGAACTTCAGATGCAGCTCTTCGGTCCAGGCCGCATCGTCGGTGTCGGCAAAGGTCGACACTCGCCCCTGGCCGGCGTTGTTGACCAGGATGGAGGCGGTGCCCAACTCGCGTTCGCTGTCCGCGGCGAAGCGCTGCACGTCATCCGCATCCAACACGTTGCACGGCGCGGCGAACAGTCGGGCCTGCGGGAAGCGCTCGCGCAAGCCCGCTTCGGCCGCGCGCAGGCGTTGTTCGTCGCGGCCGCAGAAGGCCACGGCAGCGCCGCTTTGCAGCAGCAGCTCCACCGTGGCCAGGCCAATGCCCGACGAGCCGCCGGTGACGACGGC
This sequence comes from Burkholderiaceae bacterium, assembly GCA_050725495.1. GTDB lineage: Bacteria > Pseudomonadota > Gammaproteobacteria > Burkholderiales > Burkholderiaceae_C > JBOHHM01. The sequence continues at coordinate 6,974 of JBOHHM010000298.1, read as the reverse complement.
CACGGTCCCGTTCAAGTCGATGAGGTTCATGGTGATGGCGTTCAGCGCGGGCGCAGCGCGACGACCTTGTCGGCGCTGTCGCTGCGCGGTTGGTAGTTGAGCAGGCGCGACAACTCGTCGGCCGAGGCGCGCACGCGCTGCACCAGCTCGTCGATGCGGTCGGCCTCGATGCGGCCCGCGGGAATCGTGGTGCCCAGCGCCGCGACGATGTGGCTGCTCTCGTCGCGCACCGGGGCCGCAATGGTGGAGATGCTGGCCTCGTAGAAGCCTTCGCCGAGCACATAGCCGCGCTCGCGGTCGACCTGGACCATGTTGAACAGCTCCAGCACGGTCTTGGGCGTGTTGCTGGAGAACACCTCGAGATGGTCTTCGGGGTACAGCTTGCGCAGCTCGGGCAGGGTGAGATCTTCGAGCAGGATGCGGCCGAGCACCGTCGCATGCGCCGGCAGCCGCGTGCCGACGCGGACCGCGCTGACAAACGGCGTGGGCGGCGTGACCTTGGCGACGTAGACGATGGAGCGGCCATCGCGCACCACCAGGTTGCAGGGGTAGCGGATCTCGTCGCACAGGCGCGCCAGCACCGGCTGGCCGAGTTCGGTCAGCTCCAGCGAGGACAGGTATTCGAAGCCCAGGCGCAGCACGGCCAGGCCCAGGCGGTAGTCGTTGCCGCCGCTGGTGCGCTCGATGAAGCCCATGGTCTCGAGCGTGTTGAGCAGGCGAAACACCGTGGAGCGCGGCAGGTCGAGCCGGCGCGCGAGCTCCGGCGCGCCCAGCGTGCGGCTGTCGCGGCTGAACTCGCCGAGCAGGCGCAGGCCGCGCTCCAGCGCGGGCACGATGTACTTGTCGTTGCTGTTGTCGTCCGTTGTGTTGTCACGCATGTTGCTTCGCTCCTTGCAGCGCGGCGCGCGTGATCAGGCGCGCGACCGCCTCGGGTTGCTCCACAGGGCTGGCATGGCCAGCGCCGTTGATCAAGTCAAACGGCGCAGCATACAAGCGTGCCCAGCCGCGGCAGGCGGCGGGCGGGGTGACGACATCGGCGTCGCCGCAGTGAACTTCGACCGGCATCGCGAGACCCCGGCTGTTGCCAAGGTCGCTGGCGCACAGCAGCTCCACCGCCTGCAGGTAGCCCGCGGGGTGCAGGCGGGCCGTGTTCCACTGCACCCAGGCGCGCGCCGCGGCGTCGGCCGCCGGCGAGAGCAGGCGTTGCGCAATGCGCTCGGCCAGACCCGCCACACCGAGGGTTTGCAGGGCGTCGCGGCGCTCGCTGCGCACGCGCGCACTGGCGTCGGCCTGCGCCGCACCGCCATAGCCGCCCGCCGGGCTGATGAGCACCAGGCCCACGACGCGGTCCGCGCCCAGCTCGCGCGCATAGGCGCAGGCCATCAGCGCCCCGAGCGAATGGCCGACCAGCACGCAGTGGCGAACGTTGAGCGCCTGCAGCAACTCATGCAGGCGCGCGGCGTAGTCGGCGTCAGTGGGTGCCTCGCCCTGAAGCGGCGTCGAGTCGCCATAGCCCGGCGCATCCCAGGCGATCACATGCAGCTGCTCGCCCACACGCACGGCGGTGTGCAACCACGAAGCTGCCCCGGAGCTGATGCCGTGCAGCAGCACGACCGTGGGGGCGGCACCGGGCACGCCGCACTCGCGTACCGCGACCTGCACGCCCGAGGGCAGAGCCACCAGTCGCTGAGCAAAGCAGCGATCGAGCAGCGCCAGTTGCGGCTGCAGCAAGTCGTCGGCGGTGCGGGACACGGCGTTCATGCTCGCAAGACTCAGCGCTTGACCTTGGCGAGCGGGTGCTCGGGCGGATAGGTCGGGGTGATCGGCTTCTGGGCGCCCAGCATCACGCACATCAGCGCGTCTTCGTCGCCGATATTGATCTCCTCGCGGTACACGCCCGGCGGCACCGAGACGACGTCGCGGTCGGTCAGGATGGTTTCATAGCGCTCGCCGTCCTTTTCCAGGACCAGCTTGAGCTTGCCGCGGATCAGGAAGAAGACCTCTTCCACATCGGTGTGCAGATGCGGCGGGCCTTCGTGGCCGGCCGGAATCACCATGGTCGAGAACGTGAAATTCTCGGCAGGAATGGTGTTGCTGTCTGCTGCCACGCCGGTGCCGCCGGTGCCGATGTAGCGCATCTGGCCGCGACGGTACTTGGGATCGTAGTCGGCCTGGAACTTCAGCGCGTCGAAGTCGTACTTGCGGGTGGCAAAGCGCGCGACGCGGCCTTCCATCCAGGAAGCGAAGCTCGCGCCCTCGGGCCGGTCCCAGCTGCGGGGCAGTTGTTGTTGATCAGACAGATCGCTCATGGGTTGCTCCTGTGTAAGTGCGTTCAGTGCATGACAAAGCCGCCGTTGACGGCAAGAACCTGGCCGGTGACAAACCGGGCCAAATCGGACAGCGCATACAGCACGGCGCCGGACACGTCCTCGGGCGTCTGCTCGCGCTGGAGCGCGCGCTGGTCCACATAGTGGCGGTGCCGCGCCTCGGGCACGTACTGCGTGGCCTCCACCAGCACCAAGCCGGGGGCGATGGCGTTGACCGTGATGTTGTCGGCGCCGAGTTCGCGCGCGAGCGAGTGCGTCATGGCGATCACGGCGCCCTTGCTGGCGACGTAGGCCAGCAGGTTGGGTGCGCCCCACATCGCCGTATCGGACGCGAGGTTGACGATGGCGCCGCGGCCGCTGGCGCGCAGCGCGGGACGGCAGGCGCGCGTCATGAGCCAGGTGCCGCGCACGTTCACGTTCATGACCTGGTCCCACTTGGCGATCTCGATGTCGTCCATGCCACGGCCGCCGGAGTCGGTCACGGCGGCGTTGTTGACCAGCCCATCCAGGCCGCCGAGCTCGCGCACCGCCTGGTCGGCGCAGCGCTGGATGGACTCGGGGCTGCCGAGGTCCACCGCCACGCCCGTGACGTCGAAGCCCTCGGCGCGCAGCGCCGCGACGGACTGCTGGAGCAAGTCTTCACGCAGATCGGCGACCGCCACCCGGGCGCCGTGTTTGCACAGCGTGCGGGCGAAGGCCAGGCCCAGGCCGCGCGCAGCGCCCGTCACCAGGATGCGTCGGTCGGCCAGCAGCGCCGCCTGAGGGGAGGCAGTCATCAGACGGCCCTCCCGAAGGCACTGGCTGGGGCCTGGTGCCCGGCAGGGCTCTGGCCGGCTTTGGCGTGTTTGATGTCAGTCATGGGGTCCTTGGTCATCTTGCAATTCGTTCCATATATGGAACAACGATTAATTGATGAAACGATGACGCAAGCTTAGTTCTGCTTTGCAAGATCGCCATTGGGGGAAACCCTTAATCAAAACCAAGGCTTGTCGCGGCTGATAGCGCCGGCCGGGTTCACGGCGCAGCGTCATGGGTCGGCACAGGGCTGGAGACAGGCCGCGGCCAGCTGCAGCGGTCGTGAGCCAAGGGCTCGCCGACGGCAGGAGTTGCGCGCGGAGGGTTCGCCCGGCAGACGGCACGCGCGTCGGTGCCGGAGGGTATTGCCGCAAGCGCGGCCGGCTCAGATCGCAGGCCTCAACGCCAAATCAGGCGATGATCCCCATGGAATCGCCGCTAGACGCTATTAAAATGATAGCAATTCGAGGAAACGGTCGAGCATGGCGGCGCTGTAGCGGCTGGCCACGGCCTCGATGAAGCGCATGAAATCGACATGGGCGGCGTCGTCCGCCCGGTCGGAGACGGTGCGCACGGCGGCAAACGGCACGCCGTAGTCGTGGCAGACCTGGGCGAAGGCCGCACCCTCCATCTCGACCGCCAACGCCTCGGGCAGGCTGTGCTGCAGGGCCAAGCTCTCGGCTGTCGTAGCGACGAAACGGTCGCCGCTGACGACCAGGCCTTGATGGACCCGGGGCGCCGTCAACCCAAATTCGGCCACGGCATCGGCGCCCAGCGTGGCAGCCGGTGCGGCCAGCACGGCCGCCGCGGCTTGCGCCAGCGCGGCGCTCAAGCGCGCATCGGTGGGAAAGCGGGCGCGCCCGTACAAGGGTACTTCGTAGCGCGGGAAGATCGGCGAGGCATCGAGGTCGTGCTGCAGAAAGTTGCGCGCCACCACGATGTCACCCACCTTGACGCCGGGTGCCAGGCCGCCCGCCGCGCCGGTGAAGACGATGCACTTGACGCCGAAGCGCTCGAGCAGCACCGTGGCCGTGGTGGCCGCCGCCACCTTGCCGATGCGCGAGAGCGCGGCCACCACCTCGTGGCCATGCCAGTGACCGAGCCAGAACTCGCGCCCCGCGACCACCGTCTTGTGCTCGTCGGGCATGAGCGCGAGCACGGCAGCGAGCTCCTCGTGCATGGCGCTGACGATGGCGATGCGGCTCATGGGGTGCGAAAGGCTGCGCCTTCAGTCGATGATCGAGCCGCTGGCCGATACCAGCGACAAATCGACGAACTTGGAGCCCTCGTGGCTTTTGCGGCTGTAGCTGAAGGCGAACCCACCCAAGTCACCGCGCCCCAGGTCTTCGAGCGCCGCGACCAGCTTGTCCCGCGAAGGGCTGCCCTTGATGCGGCTCAATCCCTCGATCACCACGCGAGCTGCGATATAGCCTTCCAGACCGGCGTAACTCAGAGGCTGCTTCGTCGCCTCCATCAGGGCCCGGTAATCGCGCACCACCTTCAAGGCACTCTTGCGGGGATTGGGCATGACCTGGGTGATGACCGTACCGTTGGCCACATTGGCCCCCACGTCCTTCACCAGCGCGAGCGCGTCCACGACGGACAGGGTGTAGACAGTGCTGCGGCGGCCTTCGGCGCGCACCATGGTCAGCAAGGCTGCGGCCGACTTGGGGGCGGCCACCAGCAGCACGGCATCGGCCACCTTGAGGGCTTGCTGCGCCGCCACAGGATCGGCCAGGCTGCCGGAGGTCCGGTCAAACTTGAAGGCCGAGACACTCATGCGCGGCCCCTTGCCCGAAGCCTCTTTCAAGAATGCGCCATAGGCACCGGCACCAAAGGGATCATCCTGGTACAGCACCACGACCTTGCCGCCGGGCGCACGCTCGACCATGGTCTGGGCAATGGCGTTGATCTCATCGTCATAGCCTGCGCGCACGTGGAAGAGCATGCGCTGGTTGGCGCCGCGCAAGGCGGCGGCGCCGCTGAAGGGCCCGACCAGGGGCAAACGCGCCGCCTCCAGCGCAGGCAGGGCTGCCAGCACATTGCCCGTGCCCGCCACCCCGATCAGCGCCAACACCCGGGGGTCGCTGGCCAGGGCCTTGACCTGGGCCTCGGTATGGGCTGGCACGCCCTCGTCATCCTTTTCGATGAGCTCGAGCCTGGCGCCGGCAATGCCGCCCTGGGCATTCACATGGTCAAACAGGGCCTTGGCGGCCTCCACATAGCCGGCCGCCACCCCTTTGAGCGGACCGGTATAGGGTCGCGAGATGCCAACGACCCAGCCAGGCTGTGCCGGCTGCGCCTGGACTCGGGGCAGCGCCGTGCCGGCGGCAACGAAGGCGGCCAGTGCGGACAAGGCCGTGCGACGGGAATTCGGGGCAGGGCTCATCAGTTCTTCCTCGGATATGTAGTTGTTGGGCATCAGGCGCTCAGACCTGCGGCAGCTCAAACCAGTGCCGCCATGGCCTTGTCGCAGGCCATGTCAAAGACCGCCTGATTCTCATTGAAATAGTCAAAGAATCCGCGCTGTCCAGCGAACTCGAAAGGACGCAGCTCCACCTGCCGGTAGCGCCCGCTCTTGAGCTCCCCGCCGCCAATCAGGCGGTTGACCAGTTCGATGCGTTGCACCTGCCCGGCGTAGTTGCTGTTCATGCCGATCTCGGTTTCCATGTCGCGCTGCTCAAAGTAGTTGGCCGGCATGCGCCCGATCCAGCAGGCGTTTTGCGGGCGCACCGTCCACAGCCTGGCCGGCTTGGCCTGCCCCGACAGCTCGCACAGTTCGTCGAGGATGAACTGGCGGTGGTAGGCGCCGTCGATCAGGTGTTGGCCCAGATACAGTTGCTCATGGCCATAGGCGTACAAATGCAGTGCCGCCTTGACGGCCTGCGCGCTGATGGGCTGGAACACCTGGCGCTGGCGGCGCTCCCCGGGGCTGCGGCCCAGATGACACATCGCGGCCGGGTTCAGGAACAGATATTCCTCGCCGGTGGGCGGGCAAAACGCATTGAACAGAACGGCCACTTCGCTCGCATTGAGCTGCTCGGCCACCTCGACGAAGAACGACTCGGGGCGCGTGGGTATGGCAGTTTGCACCGGCCAGGTTCGATCGACCAGCGTCTGGGCCCAGCTTGCCGCAGGCCATTGCGCCCAGCGCGCCCAGTACTCGCCCAGCGCCGGGCGAAAGACGCCCGGCAGACCCTTGAGGCCCAAGACCGCGGACGCCAGCGGATTGGGCAGGCCTTGACCGGCCGGGGTCTGCGCCAGTTCCTGCTGAAACTGCTGGCGCAGATCGTCGCCGGCCAGAAAGCGCGCGGTCCAGACAATCATGCCGGAGGTGCAGGAAATGGCGGACGGCCTCAGGCCGCGCTGGCGCACGGCCTCCAGGAAGCCCGCCCCGAATCCGTTGCCGCCGGCCAGACCGCCCAAGGCAAAAGCCACCGGCGCGCTAACCGCGTGATGAGCCTCGGGCTGCGGGTGGTCCAAGGTCGCCAAGGCGCGACGGCGCGCACGAGCGTCAACAACGGTCATTTCGAACCCTCCCTGCTTGAATGGTAGGACCCGGCTTCGTGGCAGCAAAGGCCCGAAGCTCTTGGGGCCGCCTTGCTGCAGCGCAGCAAGGCACGGGCATTCTAGCCCTTGAGTCCGCTGAAAGAACTGAGGCCAAGCCTCACTTCTTGTCGCGCAGCTCGCGCCGCAGAATCTTGCCCACAGGCGTCTTGGGCAGCTCGGTGCGGAACTCCACGATCTTGGGCTGCTTGTAGCCCGTGAGGTTCGCTTTGCAGTACTCGCGCACCTGGGCTTCGGTCAGGCTCGCGTCCTTTTTGACGATGACCAGCTTGACGGCCTCGCCCG
>JBOHHM010000297.1:0-13451 GCA_050725495.1 Burkholderiaceae bacterium | reverse complement strand
TTCTCGATCGCCTCGAACACCTTGCCCTTGCGGCGCAAACCGGCGGTGTCGATCAGCTCGAAACGCTGGCCATCGCGCTCGAAAGGCACGGTGATCGCATCGCGGGTGGTGCCCGGCAGGTCGAAGGCCACCAAGCGCTCTTCGCCCAGCCAGGTGTTGATCAAGGTCGACTTCCCCACATTGGGTCGGCCGGCAACTGCCAGCTTGATGACCCCGCTGTCGGCCTGGTCGGCATCCTCGTCGGGCTCCACGAGGTTCAGCGGTTCCAGCGCCAGGTCCACCAGGCTGCGGATCCCCTGGCCATGGGCCGCGGAAATCGGGTACACCTCGCCCAGTCCCAGCTCGAAAAACTCGGCCAGTTGGGCGCCTTCGCGCATGCCTTCAGCCTTGTTGGCGGCCAGCACACAGGGCTTGCCCAGGCGGCGCAGGTACTTGGCGATATCGTGGTCCTGGGCCGACAGTCCGGCACGGGCATCGACCACAAAAATCACCACATCAGCCTCGGCCACGGCCTGCTGCGTCTGCTTGGCCATCTCCTTGTAGATGCCGCTGGCCGCATCGGGCTCGAAACCGCCGGTGTCAATGGCGATGAACTCATGCTTGCCCTGCTTGCCGTTGCCGTAATGCCGGTCCCGGGTCAGGCCGGCGAAATCGGCCACGATCGCATCCCGCGATTTGGTCAGGCGGTTGAACAGCGTGGACTTGCCGACGTTGGGGCGCCCTACCAGGGCCAAAACGGGCTTCATGACTTACCCCGCCCAAGCCGCTTATTCGGGCTGGAAGCCATAGATGCTCCCATTGCGAGTGACCACGACCAGCGTGTCGCCGGCCAGCGCCGGCGCTGCCACCACGGCCGACCCATCGGTCGACAGACGGTTCAGCAGCGTCCCATCGTCGCGCGACAAGATATGAACGTTGCCGGTGCTGTCGCCAACCACCACCGAGCGGCCGATCGACAGCGGCGCCGTCAGACCGCGGTACTGGAGGCGGTCGGTACTCCACGCGCGCTCGCCATCGGCACGCTTCCAGGCGACGACCTTGCCGTCACCCTCGGTTCCATACACGAGCCGATCATCACCATGCAAGCCTACGGCCCCATTGGCCGGCTTGGTCCACAGCACACCGCCGCGCGCAGCATTGACACAGCCCACGGCCGCCTGAAAAGCGCGGGTACAAACCACATCACCGACGCGGCTGACACGCCCCACCAGGTCGACCAAGCGCTCGACGTCGTTGGTACCCCGGGGTGACGCAATCGGCGCCTCCCAGCGCACGCTGCCGTTGAGCGGATTCATTCCCACCAGTCGGCCCGACAGGCCCACAACCAGCGTGTCACCCACCGGCAGCATCACGCCGGCCTGCCGCAGCACCAGAGGCTCGCCGGGGCGCTGCTGCACCCACAACTTGCGGCCGCTCTGGCCGTCAAGGGCGGAGACAGAACGGTCAGCCGTCAACACAAACACGCGCCCGCCAGCCACCAGCGGCGCTGTGTAGGCCTGCGCCTGGAGCTTGTACCGCCAGAGCTCGCGACCGCCTTCCAGCGCGACGACTTCGTTGCCGCGGGTCACGACGGCAGCCAGCTTACCATCGCTGCCCACGCCGGCAGCGATCGGCGAACCGGTCGAGACGCGCCACAGGTCCCGCCCCGTGCGGGCATCCAGGGCAGCCACGGTGCCATCGGCACTGGCTAATGTGACGGTGCTGCCACTGACATTCACGTCAAGCGGAAAGGCGACCTCCCCCACCCGCGCATTCCAGGCCTGCCGCACACCGATCAGGGCCACATTGGGCGCCAGTTCGGCAGGTTTCGGCTTCTCAGGGCCGCTTGAACAGGCGGCCAGAGAGGCCGCCAGCACAAGGGCTGGAACTGCACGCGCGCCCCGCCTTGAAAACCACAAAGGACTCAAGATCATTTCTTGTCCCCGGATACGGGAGCCTTGCTCGCCACGTCGGCGGCACCGGCTTGCGGGTTCACACCCAGCGAGGTCAGCTTCACCTCGACCAGGCGACGGTATTCAACACGCGCCTCAAAGCCTTTGTAAGCCTTGCTGTACTCCGCGATGGCCTCGGCCTTCTTGCCCTGCAAGACATGGATGTCGCCCTTGCGGTCCGCCACCATGGGTTCGAACTCCTTCGGAAAGGAGCCGGCGAGCTGCTTGAGCGCATCGTCATAGGCCTTGGCCTGCAGCAGCAAAGCGGACAGCCGCAGCCTCGCGATGGCCTGATAGCCATCGTCGGCCGCCCCATCGGCCACCCAGGCCAACGCTGCTTTGGAGGCCTGCTCATTGCCTTTGTCATGAAAGGTTTTGGCCGCCAGCAAAGCGGCCTGCTGCGCATAGGTCGTACGGCCAAATTTGTCTTTCATGTCGGCCAGGGCTCGTTCCAGCTTGGCCAGGTCGCCCGTGCGGGAGGCACGGTCGACTTCATCGTACATGGCAGCAGCTTGGGTGGCCTGACTGCGCTGCCAGTACTGATAGCCATTCCAGGCTGCAATCGAGCCGAACACGACGATCAGTGCCCAGGTGATCAGGTTGCCGTATTGGCTCCAGAAATGCTTGAGCTGGTCAAGCTGTTCTTGTTCTTCGAGATCGAGATGTTTTGCCATGTGATGGGTCGTTTAACTCAGCGATTGTAGGGTCGACACCCATGAGGACAGGTCTGCCAGCGGTCGCGCGAGCTGCTGGCCGCTGCCATCGCGCAGGGATTTGACGGTCACCATGTTTTGGGCCAACTCATCCGCACCGAAAACGAGTGCGTAGCGCGCACCGCTGGCATCGGCCTTCTTGAACTGCGATTTCATGCTGCCCATGCCCTCGCCTGCACCCGCATGCATCTGCACACTCACCCCCGCAGCACGCAAGGCCTGCAGGGTCTTGAGGGCCAACGGCAGCGCCCCAGCGTCGGGAATCACGGCATAGGCATCGGGCACCGGTGCAGCGACGGCCTCGCCCTGCTCCTTGATCAGCTCCAGCACACGCTCCACCCCCAGCGCCCAGCCTACCGCCGGCGCGGCCTTGCCGCCAATCTGCTCAATCAGGTAGTCGTAGCGACCGCCCGCGCAAATCGTGCCTTGCGCGCCCAGGCTTTCGGTGATGAATTCGAACACCGTGAGGTTGTAGTAGTCCATGCCACGCACCAGGCGCGGGTTGATGCGGTAGGCAATGCCATTGGCTTCCAGCATGGCCTTGAGGCTGCTGAAGTGGGCCAGCGAGGCCTCGCCCAGAAAATCAATCAGCTTCGGCGCCGCTTCCACCACGGCCTGCATGGCCGGATTCTTGGTGTCCAGAATGCGCAGCGGATTGCTGTGCAGGCGGCGGCGCGCATCCTCATCCAGCACATGCGCGTGCTTCTGGAAGTGCGCAATCAGCTCGGCACGGTGTTGCTTGCGCTCTTCGGGCTGGCCCAGGCTGTTGATCTCCAGTCGCACGTCCTTGAGGCCCAGCTCTTTCCACAGCGCATCGGCCAGCAAAATGATCTCGGCGTCCACCTCGGCGCCCGAGAAACCGAGCGCCTCGGCGCCGATCTGGTGGAACTGCCGGTAGCGGCCACGCTGGGGCCGCTCGTGCCGGAACATCGGCCCCATGTAGTACAGGCGCTTGCCACCGTCATACAGCATCGAATGCTCGGCCACGGCACGCACCACGCTGGCGGTATTCTCGGGGCGCAGCGTCAGGGCTTCGCCGTTGAGCTTGTCTTCAAAGGAATACATCTCCTTCTCGACAATGTCAGTCACTTCACCCAGGCTGCGCACAAACAGCGGAGTCGGCTCGACAATGGGTGTTCGGATGTTGCGGTAGGCGTAGCGCGCCATGAGGCTGCGCACCTTGTCTTCAAGCCACTCCCAACGCGCCGAGTCGGGTGGCAGGATGTCGTTCATGCCCTTGACGGCGGTCAACTTTTCTGCCTTCACGGCGGTCAATTTCTCTGCCTTCACAGCAGCCGGTTTCTCAGCCATTTTTCTGTCGAGCGTTGAGAGTTCAGCGCTGGGCGTGTGTTCCACGCTCAACACTAAACGCCAAACCTCTTCTCAATATAGTTTTCAACAATCCGCTGAAACTCCTGCGCAATGTTCTCACCGCGCAAGGTCAGGGCTTTTTCGCCATCAATGAACACCGGAGCAGCCGGCGCCTCGCCTGTGCCCGGCAGGCTGATGCCAATGTCGGCATGCTTGCTTTCCCCGGGGCCGTTGACAATGCAGCCCATCACGGCCACTTTCAGTTTCTCAACGCCCGGGTATTGCGTGCGCCACACAGGCATTTGCGCGCGCAGGAAATCGTCAATTTGCTTGGAAAGTTCCTGGAACGTGACACTGGTGGTGCGGCCACAGCCCGGGCAAGCCGTGACACTGGGCACAAAACTGCGCAAGCCCAGGGCCTGCAGGATCTCAGAAGCGACGACCACCTCCTGCGTGCGCGACTCACCCGGCTGCGGCGTGAGCGACACGCGAATCGTGTCGCCAATGCCCTCCTGCAGCAAGATGGACAGGGCCGTGGCCGAGGCCACTGTGCCCTTGGTGCCCATGCCCGCCTCGGTCAGTCCCAGATGAAGCGCGTAGTCGCAGCGTTTGGCGAGCTCGCGATAGACGGAAACCAGATCCTGGACACCGCTGACCTTGCACGACAGCATGATCTGGTTGCCATCCATGCCCATGTCTTCGGCGCGCCGCGCGGAGTCGATGGCCGAGGTGATGAGGGCCTCGTACATGACCTGCTTGGCATCCCAGGGGCTGCTACGGCGGCTGTTTTCGTCCATCAGGCTGGCCAGCAGTTCCTGGTCCAGGCTGCCCCAGTTCACGCCGATGCGCACCGGCTTGCGCCAGCGCATGGCCGCCTCGATCATTTGCCCGAACTGCTTGTCCCGCTTGTCACCTTTGCCCACGTTGCCAGGGTTGATGCGGTATTTGGACAGCGCCTGGGCACAAGCCGGGTGTTCGGTCAGCAGGCGGTGTCCGTTGTAGTGGAAATCGCCAATCAGGGGAACGCCCACCCCCATTCGGTCGAGCTGCTCACGGATGTGCGGTACGGCTTCGGCGGCTTCGGGCGTGTTGACCGTGATGCGAACCAGCTCCGAGCCCGCCAAGGCCAGCTCCTTGACCTGGACAGCGGTCCCGATCACATCGGCCGTGTCGGTGTTGGTCATGGACTGCACGCGCACCGGCGCATCACCGCCGACTGTCACCACATGACTGCCCCAGACCACCCGGGACTGGCGCGAACGGCGCGCTTTCGGCACTGCCGCATCGATTGGAAGACTGGACTGCACTACTTCACCTCAAAACGTGCAACATTGTCTCTGGTGAGCTGGGCCAGACTGAAGGGCTTGCCACGCACTTCCACCTCAGTGGAATCGGCGCGCCCCACAACCACCTTCAACGGCAAGGCTCCCGAGGCACTGGCCACCTCTCCCGGCGCCAGCATCTTGCGCAGCGAGACCATGCCCTGCGCATCGGTCACCTCGACCCACGAAGCAGCGCGGGTCTTGAACACAACAATGCCAAGAGCTGACCCGGAAGCCGGTTCCGCCGCAGCAGATGGCGGCGCACTCGCGCTGGGCGCGGGCGGCGCGATGGCCCAGGACGGGCTGGCAAGCGTGGCGCCCGGCGACGCAGCCGCCACGGCCGGCGCTGCCGACACCGGTGCAGCAACGGGGCCGGCGGCCACCGATGGGCTCGTCGTGGCGGGCTGACGGGCCACAGTGGCTGGCACATCGGTCATGGGGCTCGTGGCAGGCCCCGCAGACGTTGGTGCGGTCGTGACGACTTCTGCAGGCGCCGCCCCCGTCACAACCTCGTCACGCTTGACGGACGGCAAAAAGATCAGCACCAAGGCACCCAGCAGCAGCGCCAATACGGCCAATGCCACGGGTCGCGACAACTGCTCCAGAACCGAGTATTTCGGGTTGTCACTGGGCGTGCGGAACGGGGCGTTGATGCTCGCATCATCCGTCGCAAGCCGAGGCGCCCCCAGTTGAGGCAGTCTTTCCAGAACGGGAGCGGGATCGATCTTGAGCGTGCGGCAGACGCTCGATGCCAGCGCCCTGGCAAACACGGCATCAGGCAACAGGTCAGTCCGGTCCGCCTCAAGGGCTTCGAGCTTATTGACCGGCACCTTGAGCGACGCCGCCAGGGTCGCCAAATGCAAGCCGGCCGCTTCCCGCGCTTGCCTCAGCAAGGCCCCCGCCGTGACCCGGAATCCGGGCTCGGCAGTTCCAGGCAACGCGGCGCCAGACACTTGCTCCACAGGCTCACTCATCAAATGCACCCCGTTCATAGGCAGCCCGTTCCCGCGATTGGGGGAAGCGTTTCTTGAGCTGTTCCACCAGTTGCTGCATGGCGACACGGTCGTCCATGCGGCGCTCGACCTTGATGCCCAGCCACAGCGATTCCGCATTGGCCAGCTCGCTGTTGTTGAGCCTGCGGATATAGAACTGAGCCCGAGTGAATTCATTGCGCTGGAACAACAGCGTCGCCAGGTTGTAGCCCGTGATCGGGTTGCCGGCATCGAGTTCGTAGGAACGCGACAGGCTGCGCTCCGCATCCGCGCGTTGGCCGGCGCGCGCCTGGCACAGGCCTTGGGCCATCAGGGTTTTGGCCTTGTCGCCGTAGACCGGACTCTGCAAGGCCTGGGAGAAAGACTGATCCGCCTCAGGGTAACGGGCCTGCTGGCACAGCAGCCAGCCCAGGTTGTGCAGCGTGCCGGCGTCGCGCGGGTTGAAGGCCATGGCACGGCGAAAACTCTCCTCTGCCAGCCGCTGGTCATTCAGGCGCATGTAGATCAGGCCGCGCAGGTTGTAGGCATCGGCAAATTGGGGGTCGGCCACAATGGCCTGCTTGAGTTCATCGAGCGCGATCGTGGTCTGCCCCTGGTCGAAGTAATTCACGGCCAACTCGAGCCGGATGCGGGCGCGTCGGCGGGCTTCGGGCTCATCGGAATCGGTCACGATGTCGGCCTTGCTACCCACTGCACCTGCCGCTCCTGAATTGGACGCACAACCGGAAACTCCAGCCAGCGCAGCAGCCGCCAGCCATGTCCAGACCAAGCATTGCCTGGCCAGCCCCCACCCCCTCACGGATCTCTTCATGGCTCAAGCCTCCTTGGTGTCGACAGCGAATGCCTTGACAGGTTTCAACATCACGGTGCGCTGCTGGGCCATGCGTTCACCGACCCGGGTACGGTCCTTCACATCGCCCGCCAACTGACCGCAGGCAGCGTCGATATCGTCGCCTCGCGTTTTGCGCACGGTCGTCACAATACCAGCCTCGCTGAGGATCTTGGCAAAGGCAACCACCTGATGATGTGCAGAGCGGGTCAGGCCCGATTCCGGGAAGGGGTTGAAGGGAATCAGGTTGAACTTGCATGAAACGCCCTGCCCTGCATGCTGCTTCACCAACCGGACCAGCTGCTGAGCATGTTCAGGCTGATCGTTCACGCCGTCGAGCATGCAGTATTCAAAGGTGATGAAGTCGCGCGGTGCGTGAACGAGGTAGCGGTTGCAGGCGTCGAGCAGCTCGGCCAGCGGGTATTTGCGGTTCAGCGGCACAAGGTTGTCACGCAGATCGTCATTGGGCGCATGCAGCGACACGGCCAGCGCCACCGGGCAATCCTCGCCCAGCCGGTCGATCATCGGCACCACGCCGGAGGTGGACACCGTGACGCGGCGACGCGACAGGCCGTAGCCGTGGTCGTCGAGCATCATGCGAAGCGCAGGCACCAGGGCCGAATAGTTCTGCAGCGGCTCGCCCATGCCCATCATCACCACGTTGGAGATGACGCGCTCGGCACTGCCCAGGCGCTTGCGCAGAAAATGCTCGGCAAACCACAGCTGCGCGATGATTTCGCCGGTGCTGAGATTGCGGCTGAAGCCCTGGTGGCCCGTGGAACAGAAGCGGCAGCCCACAGCGCAGCCCGCTTGGGACGAGATGCACAGCGTGCCCCGGTCGTCCTCGGGGATGAAAACCGCTTCGACCGCGTTGCCGTCGCCGACGTCAAACAGCCACTTGATGGTGCCGTCGGCCGATTCATGCTGGGTGATGACCGGCAGGCCCTGGATGCGGGCGCCGACCTTGAGCTTTTCACGCAGGGATTTGGCCAGGTCGCTCATCTGATCGAAATCAGAGGCACCCTTCTGGTGAATCCAGCGAAACAGCTGGGTGGCCCGGAATCGTTTTTCCCCGAGCCGCTCGCAAAAGGCGGCCAAGCCCTCGAGATCGTGATCAAGCAGGTTGGCCGTCATTGCATGGGAAATCCGCGCGATTAGCGCGAATAAACGTTCATGCCAGGGAAGAAGAAGCTCACTTCGACCTCGGCGGTTTCGGGCGCGTCGGAGCCATGCACGGCGTTGGCGTCGATGCTGTCGGCAAAGTCGGCGCGAATGGTGCCAGCATCCGCCTTCTTGGGGTCGGTCGCACCCATCAGGTCGCGGTTTTTCAGAATGGCGTCTTCGCCTTCAAGCGCCTGGATCATGACCGGGCCGGAGATCATGAACTCCACGAGGCCCCTGAAGAAGGGGCGCTCCTTGTGAACGGCGTAAAAGGCCTCGGCTTCACGGCGGGACAGGTGAGCCATCTTGGCAGCCACCACTTTCAGGCCGGCGGCCTCGAAACGGGCGTAAATCTGGCCGATGACATTCTTGGCCACGGCGTCGGGCTTGATGATGGAGAGAGTGCGTTCGATAGCCATTTTGATTTTCCTGAACTTGATTTATTGGTCTTCTGCCCATTGGGCAAAGCTTTACATTTTAACCTGTTCGCATGACTTTCCCGTGAATCGAGGCAAAAGCGCAATGGAACAAGGGACAAAGACGGCCTGGAGCCTGGCGGCTTCAGCGGCCCCGGCCGCGACGCTGACCACCACCGCCCATGCCGCCCATTCCACCGCCACCACCGCCACCACCGCCACCACCGCGCCGCTGGCCCTGACGCTGGCGGTTGAAGCTGTCGGCACCGATGTAGCCCAGGGAGGTTTTCATGGGATCGGGTTGGACGCTGCCGCCTTGGCGATCCCCACGCTCGGGGCGGTCCTTGCGCCTTGGCTGGCCTTGACCGGCGCCATTGCTGCCGGGACCGTTGGGCGAACGCTGCCCCTCCGCCGCACCACGCGGACCGCCGCCGCGTCCGCCACGGCGTCGATTGCGCTCGCCGCGCCCCGCTCCTTCACGCCCCGAGGCTTGGGCCTCGCCGCCCTCGCCCGTACGTTCGCCACTCTGCACACCGGCGGCCTGCATCAGCGCGCGAATATCGCGCTCATCGAGCTCCATCCAGGCGCCGCGCTTGAGACCGCGCGGCAGCACCATGGCGCCATAGCGGATGCGGATCAGGCGGCTGACCGCGTGGCCGACCGCCTCGAACATGCGGCGCACTTCGCGGTTGCGTCCCTCGGAAATCGTCACCCGGTACCAGCAGTTGGAGCCTTCACCGCCACCATCTTCGATCGAGCCGAACTGGGCCTGCCCGTCGTCGAGTTTGACGCCGTCGAGCAGCCGCTGCTTTTCCTCGTTGCTCAGGGCACCCAGCACCCGCACGGCGTATTCGCGCTCAAGTCCAAAGCGGGGGTGCATCAGTTTGTTGGCCAGCTCACCCGAACTCGTGAACAGCAGCAGGCCTTCCGTGTTCAGATCCAGCCGCCCCACCGACTGCCACTTGCCCTGGTAGAGCTTGGGCAGCTTGCGAAACACCGTGGGACGGTTCTGGGGATCGTCGTGCGTCACCACCTCGCCCACCGGCTTGTGATAGGCAATCACACGAGCCGGCGGCGACTCGATGCGGAACCGGATCGGCTTGCCATTGACCTTGACCTGGTCGCCGAACTGGATGCGCTGCCCAATGTGGGCCGGCTCGTTGTTGACCGAGATGCGACCCTCCATGATGAGCTGCTCCATCTCCAGCCGTGAACCGAGGCCAGCCTGGGCCAGCACTTTGTGCAGCTTGGGGGTTTCGGCCTGGGGCGCCAGCACGCGCTTCGGGGCCGCCAGGTCGGCCATTTCCTCGTCGGCATCGAACTGACCCGAGACCACGTCGGCAAAGCGGTTGGACAGGGCCGGCGCGGGCGCGTCGGCAATCGGGGACTGCCCCTGACCAGCATCAGCGGGTCGGTCATCAGTCTCATCCGCTATCAGTTCAAGAGTGGCATCCGCCCGCTGCGCCGGAGCTGCAGCCGTTCTTTCTTCGGAATCGTCGACGGGGGGCGGGGTCGCCACGCCAGGGGTAGGTTCGTTCATGCGGGGGTCCCGGTGGGTGCGGCCTGATGGCCCGCGGTATTGACGCTGGCCAGGGCCATGAGTTCGTCGGACTGCTCGAGCATCGCGTCTTCGATGGGCAGGACCGGCTGGGCGGCATCCTCCAGCTGGTTCAGCGATTCGAGGGCACTGGCCTGGCGGGCCGGACTGTCCAGTACGGGAAGTTGGTCCAGCGATTCGATGCCGAGGTCGTCCAGGAACTGCCGGGTGGTGGCAAACAGGGCCGGACGGCCCGCCGCTTCCCGATGGCCTATCACCTCCACCCAACCACGATCTTCGAGCTGCTTGAGGATCTGGGTGTTGATGGTGACGCCGCGGATGTCTTCCATGTCGCCCCGGGTCACGGGCTGGCGGTAGGCAATGATGGCCAGCGTTTCCAAGGTGGCCCGGGTGTATTTGGGAGGCTTCTCGGGATGCAGCCGGTCCAGGTACTCGCGCATTTCGGGACGGCTCTGGAAACGCCAGCCCGTGGCCACATGGACCAGCTCGACGCCGCGCTGCGCCCAGTCGTGGTGAAGATCCTGCAGCAATGATTTGATGGTGTCGGCGCCCAGCTCATCGTTGAACAGGACACGCAGTTCGCGCACCGACAAGGGCTGCTGCGAACAGATCAAGGCAGTTTCGAGGACGCGCCTGGCATCCGCCGTATTCATCTTGTTGCGATTCCGGGAAAAGGCGCCATCTGGCGCAAAAATCAGGGGCGATTCAATTCGCTGCATTGCAGGCAACGGGAAAGCTGTGCAACGCGTGCACCAGGCGGATTCGCCTGGGGGCGCAGGCCTTCTGGCCTTCAGATCCCATTGTAACGCAGCCCCCAGGCCCGCAGCGCCTGCCCCAAATCGTCGGGCACAGGCGCATGAAACTCCAGCGGCCGCTGCGTCACGGGATGAACAAAGGCCAGGCGAAACGCATGCAGGGCCTGTCGCTGCAGCCCCGCTGCCAGTGCGCCGCCATACAACTCGTCGGCCACCAGGGGATGACCGATCGAGGCCATGTGGACCCGGATCTGGTGCGTCCGCCCGGTCTGCAGGGTACAGCGCACCCAGCAACCTTGCTCACAATTTTGCAGCAGCTCAAAACCGGTGCTGGCGGGCTTGCCGGCGTTGTGATTCAGATCGACGACCGCCATGCGCAGCCGGTTGCGCGGATCGCGGCCTATCGGCGCCTCGACCAGGCGCCGCTGCGCCCCCTCCCATGCGCGATGCGCCAGCGCCAGGTACTGCCGGCTGACCTCACGTGCCGCGATCAGCTGCACCAGCGCGTCCATCACGGCACGGCTGCGGGCCACCACCATCAGGCCGCTGGTATCCTTGTCCAGCCGGTGCACGATGCCGGCACGGGGCAGCAGCGCGGCCTTGTCGTCGCGCGCCAGCAAGCCGTTGAGCAGCGTGCCGCTCCAGTTGCCGGGCGCCGGATGCACGACCAGCCCGGCCGGCTTGTTGATCACCAGCAGATGCTCGTCCTCGAACACCACATCCATGGCCATGGGCTCGGGCCTGAACGCCTGGCTTTGCGGCGTCGGCCGCAGCTCGATCACGCCCCGGTCGTCGATCTTGATGCGCACAGAAGGCTTGCGGGCGACGACACCGTTGAGGCTCACGGCGCCGGCTTCAATCAGCTGCTGAAGGTAACTGCGCGAAAATTCGGGTACCAGCACAGCCAGCGCCCGATCCAGTCGTTCGCCATGCTGGGCCTCGCCCATCACCAGCTCGCGCAGTTCGACCTCGGCCCCCGCCTCGGCGCCGTCATCGGTGGTTTCGGCGACAGGCTTGTCAAAAGGGTCGCTCGATATAATCAATGGGCTTTGTTTCAAGAAGGTTGTCCGTGATGCTTCGAGCGAAATTATCGGTTGCCCCCGCCTTGGCCGCGGTCAGTCTGGCGGCCTTGCTGTCAGGATGCTCCTCGACACCCGAGGATAGGACGGCGGGCTGGAGCCCGAACAAGATTTACGCCGAGGCCAAGGACGAGCTCAGCTCCGGTGGCTACGACAAGGCCATTCCGCTGCTGGAAAAACTGGAGGGCCGCGCGGCCGGAACCCCGCTGGCACAGCAGGCCCAGCTGGAAAAGGCCTATGCGCAGTACAAGGCCGGGGAGCAGGCGCAGGCCATCGCCACCCTCGACCGTTTCATGAAGCTGCACCCTGCGAGCCCGGCGCTCGACTACGCGCTGTACCTCAAGGGCATTGTGAATTTCAACGACAACCTGGGCCTGTTCTCGTTTGTCTCGCGTCAGGATCTGTCGGAACGCGACCAGAAGGCCGCCAAGGAGTCGTTCGAGTCGTTCAAGGAGCTCGCTGCCCGCTTCCCGGACTCTCGCTACACGCCCGACGCCCGCCAGCGCATGACCTACATCGTCAATTCGCTGGCCCAGTATGAAGTCCATGTGGCGCGCTACTACTACTCGCGCGCCGCCTATGTGGCCGCCATCAGCCGCGCCCAGATCGCGCTGACCGACTACCGAGACGTGCCCGCCCTGGAAGAAGCCTTGTTCATCATGGCGCAGTCCTACGACGCCCTGGGCCTGGACCAGCTGCGCGATGACAGCCGGCGCGTGCTGAAGAAGAGCTACCCCCGAAGCGAGTACCTGAGCCGCGGCTTCAAATCCGGCTCTGATCCCTGGTGGAAGCTCTGGTAGTCCATCAGCCCTCCGCGCCGGCGGGCAAACCCGTTGCGCTCAAGGCATCGAGCGCGGTCAGAAATTCGTCTTCCGACTGAAGCCGCCGCATCGGTGGCAAGGCGGCCAGCAAGCGGCGGCCATAGCCCATGCTGGCCAGGCGGCCATCGCACACCGCCAAGACCCCACGGTCGGACTCGCGCCGGATCAAGCGGCCCGCGCCCTGCTTCAGGGCCACGGCGGCTTCGGGCACAAAGTAGTCGTTGAACGAACTGCGCCCGGCCGATTCCAGCCGCTGCGAGCGGGCCTCCACCAGCGGATCGTTGGGTGGCGGAAACGGCAGCTTGTCGATGATGACCAGTTGCAGCGCATCGCCGGGCACATCCACGCCCTCCCAGAACGAGGCGGAAGCGACCAGCACACAACCAGGCCGCCCTTGCGCACAGCCCTCGCGAAAGCGCTCCATCAGGCGGCGCTTGGGCCACTGGCCTTGGACCAGCACCTCGATGGCCTCAGACCCCTCAAACCGGCTCTGCAAGGCCTCGCCAATGCTGCGCAGCGCCCGCAAGGTGGTCGTCAGCACCATGGTGCGGCCACCCAGGCGG
>JBOHHM010000296.1:0-11062 GCA_050725495.1 Burkholderiaceae bacterium | reverse complement strand
ACGCTCAACGCTCAACCTCTTCGGATGCCCGACTTCATCTACCTCGCCTCCCAAAGTCCGCGCCGCCGCCAGTTGCTCGAGCAGTTGGGCGTGCGTCACGAGTTGCTGCTGCCCGACGCGGACGAGGACAGCGAGGCCTTGGAGTTGGCTGCCGCCAATGAAGCGCCAGCGGTTTATGTGAAGCGGGTCACGTACCTCAAGCTCGACGCGGCGCTGGAGCGCCTCAAGCGCCGAGGCCTGCCGCCAGCGCCCATCCTGTGTTCCGACACCACGGTGGCGCTGGGCCGCAGGATGTACGGCAAGCCCGCCGACGCAGCGGACGCCGCCCGCATGCTGCGCGAGCTCAGCGGCACCACGCACCGGGTGCTGACGGCTGTCGCGGTCCAGAGCGGGCGCCGACGTCAAGGCGCGCTGAGCGACTCGCGCGTGACCTTCGCCCCGCTGACGGCAGCCCAGGTCAAGCACTATGTCGCGTCGGGCGAGCCCCTGGGCAAGGCCGGTGCTTACGCGGTACAAGGCCGCGCGGCGGCTTTCATCGCCCACATCCGGGGCAGCTACTCTGGCATCATGGGCTTGCCGATGTTCGAGACGGCACAATTGTTGAACGCCGTCGGTTTCAAATGGTGAGTTACACAGTGAGCAGGCCCTGAGAACATGCAACAAGACATCCTGATCAACTGGTCCCCGCAGGAAACGCGCGTCGCCGTGGTGGAGAACGGCGCCGTGCAGGAACTGCATGTCGAGCGCACATTGGAGCGCGGCCTGGTCGGCAACGTCTATCTGGGCAAGGTGGTGCGCGTGCTACCGGGCATGCAGTCGGCCTTCATCGACATCGGGTTGGAGCGCGCCGCGTTCCTGCACGTGGCCGATGTCTGGCACCGCCAGCCCGACGGCGAGCCGCCCAGCATCGCGCGCAACATGCAGCCTCAGGTCCCGATTGAGAAGCAGGTGTTCGAGGGGCAGGCGCTGATGGTGCAGGTCATCAAGGACCCGATCGGCACCAAGGGGGCCCGTTTGTCCACGCAGATCAGCATCGCCGGCCGGCTGCTGGTGTTCCTGCCGCAGGACGACCATGTGGGCGTGTCCCAGAAAATTCCGCCGGAGCAGCGCGATGCCCTGCGCGCCAGGCTGCAGGCCCTGGTCGGGGACAAATCGACGGGCGGCGGCGGGGGCTTCATCCTGCGCACCAACGGCGAAGACGCCAGCGATGCCGAGCTGGCCGAGGACATTGCCTACCTGCGCAAGACCTGGGCGCGCATCAAGGATGCGTCCCTGCGCCTGCCGCCCATGTCGCTGCTGCACCAGGACCTGAATCTGCTGCAGCGCGTGCTGCGCGACTTGGTCGGCGACGAGACGCAGACCATCAGGCTCGATTCGCGCGAGCAGTTCGAGCAGCTGCAGGCCTTTGGGCAGGAGTTCATGCCGGCGGCGGCCGCGAAGCTGCAGCTCTACAAGGGCGAGCGGCCCATTTTCGACCTGTTTGCGATCGACGAGGAAATCGCCCGCGCCCTGGGGCGGCGCGTCGAGCTCAAATCCGGCGGCTATCTGATCGTGGACCAGACCGAGGCGCTGACCACGGTGGACGTCAATACCGGCGGCTTTGTCGGGGCCCGCAATTTCGACGACACGATTTTCAAGACCAACCTGGAGGCGGCCCAGGCCATTGCCCGTCAGCTGCGCCTGCGCAACCTGGGCGGCATCATCATCGTCGACTTCATCGACATGGTGCGCGAAGACCACCGCGAGGCCGTGCTGGCCGAGTTTCGCAAGCAACTCGCGCGCGATCGTGTCAAAACCATGGCCGGCGGCTTCTCGCAGCTCGGCCTGGTCGAGATGACGCGCAAGCGCACCCGCGAGTCGCTGGCTCATATGCTGTGCGAGCCCTGCGGGGCCTGCGACGGCAAGGGCAGCGTCAAGACGGCGCGCAGCGTGAGCTACGACATCCTGCGCGAGATCCTGCGCGAAGCGCGCCAGTTCAACCCGCGCGAGTTCCGCATCGTGGCTTCGCCGCGGGTCATCGAGCTGTTTCTGGACGAGGAAAGCCAGCATCTGGCGGGCCTGAGCGACTTCATCGGCAAGCCGATTTCGCTGCAAAGCGAGGCCGCCATGGGCCAGGAGCAGTACGACATCGTGCTGCTGTAGCCGCCAGCCCCTGCCGCAGTGCCATCCTGCCGCCGAGGGGCGAGTGACCGGTGAGTAGTGGTTGGTGAACAGCCGCCGGTCACAAGTCACCTCAGACCGGCACGGCAACAGCCTCTTTGGCGTCGTCAAAACCCATCTGGTGCAGCCGCGCATACAGGCCCCGGCGCGACACCAGTTCGGCGTGAGTCCCCTGTTCCGCTACCCGGCCGGCCACCATCACGGCAATCCGGTCCGCGTGCTCGATGGTGGACAGGCGGTGCGCAATGATGAGCGTGGTGCGCCCGGCCATCAGGCGCTGCAGGGCCTCCTGGACCAGCCGCTCAGACTCGGTGTCCAGGGCCGAGGTCGCTTCGTCCAGGATCAGAATCGGCGCATCCTTGTACAGGGCGCGGGCAATCGCCAGGCGCTGGCGCTGGCCACCCGACAGTTGCACCGCGTTGTGTCCGACCAGGGTGTCCATGCCGCGCGGCAGCGTCGCCACATGGTCACCGAGGTTGGCCGCACTCAGGCACTGCAGGACCCGCTCGCGGTCCAGCGCCTGGCCCAGGGCCACGTTGGCCGCCAAAGTATCGTTGAGCATCACGACATCCTGGCTGACCATGGCGAACTGCCGGCGCAGTGCGGACAGCTGCCATTGCGCGATATCGTGACCGTCGAGCCGGATCTGGCCCTTGCTGGGCAAGACGAAGCGGGGCAGCAGGTTGATGAGCGTGGTCTTGCCCGAACCTGAGGGCCCGACCAGCGCCACCACCTCGCCCGGTGCAATGTTCAGCGTCACATCGTCCAGAGCGGCCCGCGCTTCGCCGGGATACTGCACCGTGATCGCGGCAAAATCGATGCGACCGGTGGCCCGCTCGGCCCGATGGCTGCCGCCGGTTTCCGCCGGGGTCTGCTCGATCAGGTCGAGTCCGCGCTCGAGGGCGGCGAGCCCGCGGGTGATCGGGCTGGCGATTTCAGACAAATGCTTGATCGGGGCCACCAGCATGAGCATGGCGGTCACAAAGGCCACGAAGCTGCCCACGCTGACGCCGCTGGTGCTGTTTTGCCAGAGCGCGATCGAGATCACGGCCGACAGCGCAGCGGCCGCCAGCATTTGCGTCAGCGGGGTCATGGCGGCCGAGGCGGTTGTGGATTTCATGGCCAGCCGGCGCATGGCCTGGCTCAGCGCATCGAAGCGGCCGGCCTGAACCGGCTGGGCCTCGTGCAGGCGGACCATGCGGTGCGCCAGCACATTTTCTTCGACAACATAGGCCAGGCTGTCGGTCGCGTTCTGGCTGGCTTTGGCAATGCGGTACAGCCTGCGCGAGAGCGTGCGCATCACCAGGGCGACGGCCGGGAACAGCACGCCCACGATCAGGGTCAGCTTCCAGTTCAGGTACAGCAAATAGCCGAGCAAGGCCAACAGCGTCAGGCTGTCGCGGGCCAGACTCAGCAGGGCGTTGACCAGCATGGTGGCGCCGGTTTGCACCTCGTACACCACCGTGTTGGACAGCGAACTGGCCGACTGGCGCGAGAACAGCGCCATGTTCGCGTCAAGCAGGCGCTCGAACATGGCCCGGCGCAGGGCGAGCATGCCGTCGTTGGCCACCTTGGCCAGCGCGAACTGGGCCAGAAAGCCGCTGAGCCCGCGCACGCCAAACAGCAGCATCAGGGTCACCGGCACGATCCACAAGCTCAGACCATCCTGCCGGAATCCACGGTCGAGCAAAGGCTTGAGCAAAGCCGGAATCATGGGCTCGGTGGCCGCGCCGACCACGGTGGCCGCAACGGCCAGCAGCCAGGCCGAACGGGCGCGCCCGAAATAGGGCAACAGGCGCCGCAGCCCCTGCAATGGTTGGGGTGCGTGCGAATTCACAGCGTGCGGGTGGTCACTCATGGGATGGCATGTCAGGCAGCATGCGGCGCAAGGCGCAGGAGTCGAAACAAAAAATCAATCCGGTTAACAAATGCGGTGTCGAGGCCATGGTCACGCTGGGCATAATGGCGCGGCCCGGTGATTATCAGACACCGCAGGCTGCCCGCTGTGCGCATGGCGTTGACAGGGCCGCCCGCAGGGCATGTTAGGCTTTTGCAATTGCCGTGTTGTGATTTTTTAGCAGACAAGATGAATCGAAACCCCATGGAATCCCGTCGGCTGGTGCTGGCTGGCTTGTTGACTGCTCCCATTGCACCTGCCTTGGCCCAGTTCCGGGTCGAAGTCTCGGGCGTGGGCCTGACGCAGCTGCCGATCGCGGTGGCTGCTTTCCGCGGCGACGAGCAATCTCCCCAGAAAATCGGCGCCATCATCCAGGCCGATCTGGAGCGCAGCGGCCAGTTCCGCGCCGTCGATACGGCCGGCGCCGTGCTGGATGAAAGCGCGCGACCCGATGTGGCGCTGTGGCGGCAAAAAAGCGCCGATTCGCTGGTGACCGGCAGCGTGGCGCGACTCGCCGATGGCCGCTTCGACGTTCGCTTTCGCTTGTGGGACGTGGTGCGCGGGCAAGACCTGGGCGGCCAGAGTTACGCCGTTCCGGCAGCCGACTTACGCCTGGCGGCGCACCGCATTGCCGACTTCATCTACGAAAAACTCACGGGCGACAAGGGCGTGTTCTCGACCCGCATCGCCTATATCACCAAGGCGGCGCAGCGCTACAACCTCTGGGTGGCCGACGCCGACGGGGAAAACGCCCAGCCGGCCCTGGCCAGCCCGGAGCCCATCATCTCGCCGGCCTGGGCGCCCAATGGCGGGCAACTGGCCTATGTGTCCTTCGAGTCGCGCAAGCCGGTTGTTTATGTGCACGATGTGGCCAGCGGCCGGCGCCGCCTGATCGCCAACTTCCGCGGCTCCAACAGCGCGCCCGCCTGGTCACCCGACGGGCGCAGCCTGGCCGTGACCCTCAGCCGCGACGGTGGCTCCCAGCTCTACACCATCGACGCCAATGGCGGCGAGCCGCGACGGCTCACCCAAAGCGCCAGCATCGACACCGAACCCGTGTATTCGTCCGACGGCAAAACCATTTACTTCGTCAGCGACCGCGGCGGTTCGCCGCAGATCTACCGCATGGGCGCTGCGGGCGGCAACCCCGAACGTGTGACGTTTACCGGCAACTACAACATTTCGCCGGCCATCAGCCCCGATGGGCGCTGGCTGGCCTATATTTCCCGGGTCAACGGGGCGTTCAAGCTGTTTGTGATGGAACTTGCGAGCGCCGCCGCGAACTCAATCACTGAGACCACGGCCGATGAAAACCCCAGTTTTGCTCCCAATGGCCGGCTCATCATTTACGCGACCCAGCAACAGGGCCGCGAGGCGCTGATGACCACCACACTGGACGGCAAGATCAAGGCCCGTTTGGCGGGCCAGGGCGGCGATATCCGTGAGCCGGGCTGGGGTCCATTCCAAAAACTATGATTTTTTTCAGGAGCTTGAAAATGAAACGTATCGTGTTGGCATGCGCCGTGGCTGCGCTTTTGGCGGGCTGCGGCTCCAATGTGAAGCTGGACAGCGTGCCGGTCGAGGACAAGAGCGGCACGGCCGTGAGCACCGGAGCGGCCGGCCAGGCCAATGGCAGCTTGGTCAGCAAGAGCGGCGTGGCCCCGGTCGATCTGAGCAAATCAGTGCAGGATGCCGCTGGTCCGAATGGCGCCAACCTGGTGTACTTCGATTTCGACAGCTACGTGATCAAGCCTGACTACCAAGGCGTGGTCGAGTCCCATGCGCGCTACCTGCGAGCCGACAAAAACCGTAAGACCGTCATCGAAGGCCATGCCGACGAGCGCGGCGGCCGCGAATACAACCTGGCGCTGGGTCAAAAGCGTTCCGAGGCCGTGCGCCGGGCGCTGGGCCTGCTGGGCGTGAATGACAGCCAGGTCGAAGCCGTGAGCTTTGGCAAGGAAAAACCGGCCGACCCGGGTCACGACGAAGCCGCCTGGGCGAAAAACCGTCGTGCCGCGATCAGCTACCGATGAGCAGCGCTGCGTCCATGAAGCTATTGCGTGCGCTGGTCGTCGCGGCCGCCGGTTTCTCCGCGCTCACGGCGGGTGCCAGCTTGTTCGAGGACGACGAAGCCCGCAAGGCCATTCTCGAGCTGCGCCAGCGCATCGAGGCCAACCGCCAGGCGGCTGATGCCTCGCAGGCCAGGCTGATGGAAGAAAACGCTCAGCTGCGCCGCAGCCTGCTGGACCTGCAGAACCAGATCGAGGCCTTGCGCGCCGAGCTGGCCAGGCTGCGCGGGCAAGACGAACAACTGGCGCGCGACGTCGCCGAAATGCAGCGTCGGCAAAAGGACATGGCGCAAGGCGTGGATGACCGCCTGCGCAAGTTCGAGCCGGTCAAGGTGTCGCTCGATGGCCAGGAATTCACCGCCGACCCGGCAGAAAAGCGCGACTTTGAAGCGGCGCTCGGCATCTTCCGCAAGGGCGAGTTCCCGGCCGCACAGGCCGCGTTTGCGGACTTCATCAAACGCCATGCGCAAAGCGGCTACCAGCCTTCGGCCCGGTTCTGGCTGGGCAATGCCCAGTACGCGACTCGCGACTACAAGGACGCCATCGCCAACTTCAGGGCCCTGGTTGCACAGTCGCCCGACCATGGTCGGGCGCCCGAGGCCATTTTGTCGATCGCCAATTGCCAGATCGAGCTCAAGGAGACTCGCGCGGCCCGCAAGACGCTGGAAGACCTGGTGAAAGCCTATCCGCAGTCGGAAGCAGCCCAGGCCGCCAAGGAGCGGCTGGCGCGACTCAAGTAAGAAGCCCGCGGGCCCGGTAGTTTGCTGTCCGGGCTACTAAAATCAAAGCATGCAAGCCTCTGATTTGTCTTCGCTTACCACCCAGGTGTTGTGGGCTGCGTTTGCCCTGTCCGTCGCGTTCGGGGCCATTGCCCAACGCGCGCATTTCTGCACCATGGGTGCCGTCAGCGACATCGTCAACATGGGCGACTGGACGCGCATGCGGCAGTGGGGGCTGGCGGTCGGCGTGGCCATGATCGGTTTCGCGGCGCTGGTCTATGCGGGCTGGATTGACCCGGCCAAGACGCTCTATGCCTCCAACCGCTGGATCTGGCTGTCGGCCGCCGTGGGCGGCGCTATGTTCGGCTTTGGCATGGTGCTGTCCTCAGGCTGCGGCAGCAAGACACTGGTGCGCATAGGTGGCGGCAGCCTCAAGTCCATCGTCGTGCTGGTCGTGATGGGGGTGGCCGCCTTTGCCACGCTCAAGGGCATCACGGCAGTGCTGCGCGTTGCCAGCGTGGATCGGGTTGCTATTGATTTTGCAGCGGCTGCGACCCTGCCCAATTGGGCTGCAGCCGTTTTTGGCATGAACGCTGCGTCGGCCGGCTTGATGGTGGCGCTGCTGCTGGGTGGCGGCCTGATGGTGTGGGCGCTGGCAGGCTTTCGCCGTGCCGACAACCTGTTCGACAACCTGCTGGCGGGCTTCGGCATTGGGGCCGTGATCGTGGCCATGTGGTGGGTCAGCGGCAAGCTGGGCCATGTGGCCGAGCACCCCGATACCTTGCAGGAGGCTTTCCTGGCTACCAATTCCGGCCGCGCCGAGGCCTTGAGCTTTGTCTCGCCTGTGGCCTACGCGCTGGATTGGCTCATGTTCTTCAGCGACAAGAGCAAGGTGCTGACGGTGGGCATCGTCTCGGTTCTGGGGGTGGTGGTCGGTTCCGCTGTCAGCGCCATCGCCATGGGCAGCTTCCGCTGGGAAGGTTTTGGCAGCACCGAAGACGTGGCCAACCACCTGGGGGGCGCGGTGCTGATGGGGGTGGGCGGCGTCACGGCCATGGGCTGCACCATAGGCCAGGGCTTGAGTGGCATTTCCACCCTGAGCGCCGGCAGCTTCGTCGCCGTGGCCGCCATTCTGGCCGGCGCCGTGGCGGCCTTCAAGTACCAGATCTGGCGCCTGGAGCGCATGGTTTGAACGGGAGCCCCGTGTTGGAAGTCGATCTGCAGCGCAGGTTTGGCGGCCTGGAGCGCCTGTACGGGGCTGCAGGTGCCGCGCGCATCCGTTGTGCGCATGTGGCCGTGATCGGCATTGGGGGCGTGGGCTCCTGGGCCGCCGAGGCGCTGGCGCGCAGCGGGGTCGGGCGCCTGACGCTGATCGACCTCGACCATGTGGCCGAGTCCAACATCAACCGTCAGATCCAGGCGCTCGACGCGACGCTGGGCCAGGCCAAGGTGCTGGCCATGCGCGACCGCATTGCCCAGATTCATCCGGCCTGCGAGCTGACCTGTATCGAGGAGTTTGTGGAGCCTGCCAACTGGCTCCAACTGCTGCCCGCGGGCGTGGATGCCGTGATCGATGCCTGCGACCAGGTCAAGGCCAAGACCGCCATGGCTGCCTGGGCGCGCGCCAGCGCTTGCACCTTCATTTCGGTCGGCGCTGCAGGCGGCAAGCGCCATGCCCACAGGGTCGATATCGACGACCTCGCCCTCACCACGCATGATCCGCTGCTGGCGCAGTTGCGCTATCGGCTTCGCAAGCAGCACGGGGCGCCTCGTGACGGCAAGAAGATCGGCATCGCCTGCGTGTTCAGCCGCGAAGCCGTGGTGCCGCCTGATACCTCCTGCGCGGTCGAAGGCGATGGTTCGCTGAATTGCCACGGCTATGGCTCGGTCGTCAGCGTGACAGCCACCTTCGGACAATGCGCGGCGGGCTGGGTGCTGGACAAAATAGCTTCACAGCGTTGAGAGCAGTGAAAAACTGACGCTATAATTTAAAGCTTTGCTGCATCGCAGAAATGCTGGCAAAACCCTGATGGGACGTTAGCTCAGTTGGTAGAGCAGCGGACTTTTAATCCGTTGGTCGCAGGTTCGAATCCTGCACGTCCTACCAGCATTTTCAAGGGCTTGCAGAAATGCAGGCCATTTTGGTTTGAGCCTAGTAGACCGATAGTA
The DNA here is from genome assembly GCA_050725495.1 of Burkholderiaceae bacterium. Taxonomy (GTDB): domain Bacteria; phylum Pseudomonadota; class Gammaproteobacteria; order Burkholderiales; family Burkholderiaceae_C; genus JBOHHM01. The sequence continues at coordinate 2,048 of JBOHHM010000296.1, read as the reverse complement.
GACCGGCAAGGCGCTTCGCTCGCGCAGATCCCTTCTACTAACGGGCGATCCAGCGCCATTGCGCACTTTCCTCATCGCGCAAAACCTGCCCAGAACCCTTCGGGGGAGGGTAGGTTTGCATCGACCATTGCTACCTAACTTTGGGGCCCCCCGCCGCCGCACACATCAGAGACCCCCCAAGACTCTGGAGGCGCGGCAGATACCGGCGTTGATGAATGGCTGTGCCATTGTGTGCATTTCACCGTAGCCATTCCGTTTGCTTCCGCAAAGCCTGATTCAGTTCTTTCATAAGCTGGCACATCCTCACCAAGTGCCAGGCCGTCCAAGCATTGCGCTATGCCGCCGCCTTAACGGTGCGTAGCACCGCGTCACTCGCACTTGAAAGGAACTTCGCTTTCCGGCCAGCGCCCGAGCGGACCTCCTTCGCAGCGTGCCCCTTTATCGGCAATTGCAAGTTGCCTCAACCCTGAATCCCCGCACCCCGGGGAGGGTAGGGTTGTGTCGGGCTCGACGAAATGAACGTGGGGCCCCCTTCGCTCGCGTAGGTAGGAGAACCCCCACGGCTAGTGCCGCTCAGCGGACACATCGTCGCGATGTGCGCCACGATCGCAGCCAGTGCAACAACCGCGACCGGTCAGGCTCAATCAGCGTCGGATCGTCGCTGGGCGCGCTATTGGGCTTGGTGCTGACCGGATACGCCGACATCGCCGACGCAGCGAAGGGCACCAACAATGGGCGCAGCGCCTCGGACGCTATCACCCTCGGGGAGAACCAGACGGCGAGCAGCAGGCAGCGCTCGTAGGCGCCTTCGGCGCGGGCCGGATCGCTCATGCCTGCCGGCTGCATCGTAGCGCGCTACCGAAAGAGTAGCGCCGCAAGTATCGCCACCAAAAGTAACACAATGACGGTCGACGTCGGCACATCTCCCAGCCCGCTGCCCAGCACCAGTACCGCCAACACAACTGCCCCCAGCAGTAGCCACAGCACCACAGTGGCCAGAAAAGCAATCACAAAGACTCCGCAGGACTTGAGTAGCTCGCCGATCTTGCTCCTGAGGTCCATACCAATCCCCTTTCCGGCAGGAAGCAGTTACGAACAACCCGCTATTCGACCTGGTTTTCTATCGCCCTCCATCTAAAATATGCCACGCGGGGTCGCGATACAAGGTTGCTCGAACAACTGGGCACACCGGCATACCGCAAGACATGCCCGCTGGCGGCAATTCAACACAGAATGTGTTGACCAGTGATCCGCCACTGATTGCGCGAGCTACTGTCCGGGTGCAACGCCACCTGCACGCTGCGCTGACCTCCGGCAGCTACGACCGTCGCGTAGATACGGGGCCTGGGTATAATTTCTTGGTGCAAAAACTAGGCGCACTGCCATGCAGCACAGCACAAGCACACCCGCCCCGGACATACTTATAGGCCTGGCCTCGATCGGGCAGCTCTTTGGGCGCACACGCTGGACTGTCCGCCGCTGGATCGCCCCCGGGGAGGGTAGGGTGATGCAGGCGTTATCCCTACGCGGCCATGTTCGCGTATCGGACGGCATCCCCACCCCCCAAGTGCTGCACTGCAGCATGAATGCGGGCCGCAACGCTCTACCCAATGAGCAGCAAAGCACCTATGGCTACCAAAGCCGCCAGGGCGATCATCCAATATCGGGTGCATAGCAGGAAAAGGAATCCCATCAAGGGCACTGGCTCGCTGGTGATCAGCCAGACCGCCAGAAACCATGGCAACCAGCGCCAGCCACGCGACGGCAGCGCCCACAAACCCAACAACAAAAGGCCCAACCGAATTGATTAGCTTGCCGATCCTGTTCGCACGGCCCATGACAAACTCCTTACGGGAGTGCAATTCCGGAGAAGCGACTTTGGTGGTCGCCAGCCGTCGTCGGTCAGGCGGCGTTAGTAGAAGTGACGCCCTCCCCGGCGGCCACCCAAAGTGCTCCACTTATGGCCAGTCAAACTGCTCCACCCTGGCCACGGCTCTGAGATGCTGATCACAGCGTCGCAGTAGATCGCCGGCCACCGGCAGGACGTT
>JBOHHM010000295.1:0-6762 GCA_050725495.1 Burkholderiaceae bacterium | reverse complement strand
CCGCATCGACTACAGCACCGCGACCGACGTGCGCATCGTTCCCAACGATGGCACCCTGGTTCGCGTCCGACTGACGGCCGTGCTGCCGCCGGCAGCAGTTCCGGCCGTATGGTTCGCCACGCGCATCCGCCCGCCAGAAGAGGCCCTGGAAGACCGCGATGAAGCCGAGGTCGAAGGTGCCATCACGGCGTTCACGTCCACTTCGCAGTTCAGCGTCAACGGACTGGCGGTGGACGCCAGCGGCGCGAGCTTCCCCGACGGCACGGCCGGGATCGTGCTCGGTGCGCGCGTCGAGGTCAAGGGTAGCCTGCGCAACGGCGTGCTGGTGGCCACCCGGGTCAAGATCGAAGACGAGAACGAGGTCGACAATCTCGAGTTTGAACTGCACGGCAAGGTGTCCGGACTGACCGCGACGAGCTTCACGCTGACGTCCCCCGGGGGTACGGTGGTCAACGTGAAATACACAAGCAGTGTGCTGTTCCCCAATGGCACGCTGGCTAGCCTGGTGAATGGCGCCAACGTCGAAGTCAAAGGCGTCGCGTCCGATTCGTCGGCCAGCAGCACCAGCATCACGGCAACCCGGATCCGCTTCGAGTAATTCGGCTGCTTTCCTCCCCCCTTTGCAGCCTCCCGGGCGGGCATCAGGCCCGCCCTTTTTTCGTCCACCATTTTCCGTCCGAGCACAATGCGCGCATGATCGCCGTCTACGGCATTACCAACTGCGAAACCGCAAAATTCGGTCAAGGTATGACCAGGCAGCGCGATCATCAGGGCCAAGTCCGGCCCCGCATCCAGCCGCCGGCCGCGCCACGGCGGCCGACGGGGTTTTTGCCCCTCACGCTCGCCGTACCTGTTACAAACCCGTCTTGAAATGTGCCTTTTGCACATTTATAAATAAGAGAACTCAAAGGCTTTCCATGGAAACCGGTGCCACCATCCCCCCAGACTCGGCCCTCAACACCGAGAAGCAAGTGCTGCTCGATGCGCTGGGCAATGTGCTGGCGCCGCTGGCGCGGCTGTGCGTGGGCAAGGGCGTCACCATCCAGATGATCGAGGAGCGGCTGCGCCTGGCCTTCGTCCAGGCCGCCCGCATGGCCCACGCCGATCAGCCGTCGAGCCGCCTAACCAGCCGCATCAGCGCCACGACTGGGCTCACGCGCCGCGAAGTCGCACGGCTGGAGAACCAGCCGGCCAAAGAACGCGAGATGCACCGCTCCCCGGTGACCGAACTGTTCACGCGCTGGCTGGCCGACCCGGCTTTGCGCACCCCGGCCGGCAAACCCCTGGCCCTGCCGCGCCAGGGCCCTGCCCCGAGTTTTGAAGCCCTGGCCCAGTCGGTCACCCGCGATGTGCACCCCCGCACCCTGCTCGACGAACTGGGCCGCCTGCGGCTGGCCGAGCATGACAGCGCCAGCGACACCGTCCAGATCCTGAGCGAGGCCTTCGTGCCCCGGGGTGACTGGGCGCGCATGATGGCCTACCTGGGCGACAACGTGGGCGACCATCTGCGCGCCGCCACGGCCAATGTGCTGGGCGACGGCACGCAGCATTTCGAGCAGGCGATTTTTGCCGACGAGCTTTCGGACGAGTCGCTGGCCCAGGCTCGCGAACTGATGACGCAGCACTGGCGCCACATGCTCGACGAAATCGCGCCGCGGCTGGAAAAATTGATCGCGGCCGACCGCCACGCGGGCCGGCCGCAAGACCAATGCATGCGCATAGGCCTGTTCACCTGGTCCCAGCCCATGCCCCCCGCCCCCCAGGCGGAGCAACCCCCTACCCCCCAAGGAGAGACCCCATGAAAACGGCACATATGGCCCCGGCGAGTCACGGCATCACGCGCCGGGAAGGACTGCTGAGCCTGCTGGGCACGGCCATGACGCTGGCGGGCTGCGGCGGCGGCGGCGGTGGCGTGGCCGGCGTCAGCAGCGGCGGCACCGGCTCGTTCTCTGTGGGCGCGATCAGCGGCTTTGGCTCGGTCATCGTCAACGGCGTGCGTTTTGAAGACATGAACGCCCTGGTCAGCGATGACGACGGCGTCCCGCGCAGCCGCAGCGACCTCAAGCTGGGCATGGTGGTCAGGGTCAGGGGTTCGTCCATTTCATCGGGCCCGAGCGGCCGATCGGGCCGCGCCGATACCATCATCTTCGGCAGCGAACTGGTGGGGCCGATCAGCAGCGTCAGCCCCAGCACGCGGACCCTGGTGGTGCTGGGCCAAACGGTGGAAATCAGGGGCAGCACGGTCTTCGAAGATGGACTGAGCAGCGACCTGGGGGCGCTGGATGTGCTCGTGAGAGCGAGCACGCCGGTCGTCATCGAGGTCAACGGCTTTGTCGACCCCGTCGCCAACCGCATTATGGCCACCCGCATCGAGCTCAGAAACAGCCCCAACCTCTACCGGATCGAGGGCCTGGTCCGCAACTTCAATGGCGCGGCCGGCACCTTCAACATCGGTAGCCTCGCGATCCGGTTCGACGCGACGACCGATGTGCGCGTCACCCTGGCCGCGGATGTGCTGGTGCGTGTGCGGCTGGTGGCCGTTGTCCCGGCGCCTGCGGTGTTCACTGCACAGCGGATTCGCCCGCCCGAAGAGCCCGTCGAGGACCGGGACGAAGCCGAGGTCGAAGGCATGATCACGGCCTTCACCACGCCCAGCGCGTTTTTCGTCAACGGGCTGCAGATCGATGCCCGCCAGGCCGCCTTCCCCGACGGCACGGCGGGCCTGGCGGTGGGAGCCCGTGTCGAGGTCGAAGGCCGCGTGGTCAACGACGTGCTGGTGGCGACCAAGGTCGAGCTGGAAAAGCAAATCGACAATCTGGAGTTCGAGCTTCGCGGCCTCATCGGCAACCTTGACGCGGTCGCCAAGACCTTTGTGCTGCGCGGCGTAACGGTGGACTTCAGCGGCACCGCGACGTTCCTGCCTGTTGGCAGGACCGCGGCCAACCTGGCCAACAACGTGGACGTCGAAGTCAAGGGCGTCGCCGCGGTCAATGGCACAGGCATCAGCGCGACGCAGATCAAGTTCCAGACCTGATTCCAGGCTGCTCCCCCCCTTTGCAGCCTCCTGGGCGGGCATCAGGCCCGCCCTCTTTTCGCGCACAATGCGCCGCATGATCACCGTCTACGGCATTACCCACTGCGACACCTGCAAAAAATCCCGCGCCTGGCTCAGCAACCAGGGCCTGGACTACCGCTTTCACGACTTCAAGAAGCAAGGCGTGCCCGAGCCCCAGTTCGATGGCTGGCTGCAGGCCGTCGGCTGGGAAAAACTCGTCAACCGTCAGGGAACGACCTGGCGCAAGCTCGAGCCGGCCGCCCAGGCCGCTGTCCAGGACGCCGCCAGCGCCAGGGCGTTGATGCTGGCCCAGCCCAGCGTGATCAAGCGGCCGGTCCTGGATTGGGGCAGCGCCAGCGGCGGGCCGACCACTGTGGGTTTCGACGCCGCGGCCTGGGCCGCGCTGGTGAGCTGAGCCGGCGGCCAGCCTCCACAAACTTTTACGCCTGCTCCACCGAACTTACGGTGGCAAAGCGGCTCCTGCTGACTAAACTTCCAGTAGGAATACGCAATCAAGGAGGCCGCCCATGAAACAAATTTTCGTGCTTTCGGCCCTGCTGGCGGCAGCGGGGCTGTGCACGGCCCAGGAAACGGGGCGCGTGATCTCCAGCACCCCCGTGATCCAGCAGGTCGGCGTGCCGCGCCAGGTCTGCAGCAACGAAGCGGTGCTGACACAGCCGTCGACCAAGTCCGGCGCCGGCGCCCTGCTGGGCGCCGTAGCAGGTGGCGCCGCGGGCAACGCTGTGGGCCATGGCAGCGGACGGGCTGCGGCCACCGTGCTGGGCATCCTGGGCGGCGCCATGCTGGGTGACAGGATCGAAGGCCCGAGCCAGCCGCAGGTACAGAACGTGCAGCGCTGCAGTACCCAGACCTTCTATGAAAACCGCACCGTGGGCTACAACGTGGTCTACGAATACGCGGGCAGGCAGTACACCGTGCAAATGCCTAGCGATCCCGGTCCGACGGTGCGCCTGCAGATCACGCCGATCAGCTCGGCGCCTCCTCCATCGGCCCCCTCGACTGACGGCGGCTATGTCCAGCCGGTGCAACCGATCTATGTGCAGCCGCCCGTGCTGGCGCCAACCACCTACACGACACCGGTCTACCCGACCTACTACGCCCAGCCCTACTACGTCCAGCCCTATTACGCACAGCCGTACTACGCACAGCCGTACTTCGCCCCGGTGGCCCTGTCACTGGGCTTCAGCTTCCACAGCGGCCATCGCCACCACCGTCACGGGCACTGAACCCGCAGCGTGATGGATACACCCGAGCCGCTCCGGGGCGTTCGGGCGCACCGGTACTTTAGTCAAATCCTGCCTCAGCCCACATGGAACGGACGCTGACAGCTATTGAATTCATAGCGTCGTCTGCAGCAGCGCGCCCTTGAACAGCACCGGGCCGGTCGGCCCGCCCTCGCTGGGCACGCCGCCCTTGGGCTCCAGGCTGATCGCCAGGGCCGGGACTTCGCGCACCTCGCCCTCGGCCGCCGCCAGGCGGATCACCTTGTCGCTGCCCAGCACGCCCAGCGATTTCGGCCCGCCCGAGGGCGGCAGAGCCCAGAGCTGCAAGGACTTGTCGGCCGCTTCCTGGTAGGCGCCCACGCGTTTGAGCGTCAGCCGCTGATTCTTGGGGTCGAATGTCACCAGCATGGACGCGGCGGCCCTGTCGTCGGACAGCACGGCGACGTACCGGATTTCGGGCGTGGCCCGGAGCTGGGCCACGAGCTGGGCGTTTTGCTGCGCCATCGCAGCGCTGTGCCGGCTGGCCTGCGCGAGCTGGCTGCCCTGGCTGTCCACCTCGCGGCCCAGGTTCACGCCCATCAGCACGGCGGCCGCGCTGGCCAGCGCGCCGGCGAAGGCCGCGCCGCGCCACAGGCCCAGGGCACGGCGCAGTTTGTCGAACATGGCGGCCTCCACGGCAACGGCTCTGGCGGGGGTCTGCTGCTGCGCCGCCACCAGGTTTTCAATGCGCTTCCAGACATTCGGGCTGGGCGCCTCGCCGGGCTGCAGCTCGGTCATCGAGGCCAAGCGCTCCTGCCAGATCAGGGCGCTGGCGCGCACGGTGGCGCTTTCGCGTGCCAGCGTCTCGAAGCGCCGCCGCGCGGGCCCGCGCAGCGTGCCCAGGGCGTAGCTGGCGGCCAGCTGGTCCAGCAGTTGCGGTTTATCAAGCAAAATCATCGCGATCCTCAGGCCAGCGCCGGGCCGCCCCAAGCAGGCCTGGGCCCCCTCGGGGGGCAGCGCAGTACACGAAGTGACAAGCGTGGGGGCCTCATGCTATGCGAACCTCGCCATGCAGCCGCGCAGCTGCTCCAGCCCGCGCCGGATCCAGGTTTTCACCGTGCCCAGCGGCAGCTTGAGCTGCTTGGCCAGCTCGCCGTGGCTCAAGTCGCGCAGATAGGCCAGGCTGAGCACCTCGCGCTGTTTGGCCTCGAGCTGGCGCAGGCACTCGTGCAGCGCCCAGGCCTGCTCGCTGGCCTGCGTGGTGTCCATGGGGCCGGGGTCGTCGCCGGCCACGGTGTCGGTCACCCAGTCGTCCAGCGCCGCCGTCGCATCGGCGCGCTCGCTGGCGCGCCGGCGCAGAAAATCGAGCGCGCGGCTGCGCACGATCACGCCCATCCAGGCCAGGGGCGGGCTCAGGGCGGCGCGGTAGTCGCCCGCGATGCGCCAGATATTCAGGTAGGCTTCCTGCAGCACATCCTCGGCCCAGTCGCGCTGGCTCACCACCCGAAGCGCCACGCCGTAGAGTTTGGACGAAGTCAGGTCATAGAGTTCGCGCAGGGCGGTCTCGCTGTCCGAGGGCCGGCCCACCGGGCCGCCCTGGCGGTGGGCGGCGATGCGGTCGATCAGGGCGATCAGGGCGAGGTCTTGAGGGTCGGTGGCCATGGGTGGATTGTCGGGCTTCACCCGTGGTACGCAAGAGCTTGGCTTGCGGATTCACCCCCGGCAGGTCGATGGGAGGTGACCGTGCCCTAAAATTAATGGTTTCCCCCAACAAATACGCGCAAATGAGCACCGAGAAGATTGACGGCGTGTCCGTCACAACCCAGGCCAACGTCTACTTCGACGGCAAGTGCGTGAGCCATGGCATCACCTTCCCCGACGGCACGAAGAAGTCGGTCGGCGTGATCCTGCCCGCGACGCTGACCTTCAGCACCGGCGCGCCCGAAATCATGGAATGCGTGGCCGGCGCCTGCGAGTACAAGCTCGCGGGCAGCGATGCCTGGGTCAAGTCCTGCGCCGGCGAGAAGTTCAGCGTGCCCGGCAACTCGAAGTTCGAGATCCGCGTCGCCGAGGCTTACCACTACATCTGTCATTTCGGCTGATCCCCCCATGGCAACCATCCTGCAAAACCTCCCGACCGGCCAGAAAGTCGGCATCGCCTTCTCAGGCGGCCTGGACACCAGCGCCGCGCTGCACTGGATGAAGCTCAAGGGCGCCATCCCCTACGCCTACACGGCCAACCTGGGACAGCCTGACGAAGCGGACTACGAGGATATCCCCCGCCGCGCGCGCGATTACGGCGCGGAACAGGCGCGGCTCGTCGACTGCCGGCCGCAGTTGGTCTCCGAGGGGCTGACGGCGTTGCAGTGCGGCGCGTTCCATATCTCCACGGCGGGGGCGACCTATTTCAACACCACGCCGCTGGGACGGGCGGTGACGGGGACGATGCTGGTCGCGGCGATGATGGAGGACGATGTCAACATC
>JBOHHM010000294.1:0-7951 GCA_050725495.1 Burkholderiaceae bacterium | reverse complement strand
CTGGCTTGCAGATCGAGCTGCGCAGCAGCGACCATGTGGTCGATCTGGTGAAGGAGGGGATCGACCTCGCGATCCGGGCCGGCTGGCTGCGCGACTCCACGCTGCGCGCCACCAAGCTCGGCGAGTTTGAGCAATATGTCGTGGCCTCGCCGGCCTACCTCGCGCGTGCCGGCCGCCCGGCCCAGCCCGAGGACCTCACCCGGCACGACTGGCTGGCGCTCACGCTACTGCCCACGCCGCTGACCTGGAAGTTCAGCTCGGCGGCCGGCCAGACCCGCACCGTGCGCATGAATGCCCGGCTGCGGACCGACTCGGCAGCCACGCTGCGGGCCCTGCTGCACAGCGGCGCGGGCATCTCGGCGCTGGACCAGTTCAGCGGCGCCGAAGCGCTGCGCACGGGGCAGCTGGTGCGCGTGTTGCCCGAATGGTCGCTGCCGCAGGGCGGCGTCTACGCGGTCTATCCGCCGGGGCGCCATGTGCAGGCCAAGGTGCGCGCCTTCATCGACTTTTACGCGGCCTTTCTGGGCAGCCGCTGAGGCCTCAGCGGCTGGAGCGCCGCCGCGGCGGCACCCACCACCAGGTCAGCAGCACCAGGGCGGCAAAGGCGCTGTAGGCCGTCACAAAGACCCACCAGGGCGCGTCGAAGAAGATCAGCCGCGACAGCCAGTATTCGATGAACGACTCGCTGTAAGCGCCTTGGCCGGCGCGCCGGCGCAGCGCCTGCTCCCACAGCGTCAGCGGGCAGAGCTGGTCGAGCCAGGTCTGCAAGGCAATGAAGACCATCAGGGCCAGATGCGCGAGCCGCAGCCCGAAATGACGAACCCAGGACCAGCCGCGCCAGCCGCCTGCGAGAAACAGCGCTTCACCCAGCACCACAAAGCCGACCACGGCGGCGTGCAGCAGCAAGATCAGGTCGGCCAGCAGGGCGGCGGCGGTGGGCGTGTCCATGCTGCACCCATTGTGCGCCGCGCAGGCGGCCCGCGGCGTATGGCCCGGCCTGCGGCCTGGCATGCCTTGCAACGCCCGAAAAATTAGTTGCGCGAGCAACCAAGTGGATTTATAGTTGCAGACGCAACCAAATGACGGAGATCCGCATGAGCTCACCAAACTCTTCCTTACCGCAGCGCGTTCCGGTGCTGATCGCCGGCGGCGGCCCGGTGGGCCTGACACTGGCGGCCTTGCTGGCGCGCCAAGGCATTGCCAGCCTGGTGCTCGAGGCCGATCAGGGCTACTGCACGGGCAGCCGCGCCATCTGCATCTCGCGCCGCTCACAGGAGATTCTGGGCTGGGTGGGGGCCGACCGGCCGCTGGTCGACAAGGGCTTGTCCTGGGTGGGCGGGCGCAGCTATTACCGCCATTCGGAGGTGCTGCACTTTGAGATGCCCAGCGAGCCCACGCAGCGCTTTGCGCCCATGGTGAACATCCAGCAGTACTACATCGAGCAGTTTGCCCACCGCGCGGCGCAGGCGTTCGAGGGCCTGGCCGATGTGCGCTGGGACAGCCGCGTCATGGCCGTGCGGGCGCAAGCCGAGGGCGCCGAGGTGGACGTGCAAACGCCCGAGGGCCTGCAGACGGTGGGGGCCGACTGGCTGGTGGCCTGCGACGGCGGCCGCAGCACGGTGCGCGAGCAACTGGGGCTGCAGCTCAAGGGCATGCAGTACGAGGGCCGGTACGTGATCGTCGACATCGCGCAGAAGACCCGGCGCGCGGTCGAGCGCCTGGCCTGGTTCGACCCGCCGTCCAACCCCGGCTCCACCATCCTCATGCACCGCCAGCCCGACGATGTCTGGCGCATCGACTACCAGATTCGCGATGACGAAGACCCGGTCGAGGCGGTCAAGCCCGAGAACGTGCTGCCGCGCGTGCAAAGCCACCTGTCGATGATCGGCGAGAACGAGCCCTGGGAGCCGCTGTGGATTTCGATCTACAACGCCAAGTGCCTCACGCTGCCGAGCTACCGCCACGGCCGCGTGCTGTTCGCAGGCGATGCGGCGCATCTGGTGCCGATCTTCGGCGTGCGCGGGCTCAACTCGGGACTGGACGACGCGGGCAACCTGGCCTGGAAGCTCGCGCGGGTGATTCAGGGCCGCTCGCCCGACAGCCTGCTCGATTCGTATTCCATCGAGCGCGTGCATGCCACGCGCGAAAACATGGCCTACGGCGCCAAGAGCACCGAATTCATGGCCCCGCCCAACTTCGCGTTTGCGCTGATGCGCGAGGCCACGCTGCGCCTGGCGCTGAGCGACGAGCGGGTGCGATCGCTGATCAATCCGCGACAGTCGGCACCGATCACCTATGCGGGCTCGCCGCTGAACCTGCCCCAGGCCGGCGGCTGGGCCAACGAGCTGGCCGCACCCGGTGCGCCGGCGCCCGAGGCGCTGCTGGCCAGCGATGCGGGATCCTTGCATTTGACGAGCCGCTTCGGCCACAACTTTGTCGTCCTCGCGTTCTGTGCCGGCGGCTTGCCGCCAGCGCTGACCGGGTGGATCATGCAGGGGGTGGACCTATTGCAGATTTCGCCCGAGACCGACAGCCTGGGCCAGGCGCGCGAGCGCTACGGCCTGGGCGATGCTTCATCGGAAGCCCTGGTGCTGGTGCGGCCCGACGGCTACGTGATGGGCCGCTGGCACGGACTGGACCCGGCACCGCTGCTGGCGGCGCTGCAAGACAAAGGAGTTGCCCCATGACTAATGATGATCTTGACCGCAGCTACAGCGCGCTGTGCCAATCGCTGGCCCAGGTGGGGCAGGCGCAGGCACCGCTGCTCCTCTCGATGCTGTGCCTGTCGCTGATGAGCCGCTTCGAGCGGGCCGACGAGCTGCTGCCGCTGATTGCAAACGCGCAGCAGCAGTGTGACGAGGCGGCGGGCCATGGCGCGTAAACCTCCGGCGCCACCGCCCTTGAGGCTGGACCAGTTCCTCACCTACCGCCTGCACCTCATCAACAAGCTGACCGACCGGCACAGCAGCGACGCCTATGCCCAGGAGTTCGGCCTGCCGGTGGGCGAGGCGCGCTGCCTGGCCGCCATCGGCAACTTCGGGCCGCTGTCGGTCAACGATCTGGCGGCCAAAGCCAACCTGAACAAGGGGCAGGCCAGCCGTTCGGCGCAGGCGCTGGTGGAGCAGGGCTTGGTGCTCAAACAGGCCAGCGAGCTCGATGGCCGCGGCGTGGTGCTGAGGCTCACAAGCTCCGGCGCCAAGCTGTACGGGCGCGTGATCGACCTGATCGCGCGGCGCAACGACGAGATTTTTGGCTGCCTTTCCAGCACCGAACAGCAGCAACTCGGGGCCATGCTCGACCGGCTGATTGCCCACGCCCGGCGTTGATGCAGCGGGTCGGATCGCGGGTGGGGCAGGGTCGCAATACCCGTTGGGCATGACCTGTTAAAGGCGCGCCGAGGGGTCAAGGCCGTAAAATTGCCGGTTATCCCCAAAGCCCTTCATGAACGCCCCCGTCGACGTTTCCTTTTTCGCGCGCGCCGCCAAACCGCTGACCAGCTACCGCAAGTACTGGGCGGCCCGCTTCGGCACGGCCAGGTTCCTGCCGATGAGCCGCGCCGAGATGGACCAGCTGGGCTGGGACAGCTGCGACATCATCATTGTCACGGGCGACGCCTATGTCGACCATCCGAGCTTCGGCATGGCCGTGATCGGCCGCATGCTGGAGGCCCAGGGCTTTCGCGTGGGCATCATCGCCCAGCCCGACTGGCACAGTGCCGATCCGTTCAAGGCCCTGGGCAAGCCGAACCTGTTCTTCGGCGTGACCGCCGGCAACATGGATTCGATGATCAACCGCTATACGGCCGACCGCAAGATTCGCAGCGATGACGCCTACACGCCGGGCGACGTGGGCGGCAAGCGGCCTGACCGCGCGGCCATTGTCTATTCGCAACGTTGCAGGGAAGCCTACAACGATGTGCCCATTGTCCTGGGCGGCATCGAGGGCTCGCTGCGCCGCATCGCGCATTACGATTATTGGCAGGACAAGGTGCGCCGCTCCATCGTGACGGACGCCAAATGCGACCTGCTGCTGTACGGCAATGCCGAGCGCGCGATCGTCGAGATCGCCCACCGCCTGGCCGCGCGCGAGCCGGTGCACCAGATCACCGATGTCCGGGGAACCGCCTTCATTCGCCGCGAGACGCCCGAGGGCTGGTTCGAGATCGACTCGACCAGCGTGGACGAGCCTGGTCGCGTGGAGGCGCATGTCAACCCGTACATGATGGTCTCCGAGCAGGCGGAGGCCCAGGGAGCGAACTGCTCTCAAGAAAACGCCGGGCCGCCCCAAGTTTTCTTGCCCCCCCTCGGGGGGCCTGACGCGAAGCGGCAGGGCTGGGGGCGCTTAAACGGAGAAGAGACATCACTCCCTCTCCCCCTGGGAGAGGGCAGGGGTGAGGGCAAGGTGCAGGCCCTGACATTCCATCCGAACCCGAACCTCGCCGCCAAGAGCCCCCACCCCAACCCTCCCCCAGCGGGGGAGGGAGAAAAAATCAAAGCCAAGCTCAAAGTCCCGCCGCGCGGGCGAACGGTGATCCGCCTGCCCTCGTACGACCAGGTCAAGAGCGACCCGGTGCTCTATGCCCACGCCAACCGCGTGCTGCACCTGGAGACCAATCCCGGCAACGCGCGCGCGTTGGTGCAGGCGCATGGCGAAGGCACGACCGCCCGCGACGTGTGGATCAACCCGCCGCCGATCCCGCTGACCACGGCCGAAATGGACCATGTGTTCGACCTGCCCTATGCGCGCAGCCCGCACCTGGTCTATGCCGACGAACACGGCAGTCACGATGGCGCGACCAAGATTCCGGCCTGGGAGATGATCCGCTTCTCCGTGAACATCATGCGCGGCTGCTTCGGCGGCTGCACCTTCTGCTCGATCACCGAGCACGAGGGCCGCATCATCCAGAGCCGCTCGGAAGACTCGGTGATCCGAGAGATCGAGGAGATCCGCGACAAGGTCTCGGGCTTCACCGGCGTGATCTCCGACCTCGGTGGCCCGACGGCCAATATGTACCGCATAGGCTGCAAGTCGCCCGAGATCGAAGCCGCCTGCCGCAAGCCCAGCTGCGTCTACCCCGGCATCTGCCAGAACCTGAACACCGACCACAGCGCCCTCATCAAGATGTATCGCCGGGCGCGGGCCTTGAAGGGCGTGAAGAAGATTTTGATCGGCTCGGGCCTGCGCTACGACCTGGCCGTGCAGTCGCCCGAGTATGTGAAGGAACTGGTGCAGCACCATGTCGGCGGCTACCTCAAGATCGCACCCGAGCACACCGAGCAGGGGCCGCTGACCAAGATGATGAAGCCCGGCATCGGCGCGTATGACAAGTTCAAGCAGATGTTCGAAAAGTACTCGGTCGAGGCGGGCAAGAAGCAGTACCTGATCCCGTACTTCATCGCCGCCCATCCAGGTACCAGCGACGAGGACATGATGAACCTCGCGCTCTGGCTCAAGAAGAACGGCTTTCGCGCCGACCAGGTGCAGACTTTCTACCCCAGTCCCATGGCCACGGCCACGGCCATGTACCACAGCAACAAGAACCCGCTGCGCAAGATCACGCGCGACAGCGAGACGGTGGACATCGTGCGTGGCGAGCGCCGCCGCCGCTTGCACAAGGCCTTCCTGCGCTACCACGATGCCAACAACTGGCCGCTGCTGCGCGAGGCCTTGAAAGCCATGGGCCGTGCCGATTTGATCGGCAACGGCAAGCATCACTTGGTTCCGACCTACCAGCCGCTGACCGACGGCAGCTACGTGAGTGCGCGGCGCAAGAACTCCACGCCTATGGCTACTAAAGCCGCCACGTCGTTGCCTTCCGTCAAGCCGGCCAGGGGCCGCATCCTGACCCAGCACACCGGCCTGCCGCCGCGCGTCACCGGCGCAGCCAAGCCCCCGCGCAAGCCTCGTTAAAACCGCGGCTGGCTCGAAAACGAGGGCGACCATGCCAACGCCTTCACCGTGCTGCCCGAAGCCGTGGACCGATCGCGCGTGCTGGGCACCACGCCGATCCCCGAGCCGCCGAAGACCGAGAAGGCGGTGAACTACTGGCGCAAGAACGTCGATTCGTTCTGGGGCGCGCTGGACGAAGACTTTGCCTTGGGCGTCTCAGCCCAATTCACGCTCGCCAGCGGCGCCAACCGAGTGCTGCACTTCGGCACGACGGAGTAGTGCTCGGCGAAGTTTCATGGGGATGTGGAGTCCCCCACATCGGCCCGGTGGCCGCGCTGATCGCGGGCATCCTGACCCTGGTGATGCCCCGGCTTCTGAACTACATCGTCGCCATTTGCCTGATCATCATCGGCTGACCGGCCTGCTGGCCCGGTAGCCGCTGTCGCCGTAGGAAACGCCGCTGCTCAGCAATGAGCTGCGACGTCCAGGGCCCGAGGTTCAGCGGCGGGCGCTGCCCGCCTGGGTTCAACCGCCCTTATGGGCCCGCTTGCCTGCGTTCTTCTTGTTGCGGGTGGCCTTGCCGCGCTCGAGGCTGATTTTCTGGCCGCCACCTTCGCGGTGGGTCTTGTAGCCCTCGGTGGTCGTGGGCGCGGGGGTGCACTTGCGGTCGGCTTCGGTCACGATTTTCTTGCCCATGGGGTGCTCCAGTGCTGAGTGGCGTAGAAGAGCCATTAGGCCACGACGGCCCCTGTCCGGCCATAGGTCGCCGCCACCACTGGAGCCCACCCCGGGCAGTCATGCCATGGTGTGCAGCGGGATGTCCTTCTCCGCCGCCAGTCGGTCGAGCTGTTTGCGGGTCTGCGTGAGCAGGAAAGCCGCAATCGCCTGATGTGTGGCCGGCGCAAACATCGCCTCCATGCCCGACACCGGGACCCCGGCCGCAGCACACAGCGCTGCCGCAAAGTGCGGCTCCAGCGCCGCAACGGCCACGCGGCCATCCTGGCACGCAAACACGCGGTAGCCCGCATGGCCACCCCCCACGGACGCGCCGGGTTGGGTCAGGCCCCAGGCGCGCGGCAAGCCCAGGTAGGCCGCAGCGTCTGACAGCGCGACCTCCAGATACACGCCCTTGCCTTTGGCATGCTGGTGCATCACGGCACACAGCACGGCCTCGCTGGCCAGCAGCGAGCCGCCCATGTCGGCGTACAGCGTGGGCGGCAGATCGAGCCCGGTCACCAGGTCGTTCTCGGCCAGGTAGGTCAGGTCGTGGCCGGGCTCTTCGGCCCGCGCCCCGGGGGCGCCGACGATGGCGACCTGGCTCAGTCCCGAGTAGAGCCTGCGCAGCGCTTTCCATTCCAGCCCGAGCTTGACCAGCGCAGACGGGCGAAACGAGGTGAGCAGCACATCGGTCTTGGCCAGCTCGCGGTGCAGGGTTTTCTGGCCCTTGTCGGTCTTGAGATCGGCCACCACTATCCGCACGCCGTCGTGCAGCGTGGCGTAGGCGGACGGGTCGTACAGTCCCATGGGGTCTGCGGATGCACCCGGAGGTGCATCTGTCGGTGCCGGCGGCTCCACCTTCACGCAGTTGGCGCCGATCTGGCGGCAGCGCATCAGCGCGGCGGGGCCGGGCAGGTTGAGCGCAAGGCTCAGAATGCGCACGCCGTGCAGCGGTTTGAATGCCTTGGCGGGCGTGCCGCGCAGGGGTTGGCGGGTGGGGGCGGTTGTCTTTCTGGAGGCGGCCATGGTGCTATTGATTTTGTAGTGCCTAACGACCGTTTGGCGTGGGCTCAGGGCACAATTTAACCGAAAGAACCGACCCAGGCTGCACCGGCTCGACCGTCGGGCGAAGCCGGCGACGGTGTTCAGTGGCCGAAGTCCAGCGGCAAACCCACGTAGTTCTCAGCCAGCGCGGTCGACGCGGCGCGCGAATGCACCAGGTAGTCGAGCTCGGCTTCCTGCAGCTTCTGGCCGATCTCGCCGGTGTCGGGAAACCTGTGCATCAGCGAGGTAAACCACCACGAGAAGCGCTCGGCCTTCCAGACGCGGCGCAGGCAGCGTTCGG
>JBOHHM010000293.1:0-17683 GCA_050725495.1 Burkholderiaceae bacterium | reverse complement strand
TGGACACGATCAGACCGGCCAGGCCGAGGGCCGCCGCCTGGCGCGCGTCGTCTTTGTGCAGCACGCCCTTGAGCAGCACGGGCAAGCGGGTCTGGGCCTGCAGCCAAGCCACGTCGGCCCAGGTGGGGGCCGTGCTCAGCAAGCCGTCGAACAGGGCGCTTTGCCCGGGTTTCAGCGCGGCCCGGGTGGGCGGGCGCATGCCGGCGAGGTTGACCGCCGAGACATGGGGCGGCAGGCGGAAAGCGGCGCGTCGCACGCGGTCGCGCGCGCCGCTGGTGGGGGCGTCGACCGTCAGCACCAGGGCCTCATAGCCGGCCTGCTCGGCGCGCTGCACCAGTTCGCGGGTGAAGCCGCGGTCGGGCTGCATATGGAGCTGAAACCACAGCGGGCCACGCAGCGGCTCGCCGAGCATGGCCTGGGCGACCGTCTCCAGCGCCACGCTGGCCTGGGTGCTGAGCACCAGGCCGGCGCCCAAGGCCGCGGCGGCATGGGCGCTGGCCAGCTCGCCGTCGGGGTGGGCCAGGCGCTGGTAGGCGACGGGCGCCAGCGGCACGGGGTGGGCCAAGGTGCGGCCCAGCAGCTCGATGCGGGTATGGCCGCCGGCCAAGGGGCGCAGCACGCGCGGCAGCAGCTGCAGCCCGTCCCAGGCGCTTCGGTTGGCGCGCAGCGTGATTTCATCGCCCGCGCCGCCGCTGAAATAGGCCCAGGCGTTGTTGTCGAGCCGGCTGCGGGCCGCGGCTTCGTGGTCGGCCAGCGTGACCACGCCAGGCGGAATCTGGGCCAGGGCCGGGATGGTCCTGGCAGATGCGTTCATGTGTCGGCCCCCATGCGCAGCAGGTTGTGGTAGGTGCCGGTCAGGGCCGTGGTGCTGGCGCTTTCACCATGCTGCTGGCGCAGGCGCAGGATGCTCATGTCGAGCTCGTAGAGCAGGCGGCGCTGCTCGTCGCTGCGCACCATGCTCTCGATCCAGAAGGAGCAGGCCAGGCGCTGGCCCCGCGTGACGGGCCTGACCTGGTGGATGCTGGTGCCGGGGTAGAGCACCAGGTCGCCGGGGTCGAGCTTGACCGACTGCTCGCCATAGGTGTGCTGGATCGCCAGCTCGCCGCCCTCGTAGTCCGCTGGGTCGGACAGGAACAGCGTGCAGGACACATCGGTGCGCACGCGCAGGCCGCTGTCGGGCGCGAAGCGCAAGGCATTGTCCACATGCGCTCCGTAGTGGTTGGCGTGGCCGCCATAGCGGTTGAAGGTGGGCGTGAATACGCGCTTGGGCAGGGCGGCCGAGAAGAACAGCGGGTGGCGGTCCAAGCCGCGCAGCACCAGGGCGCGGAGCTCGCGCGCGGCCTCGCAGTCGTGGGGCAGCTGTTCGTTGTTCTTGACCTGGCGCGCTGGTCGCGCTTGAACACGCCCGTGCGGATTTGCGTTTTGAGCTCGCTGTCGTGGCTGAAGCGGTGCAGGTGGCTGAACGTGGCCAGGCTCGCGCTGCCCGCGTTGTAGTCGCTGGCCATGCCGTAGTAGGTCTTGGGGTCGAGGCCGCGGATGATGGTGTTGGCGGCCGTCGTGTCGGTCGCGCGCGGCTTGATCCACGGCAGGCCGTAGTTGATGCCGTTGTCGTTGTCCAGGCAGTAGAGGCTGGCCGAGAACTCGTCGGCCGTGCCTATGCCCCAGTGGTAGGCGCCGGCAATGCCCTTTTTGTCGATGCTGCTGCCCGCGCCATTGTTGTCGGCCTTGGTGGCCATGGCGTTCAGGCGCAGCGCAGCGTTTTCGCCGGTGTGGATGTTGAAGTCGCCCGTGATGCGGCGCTATTTGTGGCTGCCCAGGGTAGTCGTCACCTCGTGTTGGTCGATCAGGCGCGGCGCCTTGCTGACCTGGTTGACCGCGCCGCCGGTGGAGCCGCGGCCAAACAGCATCGAGGCCGAGCCGGGCAGCAGGTCGACACGGTCGTAATTGAAGGTGTCGCGGTCGTAGAACGCCGGGTCGCGCATGCCGTCGATGAAGATGTCGCCTGTGGTTGCCAGCGAGAAGCCGCGCAGGCGGATGTCTTCTTCGCCGCCCTCGGCGGCCTGGAAGGTCACGCCGGCCGTGTTGTGCAGCACGTCCTTGAGCGTGTCGAGGTTGCGGTCATCGATCAGGCGTTCCGTGACCACGGTCACGGACTGGGGGATGTCGCGCAACTGCTGGTTGCCCTTGCCAATGGTGGAACTGGTGGCGCGCACCGAGTCCTTGCCTTCAGGTGCTTCGGCGCGCTCCTTGACCACCACCGGTTTGAGCGCCTTGCCTTCGGTGGCCGTGGTTTGCTGGGCCATGGCGCTCATCGAGCCGGCCAGCGGCATGGCGCCCAAGGGGAGCAGGGCCGAGGGTGCTATTGGTTTGATAGCGGCATGTGCCTTGTGGACACGGGCCAACGATCGATATCTCTTGGATTTTTGACGACGGGACATGGTTGTACAGCCTTGGCGTGAATACGGCGGCTGGCTACAACCCAACGCAGTTCGCGACTGCTTCGGCCTTGCTGGCTACGGTGAAGAAGCTCGGGGGAATCGTAAATTAATAAGAATCATTCTCGTTTTCGCCAATGACTTTTTGGCAACCTTGTGAGCTTGAGGGGCGCTATTGTCGTGGCGCAGCAACGTACCATGTCGGGCGGGCCAGGCGAGCCGGCTTGCGCCCCGGCCCGCGACCTCAGATCGCGGCCTGCCTGCGGTCCTGCCAATGCGCCAGGGCCAGCCACAGCGTCGGCACGACCACGAGTGCCAGCGAGATGAACTGGGCCAGCATTCCCTCGGCCAAGTCTTCGGTGGCAGCGTGCCAATACGCGTTGTCGAGGCCGGGAATCAGCGCCGACTCGGTGAACTCATGCAGCGCATAGATCACCAGCTGGACGGCGAATGCCACCATGAACCAGGCCGTGACCTGGAAAAACCGGCCCAGATTCACAGCCCGTCCATAGCGGGCCCAGGCCCAGGCAATGGCTGCTGCCAGCGCCAGACCGATCAGCCCGCCCCAGACCATGTGGCCCAGTTCCGCGCTGGAGGCCAGCGAGGCGAGCATGGTCGCAGTCTCAACCCCTTCGCGCCCGACCATGAACAGCGTGAAAGCAAAGACCGCAGCCCAAGCCTTGGAGCCGTCGAGCACGCTGGCTTGTTCCAGCCGCGCGGCAATCTCGCGGCCCATGGTCTTGCCTGCCTTCATCATGTGCATCACGCACCAGACGACGGCCGCCGCCGCGACCAGCGCCATCGCCCCTTCCGCGGTCGGTGACAGCGCGCCGATGCGCGACAGCACATAGCCCAGCATGAGCGACAGCACCACGGCCACCGCGAGTCCGGCACGGATGGCGGAAAGCAGGCGGTCGCGGCCGGTGCGGCGCAGGTACAGCGTGGCGATGGCGATCACGAGCAGGGCCTCCAGGCCTTCGCGGAAGGCGATCAGCAAGGTTTGAAACATGGAACAGTCCTTTCAGTTGCGATGAAACAGGTGGCCGATGGCCCACGCCAGCGGTGCGAGCATGCGCGGCGCCCAAGTCAGGGTGAGGGCCACGGCCGCAGCGGTGGCGGATACCCCGAAGGCCCAGAGCAAGCTACCGAAATTGGCACCCTCGAGCGCCACGCAAAGCGGCAGCGTGGCCCCAATCGCTATGAAACCTATAGCGCGATGCGCAACTGGCGCGAGGGCTTGTGGCCAGTTTGATGGAGATACCCGGTCCCAATGGCGCTGCTGCGACAGGGCCAGCACCGCAAAGCCGCCATAGGCCAGAACGAACGGGGCGAGCAAGGTCGGGGCTTCAGGCATGGTGTGCCGCCTGCGCGGGCTGAGCCCCTTGGCTTGCTGGCACGCGCTGCTCCCGTGCCCTGCGGCCCAGGCGGCGCGCGCTCCAGGCCGCCAGCGCGGCGCCCAGCAGCAGCAGGGCATCCATGCCCGCCACGGCCCACAGGCCGTGCCGCAGGGCGTGAGGCAAGTGGTGGCCCGTGGTCAGCCAGTTCAGCGCCACGGCCAGCAGGGCCAGTGCCGCTACGGCCCAGGCCTGCTCCCGCCAGGCAGCGCGTTGGCGCAGCGCCGCATGGGCGAAGCTGCCCAGCCAGACCAGGTAGAACACACTCATCTCCAGCTCCGCCCGGTCCAGGCCCGCCTGGCGGGCGTTGAGCGGCAGCAGCCGGTTGGCGACGAAAAAGGCCAGCGTGGCCATGATGATGCCTGTCACGCTGCCCACGGCCAGCACCTCGACCACGCGCACGCCGGCCAGACCCTTGTTCTCGTGGCTGGCGCGGCGCGACTCCAGCCAGAACAGGTGGCCGGTGGCAATCATCACGCAGCCCGACAGCCCGGCCAGGAAATACAGCCAGCGCAGCGCCCAGTGCTCGAACTGGATGAAGTGCAGGCCCGAGATGAAGCGCTGCACCGTCATCACGGGCTGGGCCTCGAAGCGGTGCAACACCGCGCCGCTGGCGGCGTCGAAATAGACCTGGTCCAGGTTCATGGTCACCGCGTCGGCATGGCTGCGGCGAATTTCCACATGGCTGTTGGCGTCACCGGGGTGCCACACGCGCACGAAGTTGGCTTTGCCGCCTTGCCAGCTCTGCTCGGCGGCGGCGACCATCGCGTCGAGCGAGCCGAGTGTGCCTGGCGCATGGGCCCTGGCCCTGCGGTACTGGCCCAGCCCCTGCGCCGAGAACGCCTGCCTCGGCTCCCGGGCTTCTGGGTAGGCCGCGTGGTAGCTGCTGGGCCAGTAGATGCTGAAGAAGATGATCAGGCCCGACAGCGCGATGGCGAAGTGCAGGGGCAGGGCCAGCACGCCGCTGAGGTTGTGCAGGTCCAGGCTGGCGCGCTGCAGCTGTTTTTTCGGCCGGAACAGGAAGAAGTCGGCAAAGATCCTGCGGTGGATGATCACGCCGGACACCAGCATCACCAGCATCGCCATGCCGGCCAGCCCCACGAGCCAGTAGCCCAGGTCTTTCCACTTAAGGTGCAGGCTGTAGTGGAACGGGAAGATGAAGCCGGTTCCACCCAGCGTCCCGGTGTGCTCCAGCACCTGCCCGCTGGCGGGGTCGAGATAGCGCCTTTCGGTGCTTCCGTCCCGGGTGCGCCAGCGCAGCTCCACCGCCGGCATCCTGTCGCTGGGCAGGCGCATGAACCATTGCGCGCTGCCCCGGGTCAATGCCAGGGCGTTGTCGGTCAAGGCGCCGTCGAGCCGGATCGGCACGCCGTCTGCACTCGCGCCCAGGCGCGTGAGCGGCATCATCCAGCGGTCGATCTCGCGGTCGAACACCGAGAGCGAGCCCATCCAGAAGATGGCGAACAGCAGGCTGCCGATCACCACCCCCGCCCAGGTGTGCAGCCAGGCCATGGACTTGCGAAACGTGGGTTCCATCGTGCTTCCTCAAGCTTGACGGATGAACCAGTCTGCCAGGCCACAGGCCAAAGCTGTGCCACTCGCCAGCAGGCTCCAGAGCCGCCGCAGGCCGCGCACGCTGAAGGCCCAGATCAGCACCACCAGGTACAGCACAAAGCCCGTCACCGCGGCAGCGACCACCGCCTCGCTGCGCGGCAGGCCTGCGAGCCTGGGCAGGGCGACTGACAGCAGGGCGGCGCAGGCCGCGCAGAAGGCATAGCCGCCGCCCACGGCGCCCAGCACGCGCAGCGCCATGCGCGCCGCGTGTTGCCACGCTTCATGCGGGCCAATCGGCATGGTGCGCGGTGGGATGAAAGGGATGTTTTTCATGCGCAGGCCAAAGGCGATGAATGGATGAATCAGAACTTCGCGCGCAGCGTCACCTGCAGTTCGCGTGGCGGGCCTGGCAGGATTAGGTTGTCGTTGCTGCCGTGGCTGGAGATGTAGTGCTTCCTGTCCGTGACGTTCTTCACGTTGAGCCCGACTTCATAGCGGCCGGCCCGGTAGATCGCGGCCAGGTCCGCCGTCCAATAGGACGGCAGGGTCACGAGGTTGGTGAGCGACGCGAAACGTTCGCCGACATAGTTCAAGCCGCCGCCCAGACTGAAACCGTTGCCAAGGTCCTTCATGGCCCAGACAAAGCCCGAATGCCTGGGGGTCAGCGCTGGCTCCTTGCCCAGCGTCGGGACCGTCACGACCGGCAACTGCTGCGAGGTGATCCTTGCCACCGACTCGACCATGCGGCCCGCCAGGTAGGCGTAACCCGAGCTGATGTCCCAGCGGCCCGGCAGCCTGCCGTTGGCCGTGAGTTCGAGCCCGTTGGTGCGCTGCTTGCCTACGTTGATCTGAACCCTCGGGTTGTTCGGGTCGGTGTTCTTGATGTTGGAACGTTCCAGATTGAACAGCGCTGCGGTGACGCTCAGGGCGCCGTCCAGGAAATCGAGCTTGGTGCCGATCTCGCGGTTGCGCGTGCTCTCGGGCTCGTTCGCAACGTTGTTGGCCGCCAGCGCGAACTGTTCGGCCGAGGGCTGGAATGATCGGCTGTACGAGACGTAGTACGACTGGGAGTCGCTTGGTTGCCATACCAAGCCGGCGCGCGGACTGAAGTCGCGGTCGCTCCGGGCCAAGGCGGGCAGTGTGCGCTCGAACGAGGTGCTTTGCTTGAACACGTCGTAACGGGCGCCGAGCAGCGCTTTCCACTGGGAAGCGAGAGTGATCCGGTCTTGGACATAGAGCGCCTGCGTGTCCTGCCGGGTGTGGCTGGGGATGGCGCTGGCGGCTGCAAAGGCCGATGCAGGAATCGGCGGGGGCACGACCCTGCCTGGGTTGAAGATGCTCACCCGGTCCACGACTCCGGCCGACACGGTTTCGGCGCGCCGGTTTTGCGAACCCAGTTCCATGCCAAACAGCCATTCGTGCTTGAGGCCGCCCCACGCGGTTTTGTAGTTCAGGTCGGTCTGGTTGAACCAGCCGCTTTCGTCGCGCAGGATGAAGCTGCGGGTACGACCCACGGTCAGTGCCACGGGATCCGTGGTGCCGCTCGTCAGGGTGTTGAAGCGGTCGAGTTCGTAGGTGTAGTAGCGGGTGATGTTGCGCAGGCTCAAAGCATCGCTGAAGCGGTGGTTGAACGTGGCGGTCAAGGCCTCGACCTGGCTCGTGGTCGTGTCGTCACGCGCGGCGTTACCCGAGCCATAGTAGGTGCTGACAGGCACATTGACCGGGCGGCCACTGAGCGCCGGAATGCCGAAGTCGGTGATGCGCTGGTCGCGCGCGTTCGTGTACTGCAGTAGCAGGTCGGTTTGTGCGCCAAGCTTCCAGGCCAGCGAGGGCGCAAAGCTGTGGCGCTTGATGAACTGCTGATCGCGATAGCTGCCCGAATCCTCCGCAGCCGCGTTCAGGCGAAATGCCATGGCCTCGCCCACAGGCGCGCTCACGTCGGCCTCGACCCGCTTGTGGCTGTGGCTGCCCAGGCTAAGCGTCACCTCGCCCGAGGTTTCGCCAAAGCTCGGTTTCTTGGTCACGCGGTTGATCAGGCCGCCAGACGAGCCGCGGCCATACAGCACGGCGGCAGGCCCTTTCAACACCTCGATGCGCTCGATGTTGGACAGGTCGCGGAAGTACAGCGCGTCGTCGCGCACGCCATCGATGAACTGGTCGCTGATGGCGCTGAAGCCGCGGATCACGACCTGGTCGCGCTGGCCGTCGCCGTGGCTGAAGGCCACGCCCGGCACATTGCGCAACGCATCTTCCATGGACCGCGCGCTCTGGTCGCGCAGCAGTTGCTGTGGCACCACGTTGACCGCCTGCGGAATGTCGCGCAAAGGCGCGCTACCCTTGGTTGCCGTGCTGCTTGCCGCCGGCGAGTAACCCTCGTCTTTGTCGGCATGGATGATGACTTCCTTGAGGTTTTGCGTCGGCGCACCCTGGGCTGAGGCGACACCCTGCAAAAGGAAGAGGACGGCGGCTGCGAGCGGCGTCAGCCGCGCGCGCTGGTGCTGGGACATTGGGACTCCTGAAGATTGAAAGCTCGCTGGCTTCAACTGCTCGGAGTCGTGGCTGGCAAAGGCGCTATGTTAACGCCGTAATGAGAATTGTTGCTATTCGCGATGATGAAAAAACCAGCCGAAGCTGGTTGACGCGAGCAAGGACGGATAAACCCGCGCTCAGCTGACTTCGCCCATCTGGCTTTGCAGGTAGTTCTGCAGACCGACCTTGTTGACGAGCTCGATCTGGGTTTCCAGGAAGTCGATGTGCTCTTCGGTGTCGTCCAGGATGTCCTGCAGCAGGTCGCGCGACACATAGTCGCGCACGCTTTCACAGTGGGCAATGCCGTCCTTGATGGTGAGCTGCGCGCCATGCTCCGCTTTCAGGTCGCATTGCAGGATCTCGGGGACGTCCTCGCCAATGGCGAGCTTGCCCAGGTCCTGCAGGTTGGGCAGACCCTCTAGCGTGAAGATGCGGTCCATCAATTTGTCGGCGTGCTTCATCTCGCCGATCGATTCCTCGTATTCCTTTTTGGCCAGCTTGTCCAGGCCCCAGTGCTTGAGCATGCGGTAGTGCACAAAGTACTGGTTGATGGCCGTGAGTTCGTTCTTGAGTTGCGCTTGCAGGTGCGCAATGACTTGGGCGTCGCCTTTCATGGGATCTCCTTGTTGTGAACGCTGGCGATTGTCCGGCGAGTTCACATCGCTGACAAGGCAAATCCCGTGCGCACTCGGTTTTGTTGCTTGTGAAGTTGATAGGCGTTCGCGTTCCGCCCGGGGCTCAGCGGCCACGACGCTCCAGACCGACATGGCCGAGCAACTGGCCGAGTAGCGCCAGCGGCACGGCGCAGCCCAGGCCCCAGTGCAGCCAGACCGAGGCTTGGCGCAGCCCACCTTCGCTGGGGTAGCCGGCCAGCGCCAGCAGGCCCAGCACGATGAAATTGAAGGCGCCGCTGGGCCGGTTCCTGCCGGCGCTCCAGTCCGCCTGGGCTTTACCTGGGTGAATAGCGCAGCGAGCCAAACAGTCCGGCCGCCTCGTCCTGCGGCCCGGCTGCGAAGTACAGCGCGTCGCTGTCCCCCAGGCTCACTCCATTGCCGAATTGCAGCCCCCACAGGCCGGGGATCGCGACAAAGCCGCCCTCCGTGTTGCGCAGGTAACCGAGGAAGTTGCCGGTGCTGCCATCAAACGCCGTGATGTAGCCGCCGCCGCCGAAGTTGCCGACCAGCACGGCGCCGCCGAAGGCGCCGAACGAGCCCGGAGCGATGGCGACGCCCCAAGGTGCGTTGAGGTGCCTTTCATCTTGGTAAATCCGCACCAGGTTGCCGTTGAGGTCGAACTCCGCGAGGCGGCCGCGGTCCGGCATGAAGCCGCCGGCCCTCTCTTGATCGGCGTCGAGGGCGTCTTCTTCGCCAGCCAAGAATTGCGTCAGGTCGCTGGGGTTGATGCGCGATTTCGCGTAGGTCACGAAGACCCGGCTGCCGATCGCCTGGATGTTGAATGGCACGAAGTCGCCGGGCTGGACCCGCCCGCCCGCGCCGGTGCCGAAGGGGTTGGCGAAACCGGTGGTCGGCACCAGGTTCCAGTTGGCGTCGAATTGTCTGATTTGCGGCTCGCTGCCGAAATCGGCCACCCACAGCGTGTCCCAGCTGTCGGGTTTGACGGTGACACCGAAGTAAGCGTGGCCCAGGGCCGAGCCGTCAAACACCTTCTGGGCGTTGCCGTTGTTGCGCAGTGTGGCGCCAGTGTCCTGCCGGCGGTCGGTCCAGGCCGTGATGAAGCCGTTGTCCGTCACGAAGATGAAGCGCGCAGAGCCTTCCATGATGATGAGCGCGCCCGTCCTGTCGGGCATGGTCTGGCGGGTGCCGGTGGTGTTGTCGACGGGGACAAAAATGGCCGATGTCAGCGTCGCGCCGTTGTAGCTCACGCCCGTGACGTGGCCGTTTGTGCCGGTTTCCGCAACGGTCATGCGCGTCAGTTGATCGACCGCGATCTCGCGCAGGCTGGCGTCGCTGGAATGGTGAACATCGCCGACAAACTCCCAGGACGAACCGCCACCGCCGACCCAGAAGTGTCCTCCCGCGCCTGCCGGGCGAATCGCAATACCCCAAGCATCGACCATGTCGGGCAGGGTGAACTTGGCTTGGTAGCTGGCCGACGAGGCCACCAGATTCGCCTGCTCGAAGCGGTTCTGCGGCGAGCTGCCTGAGCCGCCCCCGCCGCAAGCACTCAATACGCCGGCGGAACCGCCGGCCAGGACAAAACTGCGTCTTCTCATCATTAGACCTTCTGGATGCTTTGGAATGGCTGGCTGGCAGCGCCCGCTCGGGCGGGGCTGTGGCTGGTGGAGCCTGAAACTCGGGCCGCCTTGGTCAAAGGCTTTGCCTGAGTTCGGGGCCACCGAGGCGGTACGGGCCAGCTTGAGGGTCAAGGTCTCGCGCATCGCGCCGTCGGACTGCTCGCCCACGGGGCGGGATTTGGGCGGCCAGACGCGGGCGAACGAACTTCAGGCCGATGGCGACGCCGGCAGACAAAGCGAGCGCGTACAGGACCATGAAGCCTGAGTAGCCCAGGACAGGGGCGAGGGCCTTGGCCACGCCCAAGAAGGCCGCAAAAGGCCAGGTGGTGGCGCTGATGGCGCCCAGCACAACGGGGAGGATGGCGGCGCGCTGCGGATCGTGCTGCGGCTGGCCGACCCGCGGGAAGACGAGGCGGTGGAGGGCGATGCCGTTGAGTGTCAGCACGGTGACGATGGTCAGCTTGGCGAGCAGCTTGGGTTTGGACGCCAGCACGGTCAAATCAAACCGGGTGTCCAGCCAAATCACAGCGAGTCCGCTGATCCAGAGCGCGGTGAGCGCCGTGGTCGCGGCATTCGCGGCCTTGCTTAGAAGCACGGTGTCGACGCGGCGGCGGGCGAAGAGGGCGAAGTCGCCGAATGCCACGGCGGCGGCGGCCACGGCAAAGGCCAGCAGGTGGCCGAGAATGAGGGCCATGCGAATGACGGCCGTGATGTCGAGGTTCTCCATGTGCAGTGCCCCGGCGCTCACTCGATCGGGGCCGCCACTTCGTTGGCTGCGCCAGGCCTATGGCGCAGCGCGCCCTGGGTGGCACCCTGAAACGGGAAGAAAACGGTGGCCGCGAGCGGCGCGAACCGCGCAGGATTGCACTGGGTCATCTGGACTCCTTCAAAGTTGAAAACAGGCTGGCTTCAACTCCTCAGGGTCGTGGCTCGCAAGAGCAGCTATTCTAATGCGGTAATGAGAATCATTCCTATGCCTGGCAATAAAAAAGCCGTGGCTGGTTGGATGGCCGGTTGCCGCCTGGCCGAGGTTGCCGAACCGGCCTGGCGGATAGTTCAGTGCAGCATTACCGGGCTCCGAGCACCTGTGACGCCGCATTCACCACCGCCGCAATCCGTCCGACATCGCGCAGTTGCTGGGCTGTCAGGCCCTCGGTCTTTAGCAGGTCGTAATGGCTTTTGATGCAGAAGTGGCACTTGCCGACGATGCTGGCGGCCAGTGCGTAGCTCTCGAACTTGGCTTTGCTTACGCCGCCGTGCGTGGCATAGGCGTTCATGCGCAACTCGGGCCTCAGGGTCTTCAGGTCTTCGTCGCCCGCCATCTCGACAAACGGGTACCAGACGTTGTTCATGCCCATCAGCGCGGCGGCCGTCAATGCGGCCTGGCGTTCGGCCTCGGGCATGTTGTCGCTGAGGGCCTGTACCAGGGTCGGGGACTTCGCGGCGAAAGCAGCGGCCAGCGCGCAGCCCAGCGCGTCTTCGGGCGCCAGCGAGGAGCGCGCGATGACCGCGTCGAGGTTCAGGCGGATGTCTTTGGCGTAGTCGGGAATCTGGTCTTTGAGGGCTTGGAGAAAGTCCATTCAGGCTGCTTTCATATGGAAGAGAAGACCTCAGCCCACATGGCGTGGGCGTGAGGTGTTATCAAAATAATAGCAAGTCAGGATTGATCAGAGCGTGGCGCCGCCGGGCTGGCGGTTGCAGGGGCACAGCTCGTCGGTCTGCAGGCCGTCGAGCAGGCGCAGGACTTCCTCGGGGGCGCGGCCCACGTTGAGGTTGTTCACGCTGACATGCTGGATGGTGTTGTCCGGGTCGACGATGAAGGTCGCGCGCAGGGCCACGCCGGCGGCCTTGTCACGCACGCCGAGCTGGTCGACCAGGGCGCCGGTCACGTCGGCAAAGCTGTAGTGGCCCAGCTTGTTGAGGTCCTTGTGCTCGCGGCGCCAGCCGAGCTTGCTGAACTCGTTGTCGGTGCTGCCGCCCAGCAGCACGGCGTCGCGTTCGGCAAACTGCTTGGCCAGCTTATCGAAGCCCACGATCTCGGTCGGGCAGACAAAGGTGAAGTCCTTGGGCCAGAAGTAGATGACCTTCCACTTGCCGGCAAAGCTCTTCTCGGTGATTTCCTCGAAGGCGGACTGACCGTTTTCTTCATGGTGGTTGAAACCGGGCTTGACGCCGGTGATGGTGAAGGCTTCGAGTTTGTCGCCAATGGTCTTCATGGATTCGTCCTTGTAGGTTGGGCCGCGGCTCTGTGCGAAATGCTGTGCCGCCAGCGCCGGCAAAGTTTAGGCTATCCGAAGGGTGTCTCCGATTGTTTTTCTTAAACGCCTGGATAGTGTTGCGAAATGCCCGTCGCGCCTGGGAACCCGGGCGGCACGCGCCGTCTCATGCAGTGCATCAATAGGTCAGCCGCTCGGGCCGCAGCTCCTGCAGGAGGGTGGTGGCGATCTCTTCGATCGACTTGGTGGTGGTGGAGAGCCAGCGGATGCCGGCGCGCCGCATCATGGCCTCGGCCTCGTTGACCTCCATGCGGCAGTTCTCCAGCGAGGCGTAGCGCGAGTTGGGGCGGCGCTCGTTGCGGATCTCGCTCAGGCGCTCCGGGTTGATCGTCAGGCCGAAGATCTTTTTGCGGTGCGGCACCAGGGCGGGCGGCAGCTGGCGGCGCTCGAAGTCTTCTGGGATCAGCGGGTAGTTCGCGGCCTTGAGCCCGTGCTGCATGGCCAGGTACAGCGAGGTCGGCGTCTTGCCGCTGCGGCTCACGCCCACCAGGATCAGGTCGGACGATTCCAGGTCCTTGTTCGACTGCCCGTCGTCGTGCGCCAGGCTGAAGTTGATGGCCTCGATTCGGTCGTGGTATTCCTTGCTCCTGCTCACATCGCTGAAGCGGCCGATGCGGTGGTTGGACTTGATGCCCAGCTCGTTTTCCAGCGGATGAACGAAGGTGCCGAACATGTCCAGCAGCATGCCCTTGCAGCCTTGCTCGATGACCCGGAGCACCTCCATGTTGACCAGCGTGGTGAAGACGATGGGCTTTTTGCCCTCGAGCTCGGCCGTGTGGTTGATTTGCCGCACCACCTGGTGGGCCTTGTCGGCCGTGTCGACGAAGGGCAGGCGCACGTGGCGCGGCTTCATCTCGAATTGCGCGAGGATGGCGTTGCCGAAGGTTTCGGCGGTGATGCCTGTGCCATCGGAGATGAAGAAAACGGTGCGGTTGGGCATGATGAACCTGAGACCTGGGGCTTTCAGTATGCTGCAAGGCTGCCGTGAAGCGGCCCCGCCTACAATCACGGCAATTATCCGAATTCTTCCATGCACCACCCCGACCGACTACAACAAGACCAAAGTCGCGCTGTTGGCATGAGCGCAGCGTGGCTGCGCGCAGACCCGGTTTTAACTTCTGGAGTTTTCCCATGTCGGCACTTTTCAGCGCGACCGCCTTGGTCGTACCGTTTGAAAACCTGAGAATGAGCGATGTCGAGGCTGTTGGCGGCAAGAACGCCAGCCTCGGCGAGATGATTTCGCAACTCCCCCAGGGTGTTCGCGTGCCCACCGGCTTTGCCACCACGGCCCACGCGTTTCGCCAGTTTCTCCAGTGCGACGGCCTGGCCGACAAGATCAATGCGCGTTTGGCCAGCCTGGACACCGAAGACGTGCGCGCCCTGGCCGAAGCCGGCGCCGAGATCCGTGCGTGGGTCGAAGCCCAGCCGTTCCCGGCGGACCTGCAGCAGGCCATTGCCGAGGCCTTTGCCACGCTGAGTGCGGGCAATGCTGCCGCCTCGTTCGCTGTGCGGTCGTCCGCCACGGCCGAGGACCTGCCCGACGCGTCTTTTGCCGGCCAGCAGGAAACCTTCCTCAACGTGGTGGGCCTGGACGCCGTGCTGCACAAGATGAAAGAGGTGTTTGCCTCGCTCTACAACGACCGCGCCATCAGCTACCGCGTGCACAAGGGCTTTGCCCATGCCGACGTGGCGCTCTCGGCCGGTGTGCAGCGCATGGTGCGCTCCGACCTGGGTGCGGCCGGCGTGATGTTCACGATCGACACCGAATCGGGCTTCGAGGACGTGGTGTTCATCACCTCCAGCTACGGCCTGGGCGAAACCGTGGTACAGGGCGCGGTCAATCCCGATGAGTTCTATGTGCACAAGCCCATGCTCAAGGCTGGCAAGCGCGCGGTCATCCGCCGCAACCTGGGCTCCAAGCTGATCCAGATGGAATTCGCGAGCGCGGAAGAAAAAGCCGCCAGCGGCAAGCTGGTTAAAACCACCGATGTGCCCACCGAGCAGCGCAACCGCTACTCGCTGACCGATGCCGACGTGGAGCAGCTCGCGCGCTACGCGCTGGTGATCGAGCAGCACTATGGCCGGCCCATGGACATCGAATGGGGCAAGGACGGCACGGACGGCCAACTCTACATCCTGCAGGCGCGCCCCGAGACGGTGAAGAGCCAGGCCCAGGGCAAGGCTGAACAGCGCTACAAGCTCAAGGGCCGTGGCGCCGTGCTGGCCGAAGGCCGCGCCATCGGCCAGAAGATCGGCACCGGCCCGGTGCGCCTGGTCCACAACATCAGCGAGATGGACAAGGTGCAGGCCGGCGACGTGCTGGTCACCGACATGACCGACCCCAACTGGGAGCCGGTGATGAAGCGGGCCTCGGCCATCGTGACCAACCGCGGCGGGCGCACCTGCCATGCCGCCATCATTGCGCGCGAGCTCGGCATTCCGGCTGTGGTCGGCTGTGGTGATGCGACCGATCGGCTCAACGACGGCACCCTGGTGACCGTGAGCTGCGCCGAGGGCGACACTGGCTTCATCTACGACGGCCTGCTGGAAACCGAGGTCACCGAAGTCCAGCGCGGCGAGATGCCCGAGATCGCGACCAAGATCATGATGAACGTGGGCAATCCGCAGCTCGCCTTTGATTTTGCGCAGCTGCCCAATGCCGGCGTGGGCCTGGCGCGGCTGGAGTTCATCATCAACAACAACATCGGCGTGCACCCCAAGGCCATCCTCGACTATCCGAACGTCGATGCCGACCTCAAGAAGGCGGTGGAATCGGTGGCCCGCGGCCATGCCTCGCCGCGCGCCTTCTACGTGGACAAGGTGGCCGAAGGGGTGGCGACGATCGCTGCGGCGTTCTGGCCCAAGCCGGTGATCGTGCGCCTCTCGGACTTCAAGAGCAACGAGTACCGCAAGCTGATCGGCGGCTCGCGCTATGAGCCCGAGGAGGAAAACCCGATGCTGGGTTTCCGCGGAGCGGCGCGCTACATCAGCGCCGACTTCGGCGAGGCCTTTGCCATGGAGTGTGAAGCGCTCAAGCGCGTGCGCAACGACATGGGTCTCACCAATGTGCAGGTCATGGTCCCCTTTGTGCGCACCCTGGGCCAGGCCGAGAGGGTCACGCAGCTGCTGGCGCAGCATGGCCTGAAGCGCGGCGAGAACGAGTTGAAGCTCATCATGATGTGCGAGGTGCCCAGCAACGCCATCCTGGCCGACGAGTTCCTGCAGTACTTCGACGGCTTCTCGATCGGCTCCAACGATCTGACCCAGCTCACGCTGGGCCTGGACCGCGACTCGGGCCTGGAGCTGCTGGCCGCCGACTTCGATGAGCGTGACCCGGCCGTCAAGGCCCTGCTCAGCCGGGCCATTGCGGCCTGCAAGGCCCAGGGCAAGTATGTCGGCATTTGCGGCCAGGGTCCGAGCGACCATCCCGATTTCGCCCAGTGGCTGGCCCAGCAGGGCATCGCCTCGATCTCGCTGAATCCCGACAGCGTGATCGAGACCTGGAAGCAGTTGGCACAGGCAAATACCTAGGCGGGGCGCGCCGCCATGGTGCGATGATTCGGCCATGGCAGCCTCTCCCTCCGCTCAGGAACAGCACGATTCCCGCTCCTTGGCACTCCAGGCGGTCCTGCTGGCCGTCTGGGCCGCCGTCTCGTTCGGGGTCTGTTTTTTTGCCCGCGATCTGCAATTCATGGTGGCAGGCTGGCCCTTCAACTACTGGATGGCGGCGCAAGGGGCGGTCCTGGTGTTCATCGTCATCGTGGCTTTCTACGCCTGGGTCATGAACCGCATGGAGAAAGGGGCGGCCAGCCCGGAGGACGCCACGGATGCCTGAGGCCGCCCGGTCCGCGACCCCCTACGCTGCGTACAAACGAAGACTGCACCGGATTCTGGCGATCTACGTCGCCGGACTGGCGGCGTTCCTGTTGCTGATGGCCTGGGCCGAGCAGCGCGGTCTGTCGCGCCACTGGATCGGGCCCATCTTCCTGTTTGCCACCGTCATGATCTATGCCGGCATAGGCATCTACGGCCGGACCACCGACGCCGACGAATACTATGTGGCGGGCCGTCGCATTCCGGCCCTGTACAACGGCATGGCGGCGGCGGCCGACTGGATGAGCGCGGCCTCCTTCATCAGCCTGGCAGGCGGGCTTTACCTGCAGGGCTTCTCCGGCAACGGGGCGCAGCCCGGCGGCCTGGCCTATGTGCTGGGCTGGACCGGCGGCTTCTGTCTGGTGGCGCTGCTGGTCGCGCCGCATCTGCGCAAGCTGGGCCTGTACACCGTGCCTGACTATTTCGGCGTGCGCTTTGGCGGGCGCTGGCCGCGCCTGATCGCGGCCTTCGCGGCCGTGCTGTGCTCGTTCACCTATGTCGTGGCCCAGATCTACGGCATCGGCCTGATTGCGTCGCGGCTGACCGGCGTCCAGTTCGAGATCGGCATCCTGCTGGGCCTGGGCGGCGTGCTGCTGTGCTCGTTTCTGGGCGGCATGCGTGCCATCACCTGGACCCAGGTGGCCCAGTACATCATCTTGCTGCTGGCCTTTCTGATTCCGGTGTCGTGGCTGGCCTACAAGCAGCTGGGCAATCCGCTGGCACCCCTGGTCTATGGCAAGCAGATCGAGAAGATTTCGGAGCTGGAGAAACAGCTCGCAGCCTCGCCGGTCGAGCAGCAGGTCAATGCCGAGCATCTGCGGCGGGCCCGCGAATACGCGGCGCGCCTGCAGGACATCGACGCGGCCCTGGTCCGTGAGCGTGCCGCCGCCCAGGAGCGCGTGCGCCAGCTCAAGGCGCAGCGCGCCGACATCGCGCTCGTCGTGGCGGCCAACCGCGAACTGGCGGCTCTTCCCAAGGATGCAGCCAGTGCGCGCGAGCGCTGGACCCGCGCCATGAACGAAAACTTCGAGCGTGCCAAACCCCTGGGCGGGTTGCCGCCGCACACCCAGGCCTTTGCCGGCAATCCCGACGGCACGCCGGCCGAGCAGCAGGCGTTCCAGACTTCGCGCCTCAATTTCCTGGCCCTGATGTTCTGCCTGATGGTGGGCACGGCCGGCTTGCCGCATCTGCTGACACGCTACTACACCACACCCACGGTGGCCGAAGCGCGCACCTCGGTGGCCTGGTCGCTCTTGTTCATCGCCTTGCTCTACCTCAGTGCGCCGGCGCTGGCCGTGCTGGTCAAGTACGAGGTGATGCACAGCCTGGTGGGCAGCAGTTTTGATGCGCTGCCTGCCTGGATGGCGC
>JBOHHM010000292.1:0-27359 GCA_050725495.1 Burkholderiaceae bacterium | reverse complement strand
GGCACGTCAGTTGATGTCACCCAACACAATCATCGGGAGACCATGTCCGGGGAGCAACCCATTCTTTCGCTGGGCCTGGCTGGCTTTGCGCCGCAGCAGGTCGCGCGCCTGACGGCCCTGCTGTCCCAGCTGCCCGAGGGGTTGCCGGCCTGGCAGGTCGTGGCCCCGTTTGCCGAGGCCGATGCCTGGTGGGTCAATGGATCGGGCGTTCATCTGCTGCCCGACGGCACGCTGATGGTGCCGGGCGGCCGCGTGTCCGAGCCGCCGCTGCAGCTCAGCCTGGCCGATGTGGACCGGCCGATTGCCTTTTCCACACCGCTGGCCTCCAGCGATTTCGAGCCCATGTATACCTTCGACATGGCATCGGAGGCCAGCGTGCGCGAGGCGCTCCAGCAGTTCGAGCACTGGTTGCGGCCGGTACGGGCGCAGTTTTCGCTCGCGGCCCTGATCAACGAGCGTGAGCGCAGCCTGCAGGCCGGGGTTTACCATGTCGCCTTCAGGGACACGCTGCTGGCCGTGGTTGACATGCAGGCCTGGCAGGTGGGCTATTTGCCCACGGCATCCGCGCTGGATTTCGAGCGGGCCCATTGGCACAAGCGTCCGCCTTCGGCCAACGATATCCCGCACCAGTTTGTGCGCGCGAGCCTCACGCAAATCATGTGGAACTATGCCCAGCGCACCACCCGAAACGTGTTGCCCGAGCGTTACCGCAGCGAGCTGATTTATTTCCGTCGCGCCCCGCGGGTGCCGCTACGCGTGCTCAAGGATTCCCAGCTCATGCTGCTGCGCGAGCTGGCGCAGGCCCCGGCCAAGTTCCAGACCCTGGTGCTGCAGACCGGATTGGGCGAGGCCCAGCTGGCGCGCGATCTGGCCAGCCTGTACTTTGCCGGCTCCATCACCTCGACCCGCAGCCACGCTGCGGCCTCACCGAGACTGCCGGAGTTCGGCGGGGACGGCGGCCTGCCCTCGGACCTGTCGTCGGGCCTGAGCCCCTCGCCCATAGGCGCGGACTCGGGCTTCACCGGCCGGGTCGATCCGCTGCGGGACCAGGACTTCACCGTTTCGGCGCCGCTGCGGCCGAACTGAGCCAGTGCCGCGTTTGGCGGTGCCGCCGAATGGGCCAGACAGGCTGCCTGTAGCCCCCGTCGGAACGACGCGAGGCGCTATTATTTTTGTAGCGACTTGAGCAGCTTGGCGTGAATGCCGCCAAAGCCGCCGTTGCTCATGCACAGGATCCGGTCGCCCGGCCGGGCCGCGGCCGTGACCTGGGCCACCAGGGCCTCGATGCTGTCGGCCACCTGCGCCTTGTCGCCCATGGGTCGCAGCGCCTCGCGCGCATCCCAGTCCAGCCCGCCCGCGTGACAGAACGCCAGGTCGGCCTGCTCCAGGCTCCAGGGCAGCTGCGCTTTCATGGTACCCAGCTTCATGGTGTTGCTGCGCGGCTCGAACACGGCGAGGATCCTGCCCTTCGACGCGGGGCCGTTGGGTCCGTTGAGTTGGCGGCGCAGGCCGTCAATCGTGGTGCGGATGGCCGTGGGGTGGTGGGCGAAGTCGTCATAGACTGTGATCCCGTTGACCGAGCCACGCACCTCCATGCGGCGCTTGACGTTCTGAAACAGCCCCAGGGCTTGGGCCGCCACGGCGGGCGCAACGCCCAGGTGCTCCGCGGCTGCGATCGCGGCCAATGCGTTGAGCTGGTTGTGAAAACCCGACAAGGCCCAGTCCACCTGGGCTACGGGCCGGCCTTGCTGCAGCACCTCAAAGCGCTGCGGCTCCCCGCTGGCTGTGAAATCGCTCACCGTCGCGCCGAAGCTGCGGACCTCGCTCCAGCAGCCGCTGTGCAGCACGCGCGCCAGGCTGTCCTCGAGATCATTCACGACGACGCGCCCGCTGGCGGGCACGGTGCGCACCAGATGATGAAATTGCCGCTCGATCGCTGCAAGATCGTCAAAGATGTCGGCATGATCGAATTCGAGATTGTTCAAAATGGCGGTGCGCGGGCGGTAATGGACGAACTTGCTGCGCTTGTCAAAGAAGGCCGTGTCGTACTCGTCGGCCTCGATCACAAAGCTTTTGCCCTGGCCCAGGCGCGCCGACACGCCGAAATTCAGCGGCACGCCGCCGACCAGAAAGCCAGGCTGCAGCCCGGCGTACTCCAGAATCCAGGCCAGCATCGAGGTCGTGGTGGTCTTGCCGTGGGTGCCGGCCACGGCCAGCACATGGCGGCCCTGCAGCACCTGCTCGGACAGCCACTGCGGGCCGCTGGTGTAGGGTGCGCCGGCGTCCAGAATGGCTTCCATGAGCGGGAACTTGGGCGTCCCATCGGCCAAGTGCGCGCGCGACACCACGTTGCCCACCACGTAGATGTCGGGCTGAAGCGCCATTTGCTCCGCGCCAAAGCCCTCGATGAGCTCAATGCCCAGCGCCCGCAGCTGCTCGCTCATGGGCGGGTAGACGCCCGCGTCGCAGCCCGTGACCCTGTGCCCCGCCTCGCGGGCCAGGGCCGCCAAGCCGCCCATGAAGGTTCCGCAAATCCCCAGAATATGTATGTGCATGGCCTGATTTTAGGTCTGATTCATGATGACTCTTGCCCGCAGTCCATGCGTAACGGGCGTGATGTGCTATCAAAATTGTAGCTATTGGGCCGTGCTGGCGGTAGCGCAACATCACCGGCGTGCAGGCTTTGCCGCGCCGCTGGGCTTGCGCAGGCAAACCGGGGACAATTCCAGTCCATGGACAGGTTGAAAGCTGAGATCGCGGCGACCGCTGCGCGCATGGTGGTGGAGGAGGGGCTGGAATACGGTCCGGCCAAGCGCCGTGCCGTGCGCCAGATGGGCTTGTCCGCTCGCACCGAGCTGCCCGGCAGCGACGAGCTCGAAGACGCCGTGCGCGACTACATCGAGCTCTTTTGCGGCGACACCCAGCCGCTGGAACTGGCCGCACTGCGTCGGCTGGCGCTGACCTGGATGGAACGTATGGCAGAGTTTCGCCCGTATCTGGGCGGTGCGGTCTGGCATGGCACGGCGACGAGACGCTCCGATATCTACATCCAGTTGTTCTGTGATGACCCGAAATCGGCCGAAATCGCCCTGATCGATCGTCAGGTCAACTACGAGCAGAGCACCGTCGCGGGCTTTCAGGGTGAAGCCGTGGTTGCCCTGAGCCTGCTGAGCCCGAGCCGGGAACTTGGCGAGATCATCGGGATTCATTTCATGGTGTACGACCACAACGATCTGCGTGGCGCCCTCAAGACTGATGGCAAGGGCCGCAGGCCGCGCGGTGACATGCTGGCGGTCCGCCAGTTGCTGCAATAGACGACAACATGACCCAAGACCTCTCTTCTTCGCCCAAGTCATCTCCCGAGGCTGCGCGCCGCCGCCTGCTGTATGCTGCTGTGGCGACTATCGCCGGCTTGGGCGGTGCCGGCTTGGCCTGGTGGAAGCTTCAGCCGCACGAACCGCTGGCAGCAGTCGAGGCCGAGCTCTGGGGGCTGTCGTTTGAGACACCCAGCGGGACGACGCTGGCCATGCAGGCTTTGCGCGGCAAGCCTCTGCTGATCAACTTCTGGGCCACCTGGTGTCCGCCTTGTGTCGAAGAGCTTCCGCTGCTGGATCGCTTTTACCGCGATAATGCCGCTAAAAGCTGGCAAGTGATTGGCTTGGCGATAGACCAGCCCGCCGCCGTGCGCAGTTTCCTGCAGAAAACCCCGGTCAGCTTCCCCGTCGGTTTGGCCGGCATGGAAGGCGCTGACCTCGGGCGAGCATTGGGCAATTTGACGGGTGGCCTGCCATTCACGGTGGTCGTGGGGGCCAAGGGGACGGTGATACACCGTAAAATGGGCAGGCTCAGCCTGCAAGACTTGCGGCAATGGGTCGAGCTCACGTAGGCGATGCCTCCACGATTGACGAAGTCGACTGTCGAGAGGGAAAGCGCAGATCTGGTCTCTGAAATAAATAGAAAATAGGCAAAAAAGCACGAACTAAGCGGAATTTAGAGTAAATTCCGGTTCCTCTTGTTTGCCGTCGTTGGAGACCTCATGGATTTACGCAAACTCAAGACGTTGATCGACCTCGTGTCCGAATCCAACGTCTCTGAACTCGAAATTACCGAAGCCGAAGGCAAGGTTCGCATCGTCAAGGGCGGCGGCGCCCTGGTCCAGGCCGTGGCTGCACCGGTCGTGATGGCGGTCCCGGCCCTGCCTGCCGCGGCTGCGCCCGCCACCGCAGCGGCGGCCCCGGCCGTCGCTGCACCGACCGGCCATGTGGTGAAGTCGCCCATGGTCGGCACCTTCTACCGCTCCTCCAGTCCGGGTGCCAAGCCCTATGTCGAAGTGGGTAGCCAGGTCAAGGAGGGCGACACGATCTGCATCATCGAGGCCATGAAGATCCTCAACGAGATCGAGGCCGACAAGTCGGGCACCGTGACCCAGATCCTGGGCGAGAACGGCAAGGCCGTCGAATACGGTCAGCCCCTGTTTGTGATTGAGTGAATAAAAAAGTAAGCGACCGCTCATGTTCAAGAAAATCCTGGTTGCCAATCGCGGTGAGATCGCGCTGAGAATCCAGCGTGCCTGCAGTGAACTGGGCATCAAGGCGGTGATGGTGTATTCAGAGGCCGACCGCGAAGCCAAATACGTCAAGCTGGCCGAAGAAGCGGTCTGCATAGGCCCGGCGCCGTCACCGCTGAGCTACCTCAACATGCCGGCCATCATTTCGGCGGCCGAGGTGACCGACGCGGAAGCGATCCATCCCGGCTACGGCTTCCTCAGCGAGAACGCCGACTTTGCCGAACGGGTCGAGAAAAGCGGCTTCCAGTTCATCGGGCCGACGCCCGAGTCGATCCGCATCATGGGCGACAAGGTCTCGGCCAAGCAGGCCATGATCAAGGCTGGCGTGCCTTGCGTGCCGGGCTCCGAGGGCGAATTGCCCGATGACCCGGTGCAGATCCGCCGCATCGCCAAGGCCGTCGGCTACCCCGTCATCATCAAGGCTGCCGGTGGTGGCGGCGGACGCGGCATGCGCGTGGTCCACACCGAGGCCGCCCTGATCAATGCCGTGCAGATGACCAAGGCCGAGGCCGGCGCCGCTTTCGGCAATCCGGCGGTCTATATGGAGAAGTTTCTCCAGAACCCGCGCCATATCGAAATCCAGGTCCTGGCCGACAAGCACAGGAACGCGGTCTACCTGGGCGAGCGCGACTGCTCGATGCAACGGCGCCACCAGAAGGTCATCGAGGAAGCGCCGGCCCCCGGCATTGCGCGCAAGCTGATCGAAAAGATCGGCGAGCGCTGTACGGCGGCCTGCAAGAAGATCGGCTACCGCGGTGCCGGCACTTTCGAGTTCCTGTACGAGAACGGCGAGTTCTATTTCATCGAGATGAACACCCGGGTCCAGGTCGAGCATCCGGTCACCGAGCTGATCAGCGGCGTGGACATTGTCAAAACGCAAATCATGGTGGCGGCCGGCTACAAGCTGCCGTTCACCCAGCGCGAGATCGGCCTACGCGGTCACGCCATCGAGTGCCGCGTGAATGCCGAAGACCCGTACAAATTCACTCCCTCGCCGGGACGCATCAGCATGTGGCATGCGCCGGGCGGCCCGGGCGTGCGCGTCGACTCGCATATCTACACCAACTACTTTGTGCCGCCCAACTACGACTCGATGATCGGCAAGCTCATCGTGCACGGCGACACCCGCGAGCAGGCCCTGGCGCGCATGCGCACGGCGCTGGCCGAGACGGTGATTGAGGGCATCAACACCAACATCCCGCTGCACCGCGAACTCATGGTCGATGCCAAGTTCATGGCAGGCGGTACCAACATTCATTACCTGGAAGAGTGGCTGTCGCAGCACAAACGGTAAAGCGTCCCAAAGTTTCGCTCCCTTCGGTCGCGCGATACTTTGGGCCGGTCAGTCAGCAAAAAAAGCTTGGGGCGGCCCGGCGCTTTTTTGAGAACAAAGGCAACCATTGAATGTTTGAACTCAGCCTGCTGTGCCCCGAAGACCGGGTCGAGACCCTGAGCGAGGCGCTCGACGCGCTCGATGCCCTGAGTGTCTCGGTCGAGGACGCCGATGCCCAGACCGATGCCGAGCAGGCGCTGTTCGGCGAGCCGGGCCTGCCGCCGCCCAAGGAGGGCTGGCAGCGCTCCCGCGTGCTGGCGCTGTTTGCTACTAAATTGATAGCGAAAGACGCAGCATCCTTGCTGGCAGTGCAGGATTTTTTTGTGGATTGCCGGATATTGGGCATCACCCAGGTCCCGGATCAGGACTGGGTGCGCCTGACGCAGTCGCAGTTCGCGCCGGTGGAGATCACGCCTGACTTCTGGATCGTGCCGACCTGGCACGAACCGCCGGCCCAGGCGCGGACGATCATCCGCCTGGACCCGGGCCTGGCCTTTGGCACCGGCACCCACCCTACGACCCGCATGTGCCTGCGCTGGATCGCGCGCCATGGCGTGCAGGGGCAGCGGGTGCTGGACTACGGCTGCGGCTCCGGCATTCTGGCCATAGGCGCTGCGAAATACGGCGCCCGCGAGATCGATGCCGTGGACATCGACGAGGCCGCCGTCGCGTCCACCGTGCTCAATGCCCAGGCCAATGGCGCCAGCCTGCGCGCCGGCCTGCCCGAACAGGCCAGCGGCTTGTACCAGACGGTGCTGGCCAACATCCTGGCCACGCCGCTCAAAGTGCTGGCGCCCCTGCTGTGCGCCCATGTCGCGCCCGGGGGCGCACTGGTGCTGGCCGGCATTCTGGAGCGCCAGGCCGAAGAGCTCGAGGCGGCCTACGCTCCCTACATGTGCCTGGCGGTGGCCGACAGCGAAGAAGGCTGGATTCTGATGACGGCCACGCGCTGAGCCGTAGTGGGCCCGGGCGCCCCTACAATCGGACGCTCATGAGCCTGATCACACGCTGCCCTGCCTGCGGGACGATGTTCAAAGTCGTGCCCGATCAACTCAGGATTTCCGAGGGCTGGGTCCGCTGTGGCCATTGCGCCGAGATCTTTGATGCGGCCGCGCAGCTGCAGCAGGCGAGCGGGCTGGCCGTGCAGCCCGTGCCCGCCGTGGATGTGGCCCCAACCGCGCCCGTCAGCGAGGCGGCTCAGTTCTGTGACGAGGCCGCTACACCGCTTGGCGGCCCGACCGCAGACGATGTGGAGCCGTCTTTCGATGCTGCCATCGCGCCGTCATCGGCCCTGGCCGAGCCCGAGCGCCAGGAGCCCGAGCTGCACGAGCCGCTTGCGGCCGCGGCGCTCGGCAGCGAACCCGCGGAGCCCGCCACCATCGGTGCCGAATCCCTGGTCGCCGAAGTCGCGGCGCAGCCGGCAGATCCGGACGCAGCGTGGCCTGCGCCGCCGGTTGAGGTGGCGGCGCCGATATCTTCGAGTGACAGCGAGCCGGCTTTCGAGTCCTCGGAACTCCTCGAGCCGGGGCTGCAGCAAATCTCGTTTGTGCAAGAGGCCCGGCGCAAGGCGTTCTGGCGCCGGCCTCTGATCCGCGCTCTGCTGGTCCTACTGTGCCTGGCTCTGCTGGTTGGCCTGGCGCTGCAGTTGGCGGTGCATGAGCGCGACCGGCTTGCGGCCCTGGAGCCGCGGCTCAAACCCCTGCTGCATCAGCTGTGCGAGCCTCTGGCCTGTACCGTGGCACCACGGCGGCAGATCGAGGCCATCGTTATTGACAGTTCTTCATTCAACAAGACCCGTGGCGACACCTACCGGCTCAACTTCACGATCAAGAACACCGCGTCCACCGAGCTGGCCATGCCGGGCGTCGAGCTTTCGCTGACCGACACCCAGGACCGGCCGGTGCTGCGACGCGTGCTCATGCCCGCCGACCTCGGGGCCGCCGCAGTGCTGGCCGCCGGCGCCGAGTGGAGCGGCTCCTTGGCCCTCGGCGTCGCGGCCAACGGCAGCGCAGCGCGCATTGCCGGCTACCGCGTGCTGGCGTTTTATCCCTAACTTTGTTTCTCCAAGCTTCACCATGGCAGCAATCATTTGTGGCTCTCTGGCCTTTGACACCATCATGAGCTTCGAGGGCCGGTTTGCCGAGCAAATCCTGCCCAACCAGCTCCATATCCTCAACGTCTCGTTTCTGGTGCCCGCCCTGCGGCGCGACTTCGGCGGGTGTGCCGGCAACATCGCCTACAGCCTCAAGGCCCTGGGCGGCGAACCGCTGCCCATGGCCACGATCGGCAACGACGGCGCCGACTACCTGCAGCGCCTCAAAGCCCTGGGCATCAGTACCGAGTTCGTGCGCGAGGTAGCCGACGCCTACACCGCGCAGGCCATGATCATGACCGACCGCGACAACAACCAGATCACGGCCTTTCACCCCGGCGCGATGATGCAGGCTCATATCACGCAGATCGCGGCGCGCAGCGACATCAAGCTGGGCATCATCTCGCCCGATGGGCGCGAGGCGATGCTGCAGCATGCGCAGCAGTTCCAGGCCGCCGGCATTCCCTTTGTGTTCGATCCGGGCCAGGGCCTGCCCATGTTCGATGGTCAGGAGCTGGCGCATTTCGTCGGACAGGCGAGCTGGGTCACGGTCAATGACTACGAAGGCAAGATGCTCAGCGACCGCACGGGCTGGAGCAACGCCGAGCTCTCGCGCCGTGTGCAGGGTTTGATCGTGACCTTGGGCGCCGAGGGCTGCGAGGTCTGGATCGACGGGGAGAAGACCCTGGTGCCGCCGGTGCAGCCCAGTGCCGTGATCGACCCCACGGGCTGCGGCGATGCCTGGCGCGGCGCACTGCTGTACGGGCTGGAGCGCGGCTGGTCGCTGACGCGCTGCGCGGAACTGGGCAACCGCATCGGGGCGCTCAAAATTGCCCAGCGCGGGCCGCAGAACTACAGCGTGGATTTGCAGGCGGTCGGGCTGTAGAAAAAGCCCGATGCCTTGCGGCACCGGGCTTGAGGCGGTAAAACCGCTGGCGGCTTAGGGCTTGCTTCCCGTGGGGAAGGGCCAAGCGGCCTGCGGGCTCAGCGTGGTCTGAGCTGTAGGCGCCGGCGGTGGCGTCACTACTTTGGCAGCGGGTGCTTTCGCAGCTTTCTTCGCAGCGGGTTTCTTCGCTGCTTTCTTGGCCGCCGGTTTTTTCGCCGCCGCTTTCTTCGCCGGGGCTTTCTTGGTTACGGCCTTTTTCGCTGGCGCTTTTTTTGCCGCTACTTTTTTGGCAGGGGCCTTTTTGGCAGGGGCCTTTTTGACGACGGCTTTTTTGGCCGGTGCAGCTTTCTTCGCGGGCGTTTTTTTGGCCACTACTTTCTTGGCAGGGGCTTTTTTGGCGACGGCTTTTTTGGCCGGTGCAGCCTTTTTGGCCGTTGCGGCTTT
The DNA here is from genome assembly GCA_050725495.1 of Burkholderiaceae bacterium. Taxonomy (GTDB): domain Bacteria; phylum Pseudomonadota; class Gammaproteobacteria; order Burkholderiales; family Burkholderiaceae_C; genus JBOHHM01. The sequence continues at coordinate 18,037 of JBOHHM010000292.1, read as the reverse complement.
TTTCGCCGGGTCCTTCTTGGCCGCTACTTTTTTAGCAGGGGCTTTCTTGGTGGGAGCTTTTTTTGCAGGGGCCTTTTTTGCGGCCGGTTTCTTCGCAGTTGCCATCATTTTCTCCTTGATCAAATTGCAAAGAGCACTTCATGCTGTTGTTGGATTGCATGAAGCGATCCATGGCGTTGGAGCAACGTCCAGCACCATGAACAGGGGTGCGCCAGCCGTTGCCATGCTCTGTGGCGTGATCGACGGCTGGTGCAATTCTTGTTGTCATTTTTGTTGATAAAACCTCAATCCCAGGAAAGCGCGCCACCCGACTGGTACTCGATCACGCGGGTTTCGAAGAAATTGCGCTCTTTCTTCAGGTCAATCATCTCGCTCATCCAGGGGAAGGGGTTCTCCTCGTTCGGGAACAGCGCCTCCAGGCCGATCTGCGTGGCGCGGCGATTGGCGATGTAGCGCAGATAGCCCTTGAACATCGATGCGTTCATGCCGAGCACGCCGCGCGGCATCGTGTCCTCGGCGTAGCGGTACTCGAGCTCGACCGCCTTCATGAACAGGCCCTTGATCTCGGCCTTGAATTCGGCCGTCCACAGATGGGGGTTCTCGAGCTTGAGCTGGTTGATCAGGTCGATGCCGAAATTGCAGTGCATGGACTCGTCGCGCAGGATGTACTGGTACTGCTCGGCCGCGCCGGTCATCTTGTTTTGGCGGCCCAGCGCCAGAATCTGCGTGAAGCCCACGTAGAAGAACAGGCCTTCCATCAGACAGGCAAACACGATCAGCGACTTCAACAGCGTCTGGTCGGCTTCGGGCGTGCCGGTCTTGAAGTCCGGGTTCATGATCGCCTCGATGAACGGAATCAGGAACTGGTCCTTGTCGCGGATCGATTCGATCTCGTTATAGGCGTTGAAGACTTCGCCTTCATCCAGGCCCAGCGATTCCACGATGTACTGGTAGGCATGGGTGTGAATGGCTTCCTCGAAGGCCTGGCGCAACAGGAACTGGCGGCACTCGGGCGCCGTGATGTGGCGGTAGGTGCCCAGCACGATGTTGTTGGCGGCCAGCGAGTCGGCGGTCACGAAGAAGCCGAGGTTGCGCTTGACGATGCGGCGCTCGTCCTCGGTCAGCCCGTTCGGGTCCTTCCAGAGCGCGATGTCGCGGTTCATGTTCACTTCCTGCGGCATCCAGTGGTTGGCGCAGGTGGCGAGGTATTTTTCCCAGGCCCACTTGTACTTGAACGGCACCAGCTGGTTCACATCGGTCTGGCCGTTGATGATGCGCTTGTCGGCCGCATTGACGCGGCGGCGCTCCCTGCTGGCAGTCGCTTGAGGCCCAGCAGCAGGAGTGGTTTGTGTCGGGGAGGGCATCACAGCACTGTCGTTCAAAGCGCGCACGGCAGGCTGAGCATTTGCAGCTGATGCTGCAGAAAGAGAAGGAAGCCCCCCCTCGCGGTTGCCGAGGAAACCGCTGCTCAATGCTGTCGGCGATGAGGGCTTGACTTCTTCGTCCCAGGTCAACATAGGTCTTCCAATATTCAGATTATGAAAGCAGCGATGAGAAATGGAAAGTGTTCATTCACATCGCCGCTTGATTTTGTTGCTCTACTGCATCTATCGCATCGCATGTTGGCGCTGCCATGCCGGCGCAGTTATTGGCAGGCCTCGCAGGTCGGATCATCGATGGCGCAGAACTTGATGTCGGTCGCAGGCGCTGCGTCCATCTGCGCTTGCGCAGCAGCGGCCGCTGCCTCGAGGGCGCTCATGCCAACGCCTTGCGATTCGCCGCCGGAAGACACGGCGTTGAGCCGGCCTGCGGTCACGGTCGACTTCTCGGCGTGGGTGGCGCCCACGGTGCGCAGGTAGTAGGTGGTCTTCAGGCCGCGCAGCCAGGCCAGCTTGTAGGTGTCGTCGAGCTTCTTGCCCGAGGCGCCTGCAATGTAGATGTTGAGCGACTGGGCCTGGTCGATCCACTTCTGGCGACGCGCGGCGGCCTCCACCAGCCAGGTGGTCTCCACTTCAAAGGCGGTGGAGTACAGCGCCTTGACGTCCTGCGGCACACGGTCGATCGGGCGCAACGAACCGTCAAAGTGCTTGAGGTCCACCACCATCACATCGTCCCACAGGCCCAGGCGCTTGAGGTCGCGCACTAGGTAGCTGTTGATTACGGTGAACTCGCCCGACAGGTTGGACTTGACCGACAGGTTGCCGAAACAGGGTTCGATCGAGGCGTCGACGCCGATGATGTTGGAAATGGTGGCCGTGGGCGCGATCGCGACGCAGTTGGAGTTGCGCATGCCGTCGGCAGCCATCTTCTGGCGCAGCGCCTCCCAATCCAGGGTGGAAGAGCGGTCGACCTCGGCATAGCCGCCGCGCTCCTTCGCGAGCAGCTCCAGCGTGTCCAGCGGCAGGATGCCCCGGTCCCAGAGCGAGCCCTTGTAGCTCTCGTAGGGGCCGCGCTCCCTGGCCAGCTCGGTCGAGGCCCAGTAGGCGTAGTAGCAGATGGCTTCCATGGACTGGTCGGCGAACTCCACGGCGGCCTGCGACGCGTAGGGAATGCGCAGCTCGTACAGACTGTCCTGGAAGGCCATCAGGCCCAGGCCCACCGGACGGTGGCGCAGGTTGGAGTCGCGCGCCTTCTTGACCGCGTAGTAGTTGATGTCGATCACGTTGTCCAGCATGCGCATGGCCGTGACAATCGTCTTCTTGAGCTTGTCGTGATCCAGAAGCTTGGAGCCGCCGGTCGAGCCGGCGGGCCCGTTCTTCAAGTGCTGCAGCAGGTTGATCGAGCCCAGGTTGCAGACCGCGGTTTCGGTGTCGCTGGTGTTGAGCGTGATCTCGGTGCACAGGTTGGAGGAGTGCACCACGCCGGCATGCTGCTGGGGCGAGCGCACATTGCAGGCGTCCTTGAACGTGATCCAGGGGTGGCCGGTCTCGAACAGCATGGTCAGCATCTTGCGCCACAGATCGGTGGCCTGGACCTTGCGCGCGGGCCTGATCTCGCCGCGTGCGGCCTTTGCTTCGTAGGCCACATAGGCGCGCTCGAAGTCGGCGCCGAACTTGTCGTGCAGGTCGGGCACGCTGGACGGCGAGAACAGCGTCCATTCGCCTTTTTCCATCACGCGGCGCATGAACAGGTCGGGGATCCAGTTGGCCGTGTTCATGTCATGGGTGCGGCGGCGGTCGTCGCCGGTGTTCTTGCGCAGTTCCAGGAACTCTTCAATGTCCAGGTGCCAGGTTTCCAGGTAGGTGCAGACCGCGCCCTTGCGCTTGCCGCCCTGGTTCACCGCGACAGCCGTGTCGTTGACGACCTTGAGGAAGGGCACGACGCCCTGAGATTCGCCGTTCGTACCCTTGATGTGGGAGCCCAGGGCGCGCACGCGGGTCCAGTCGTTGCCCAGGCCGCCGGCGAACTTGGACAGCAGGGCGTTCTCCTTGATCGACTCGTAGATGCCGTCCAGGTCGTCGGGCACCGTGGTCAGGTAGCAGGAGGACAGCTGCGAGCGCAGCGTGCCGCTGTTGAACAGCGTGGGCGTGCTCGACATGAAGTCGAACGAGGACAGCACCTCATAAAACTCGATGGCGCGGGCTTCGCGGTCGGTCTCGTTGAGGGCCAGGCCCATGGCCACGCGCATGAAGAAGGCTTGCGGCAGCTCGATGCGAGTCTTGCGCACATGCAGGAAGTAGCGGTCGTACAGGGTTTGCAGGCCCAGGTAGTCGAACTTGAGGTCGCGTTCAGCCTTGAGCGCGGCGCCCAGCCTGGCCAGGTCGAACTGCAGCAGTTTCTCGTCCAGCAGCTCGGCGTCCACGCCCTTGCGGATGAACTGGGGGAAATAGTCGGCATAGCTTTGCGCCATCTCGGCCTGCGTGACTTCCGCGCCCAGCACTTCCTTGGCAATCGTGTGCAGCAGCAGCCGTGCCGTGGCGTAGGTGTAGTCCGGGTCCTTTTCGATCAGCGTGCGCGCGGCCAGGATCGAGGCCTTGTAGACCTCGTCCATGGGCACGCCGTCGTACAGGTTGCGCATGGTCTCGGCCAGGATGGGGTCGGGCTTGATGTCCGCGCCCAAGCCGGCGCAGGCCGATTCGATCAGGCCCTGGATGCGGCCCAGATCGAGCGCCACGCGCCGACCGCCGTCCATCACATGCAGGATCGAGGCCTCGGGCGCTGCTTCGGTCGTCTGGTGGGAGCGCTCCTGCGAGCGCTTCTCGCGGTACAGCACATAGGCGCGCGCCACCTCGTGGTGGCCGCCACGCATCAGGCCCAGTTCCACCTGGTCCTGCACGTCCTCGATATGGAAGGTGCCGCCGCCGGGGCGCGAGCGCATCAGGGCGCGCACCACGGTCTGGGTCAGGGTATCGACCACCTCGCGCACACTGGCCGAGGCCGCGCCCTGCGTGCCGTGAACGGCCAGGAAGGCCTTCATCATGGCAATGGCGATCTTGTTGGGCTCAAACGGAACCACCGCGCCATTGCGGCGGATGATCTGGTAGTGAGCCAGGGCGCTGGCCACCGGGTTGACTGCGCTGTCGGTCACAGGTGCAGCAGCAGAGCCTGCACCGGCATTTGAAGTGGACGATGGGGTCAAAGCGATTTGCATAGTTTCCTCTTCTTTCGCAATTTTTTGTCGGGTTGGGGACTGGGCTGCCAGACTGCGGGCTGTGTCGGGCTTGCAGTCAAACACACTATATCTAGGGTGTTGAAGGAATTCAAGCCACTACCTGTAGTGTATCCGGGCGGACGCTGCTGCTGCTCGCATGGCCCAGAAAAGCAGTTGGCGGCCAGTGGTTCTGGGCTGGTCATCGACGGCCTGGAAAACCATCGCGCAGGCATTGCCACATCACGTCCCTGGACGCCAACTTAAGGCCAAATGTGCCTTCGCGCCGCTTTTGCCGTGCGAGGCCGCGTGAGCGCGCCGGCGGCGATGGGGCCAGGACCGTTGCGGCCCGTTGTCAAGCCTGCCGGGCGAAAAACAAAAATAAATTCATTTGTGGCCCGACGGCCGCACGCCAGCGGGGAAACACCGATCCGGCCAAGCCAGCGTGTGTTGCAAATCCGGCCAGTCGAAGCCGGGGCCTGGATCCTGCTTGCGCCCCGGGGCGATGTGCTCGTGGCCTGCGATATGGGCGATGGGATAGCGCTGCGCGATAGCGGCGCACAGGCTTGAGAGGGTTTCGTATTGCGCGGCCTCGAACGGTCCGCCTTCCAGTCCTTCGAGCTCGATGCCGACGGAGTCGTCGTTGCAATTGTCACGGCCCCGGTAGTGCGACTGGCCGGCATGCCAGGCGCGGTCATCGCAGCTGACCAACTGCCACAGTTCTCCGTCGCGACGGATATAGAAGTGGGCCGAAACTTGCAGGCCGCGAATCGATTCAAAGTAGGGGTGGGCGCTCCAGTCCAGCGTGTTGGTGAACAGCTGCAACACCGCTTCGCCCCCATACTGTCCCGGTGGCAGGCTGATCGAATGCAGCACGATCAGGTCCACCTGGGCGCCGGCGGGCCGGCTGCCGGCATTGGGTGAGCGCAGCTGGCGCGCAAACCGGTACCAGCCGCCTTGCCACAGGCTGCCGCGGGTCGGGTCCTCAGGCGGCTTCGTCATGGGGCTCATCGCCAAACGGGGTGGCGATGTTCAGGCGCGCGATGCGGTAGCGGATCTGGCGCAGGCTCAAGCCCAGCCGGTTGGCGGCGGCCGTGCGGTTGAAGCCGGTTTCGTTCAGCGCCTTGATCAGAATGTCGCGTTCATGTTGGTCCAGATAGGCTTGCAGATCGCTGGGCACCAACGACAGGCTGGCCGCATCGGCGGTGGCCACGCTGACCGGGGCGCTGGATGGCGAGGGGCCGGGCGATACGTCTACGTGCAGTGCGTCACCGTCGCTCAGGGCCACCGCGCGGTGCAGCAGGTTTTCCAGTTCCCTGACATTGCCTCCCAACGGATGCGTCCAGAGCTGCTGCAGCATGGAAGCCGATAGTACGGGCACGGCCATGCCAGAATCCTGGGCGATGCGAGCCAGCAGGGCTTCGCAGAGCGCTGGCAGGTCGCTGCGCCGCTCGCGCAGCGGCGGCACGGCGATTTCGATCACGTTGAGGCGATAAAACAGGTCCTGCCGAAAGCGAGCGGCCTGGACATCGGCGGCGAGGTCCTTGTGCGTGGCGCTGACGATGCGCACGTCCACCGCGTCTTCCTGGGTCGAGCCCAGCGGACGTACGCTTCGCTCCTGGATGGCGCGCAGCAGCTTGGACTGCATGGCCAGGGGCAGGTCCCCGATCTCGTCGAGAAACAGCGTGCCGCCGCGGGCGGCCTGGAAGTAGCCGTCGCGGTCCTGCGTGGCGCCTGTGTAGGAGCCCTTTTTCGCGCCGAAGAACTCGGCTTCCAGCAGGCTTTCCGGAATGGCGCTGCAGTTCACGGCCACGAAGGGGCCGTCCGCGCGGTGGCTGCAGTCATGAATGGCGCGGGCCACCAGTTCCTTGCCCGTGCCCGACTCTCCGCGCACCAGCACCGGTGCCATGCTGCGCGCCACCTTGACGATGCGCTCCTTGACGGCCTGCATGGTCTCGGAGTCGCCGACCAGCCGCTGCAGCGCGGGCTGGGCCGCGGCCGGGCGCTCCGCCATGGGGGCAGCCAGGCTCGCACCCGCAGGGGGAGGTCCGCCCTTGGCGGACTGGGCGCTGTTCCGGATGGCGGAGGCCACGACAGTTCTGAACTGTTTGAGGTCCACCGGTTTGGTGAGGTAGTCAAACGCGCCGGCCTTGAGGGCCTCGACCGCGTTCTCGGCCGAGCCGTAGGCCGTCATCACGATGCAGCGTTCGGGGCGTTGCTGTTTCAGCATGCCATGGAGCAGTTCCATGCCCAGTCCGTCGGGCAGGCGCATGTCGGTGATGACCGCATCGAAGCGCCTTTCCTTCAGGTGTTGCCAGGCTTCGGACAGGTTGGCCGCCGCTTCCACCCGGTAGCCCTCGCGCAGCAGCGTGAGCTCGTACAGGGTTCTGAGGTCCGGCTCGTCGTCAACGACCAGAACTTGCGCGAAGGAGGAAGAGGTGGTGGCCGCCATGATCAGGCCGCTATTGTGTCAAACGAAAAAGCGCCTGAGCGGAAGGCCACGAAAAACTCGTTGCCTTCGAGCGCTCGGCCGCCCTGGTGGCGCCGCACGCGCTCATAGCCGATGACCGCGCCATGGCGTTCGCACAGTTCCCGGCAGATGTACAGGCCCAGGCCGCTGGAGCGGCTCTCGGACGAGAAGAAGGGTTCGAACAAATGGCGCTGCACCGTCTGCTCCAGCGGGGCGCCATCGCTCCAGACCTGCAGGGTGGCTTGTCCGACGATCGACGCATGGGTCGATACCTGGATCGAGTCGCGCTGGCTGCCCGCATAGCGCAGGGCGTTGTCCAGCAGGTTGACCAGCACGCGGCGCAGGTGTTCTGCATCGAAGGCCACCTCGACCCGGGCGGCGTCCAGGGCCAGGTGCAGCTTGTGGTCGCTGCCTGCCTGCCGCGCCCAGTCGGCGCAAATGGTCTGCACGGCGCTGTCCAGGCTCACGACGGCCAGCTGGTACGGCGCCGCCTTGCGCTGGGCGCGCGACAGATTGAGCACGTCTTCCACAATGCGCGACAGCCGCTGGGAGTTTTGCCGGACCATCAGGGTCAGCTGCTTGTGGGCGGGTTCGCTCAGGTCTTCGTCCAGCAGGGCATTGGCCTGCGCAATGGCGGCCAGCGGATTGCGTATTTCATGGGCCACGGCCGCCGACATGCGGCCCATGGCGGCCAGTTTCTCGGTCCGCAGACGCGCCTCCATTTCGCGCAGGTCCTGCAGGAACATGACGCACAGGCTTTCCGCGCTGTGGTCATGGGTGGCGGTCAGTCGCGTGCGCGCGCGAACCCGGCTCGGGGTTTGCCCCTCGTGCGCAATCGCCAGGTCGGCGATCTGGCTGCCGCGCTGGGCGAAGGTCAGGCGGGCCAGCTCGGCAATGGAGTCCCAGGCCGCTCGCGTTCCCAGGACCAGCGGCTCTGCCTGCGCCCAGGCATCGGTGCCCAGCAGTTGACCGGCCGCCGGGTTGGCGGCGCGCACCACGCCACGGGCGTCCACCACCAGCACGCCATCGGTCAGGCTCTCGATCACCAGTTCATTGACCTGCGTCTGCACCCGGGCGGCTATCTCACTGCGCCAGGCACGTTGTTCCTGACGCATCAGCCTTGCCGCCAGTTCATGGGTCAGCAGCGCCACGATGAACAGGCCGCTGCCGGTCAGTCCCGCCTGCAAAAAGCGCGATGCCGCGTCAGCCGGAATCAGCAGCGACATCCTCCACGCGTCGAACAGCAACAACAGGGTCACGGCGGCGGCCGTGCTCAGGGCCAGCAAGACCGAGCCCAGCACGCAAGCCAGCAAGACGGGCAGGGCGAACAGCGGGGTGTAGTTGATGCCGCCGGCCTGCAGGAACTGCAGCGCCGAGAACACCACCACGTCCACGCCGATGGTGTAGGCCCACTGCGGATCGAACTGCCTGCCCGACAGCTTGGGGCGAGCCAACAGCCGCACGGCCAGCCCCATTGCCATGTAGAGGGCGCATAGAGCCACCGAGCCGGCGCTCACAGGCTGGCCCAGCCCGTAGATCAACAAGGCTTGCAGGAGCAGCAGTAGCAGGCCGATCATGACGCGTGCGGTCATGAAGCCGCGCCAGAGCCGGCCAACGGCAAAATCCTCGGTCAGCGGCGGGTGGCCGTGTGCCCTTGGCGGCGGGCCGAACCAGGAAGGCGCGTCGGTCGTCGTCGCGGCCATTCAGCCCTCGGCGCGTTGGCGGTGTTCCACGCAGCAATACCAGGCTTGCCGGCCCGCCACGGCCTCGGCCTTGGGCACGTGAAGCGCACAGACCGGGCAACGCACCATCTCCTGCTGCTGGCCGGCCTGACGCGAGGCGTCGCGCCCCGCCTTGGGAGCCTGTCGGCTGCTGCGCCACAACCAGATGCCGATCAGCACCACCACGAGCACGACCAGGTATTTCATGCGCCGCGTCCCAGCACGACTTCCAGCACGAAGCGCGAGCCCACATAAGCCAGCAGCAGCAGCCCGGAGCCGACATAGAGAACGCGCACCGCCGTGCGCCCGCGCCAGCCAAAGCGGGAGCGGCCCAGCAGCAGTGTCGCAAAGGCCAGCCAGGACAGCACCGAGAACATCGCCTTGTGGTCCCATTTCCGGGCCTGCCCGGCGCCTGCCGTGCCGTACAGCGTTTCCCCGAACAGCCAGCCCGCTGCCAAGGTGGCCGTCAGCAGCACGAAGCCAGCCATCACAAAACGGAAGGTCAGCCGCTCCAGCGTCAGCAGCGGAATGCCGCTGTGCGGGTCGGCGGCCTGGCGGATCTGTCTTTCGGCCCGCGTCATGAGCCAGGCATGCACCACGGCTGCCGCAAACAGACCATAGGACGCGATGCCCAGGGCCCAGTGCAGGGGCAGCCAGGGCGAGGCACTCACATGCAGCGGCTGGCCTGGAAACAGTAGCGCGAGCAGCACGGCAGCGGCCCCCAGGCCCGCCAGCGCCCAGCGTGCCTGCATCTGCGGGAATAGGCGGCTTTCCACGGCGTACACGGTCAGCACCAGCCAGGCCGTCACCGACAGCGCGGGGGCAAAGCCAAAGCGGGGCGTGTCGCCGAGCAGGCCCAAGCCCAGCACCAGGGCGTGCAGCAGCCAGGCTATGAGCAGCGCGGCCCGCGCGGCGTTCAGGCTCAGCCGGGTGGCGGCTACGGCGGGCAGGGCGTAGGCCGCGGCGGCGGCAAGACCCAGGACCAAGCTGACGGGGGACGCACTGGCTAAAATCATGGGTACAGTTTAGCGTTTTGCACGTTGCCAGCATCCCTTGGCGACCAACCAGGTTCTGCCTGCCGGAATATCGTTTATGGCCTCCGCCCTCACCGACAAACTCTCGCGCCTCGTCAAGGAAATCCGGGGCCAGGCCCGCATCACCGAATCCAATGTGGCCGACATGCTGCGCGAGGTGCGCATGGCCCTGCTCGAGGCCGACGTGGCCCTGCCCGTGGTGCGCGACTTCATCGCCCGCGTGAAAGCCAAGGCGCTGGGCCAGGACGTGCTGGGATCGCTGTCGCCCGGACAGGCGCTGGTGGGCATCGTCAACCGCGAGCTGGCCGCCACCATGGGCGAGGGCATCAGCGACATCAACCTGGCCGCCCAGCCGCCGGCCGTGATCCTGATGGCCGGCCTGCAGGGTGCCGGCAAGACCACGACCACGGCCAAGCTGGCCAAGCACCTGATTGACAAGCGCAAGAAGAAGGTGCTTACGGTCTCGGGCGACGTCTACCGCCCGGCAGCCATCGAGCAGCTCAAGACGGTGACGGCGCAGGCCGGAGCCGAGTGGTTTCCCAGCACGCCCGAGCAGAAGCCGCTGGACATCGCTCACGCCGCGCTCGACTATGCGCGCAAGCATTTCTTCGACGTGCTGCTGGTCGACACTGCAGGCCGGTTGGCGATCGACGAAGTGCTGATGCGCGAAATCAAGGACTTGCACGCGGCCATGAATCCGGTGGAAACGCTGTTCGTGGTCGACGCCATGCAGGGCCAGGACGCGGTCAATACGGCCAAGGCCTTCAAGGAGGCGCTGCCGCTGACCGGCATCATCCTGACCAAGACCGATGGCGATTCGCGTGGGGGCGCGGCCCTGTCGGTGCGCCAGGTCACGGGCGCGCCGATCAAGTTTGCCGGTGTCAGCGAAAAGATCGACGGGCTGGAGGTGTTCGACGCCGAACGCCATGCGGGCCGCATCCTGGGCATGGGCGACATCTTGGCCCTGGTCGAGCAGGTCACGGCCGGCGTGGACCTGGAGGCGGCGCAAAAGCTCGCGGCCAAGGTCAAGAGCGGCGCGGGCTTCGACCTCAACGACTTCCTCGGCCAGATCCAGCAGATGAAGCAAATGGGCGGCCTGTCCAGCCTGATCGACAAGCTGCCGGCCCAGGTGGCGGCCAAGGCCGGCCAGATGGATATGGGCAAGGCCGAGAAAGACATCCGCCGCAAGGAAGGCATCATCCACAGCATGACGCCGCAGGAGCGCCGCAAGCCCGAGATCATCAAGGCCACGCGCAAGCGCCGTATCGCCGCTGGCGCCGGCGTTCAGGTGCAGGAGGTCAACCGCCTGCTCAACGAGTTCGAGCAGATGCAAGGCATGATGAAGAAGCTGAAGGGCGGCGGCCTCATGAAGATGATGAAGCGCATGGGCGGCATGAAGGGCATGCCGAAGATGCCGTTCTGACGCTCATCCCCGCCTGCGCGGGGATGACAGCCCGGCCTCAGGCCGCCGGCGCGTCCTCGTGCACCAGCACCTCGCCGCGCAGCCAGCGTTGCGTGGCCTCGGTGATTCGCACGTCCACCATCTGCCCCGTCAGGCGGGGCTGGCCCGCGAAGGTGACAAGCCGGTTGCATTCGGTGCGGCCTGTGAACACGGCCGGGTCCTTGCGCGATGGGCCTTCGACCAGCACGCGCTGCAGCGTGCCCAGTCGGCTGGCGCTGATGGCTCGCACGTTGTCGTCGAGCACGGCCTGCAGCTGCTGCAGGCGGCGCAGCTTGACCTCGTGCGGCGTGTCGTCGGGAAGCTGCGCCGCGGGCGTGCCGGGGCGGGGGCTGAAAATGAAGCTGAACGAGGTGTCGTAGCCCACGTCGTCGATCAGCTTCATCATCTTGTTGAAGTCGTCCTCGGTCTCGCCGGGAAAGCCCACGATGAAGTCGCTGCTCATCGCCAGCTCGGGGCGGATCGCGCGCAGCTTGCGCACCGTGCTCTTGTATTCCATGGCCGTGTAGCCGCGCTTCATCGCCATCAGTATGCGGTCGCTGCCGTGCTGCACCGGCAGGTGCAGGTGGTTCACGAGCTTGGGCACGCGGGCGTAGACGTCGATCAGCCGCTGCGTGAACTCGTTGGGGTGGCTGGTCGTGTAGCGGATGCGCTCGATGCCCGGGACCTCGGCCACGTATTCGATCAGCAGCGCGAAGTCGGCGATCTCCGCCGTATCGCCCATCTTGCCGCGGTAGGCGTTGACGTTCTGGCCCAGCAGCGTGACTTCCTTGACGCCCTGGTCGGCCAGGCCGGCGATCTCGGTCAGCACATCCTCGAACGGTCGCGAGACTTCCTCGCCGCGCGTGTAGGGCACGACGCAGTAGCTGCAGTATTTGGAGCAGCCTTCCATGATGCTGACGAATGCGCTCGCGCCTTCGACGCGCGCCGGCGGCAGGTGGTCGAACTTCTCGATCTCGGGGAAGCTGATGTCGACCTGCGGACGATCCTGGCGCTCGCGTGCGCTGAGCAGCTCGGGCAGGCGGTGCAGGGTCTGCGGGCCGAACACCACGTCGACATAGGGCGCGCGCTGGATGATGGCCGCGCCTTCCTGGCTGGCCACGCAGCCGCCCACGCCGATCAGCACGCCCTTTTCCTTGAGGTGCTTGACGCGGCCCAGGTCGCTGAACACCTTTTCCTGCGCCTTCTCGCGCACCGAGCAGGTGTTGAACAGAATCAGGTCGGCCTCGTCCAAGTTCTGCGTGGCCTCGTAGCCCTGGGCGGCGTGGAGCACATCGACCATCTTGTCCGAGTCGTACTCGTTCATCTGACAGCCAAAGGTTTTGATGAAGACTTTTTGGGTCATGGCGACCTCGCAGGGGATGGGTTGGGGTCAATGGGCGGCAGGCCCGTCGCCGTCGGCTGGGCTGAACGCCGCAGCGCAGGGTGTTTACTGCCTGTATTTGGGCAGCTGGTGAAACGGCGTCTTGCCGTCGTCTTTGGGCGCCGTGTCGGATTCGGAGCCGAAGGCGAAGTTGCGCAGGGACCGTGCACCCGCGCGCTTTTCCCGGGCTTCGTCGGCGCTGAGGATCCACAGTTCGTGCAGCATGCCAGAGCCGTCGCGCACATAGTTGACGGTCAGTTCCTGTCCAACCAGGGCACCGGGCATGACCAGCATGTTTTGCGCGCTGCGGATGCGGGCGCCGGGCGACAGCCGCTCACTGTGGCCATCGAGCCGGACCTCGGGCGGCGCGGTCACGACCAGCGTGCCGCGCAAAGCGCTTTTCGGGAAGTCGCGGCGCAGTGTCTGCGCGTCCGCGATGAAAGTGATCGATGCCCCCGTCAACAGGGCGCTGATCGCTATCAGGAAAATAGCGAACGGGGATTTCATGCAGCGGTTCATGGTTTAAATCCAGAGGCTGTGGAAAACAATAAGGCACTGTGGGGGCAGTGCCTTGTTTGTCAACTTGCGTTGCTTGTTTGGTGGCGCTTCACGGACTCGAACCGCGGACCTGTGGATTATGATTCCATCGCTCTAACCGACTGAGCTAAAGCGCCTAAGCCGGTCATTATAGCGTGTTGTTTTACCGGTGCTTGAACTCGGGTTTGCGCTTGTTCACGAAGGCGTCCATGCCTTCCTTCTGGTCGGCGGTGGCAAACAGCGCATGGAACAGCCGGCGCTCGAACATCACGCCATCGGCCAGTGTGCCCTCGAAGGCGCGGTTGACCGACTCCTTGGCCGCCATCACCGCGATCTGCGAGAACTCGCTGATGATCAGCGCAGCGCCCAGGGCTTCGTCCATGAGCTTGTCCAGCGGCACGACGCGGCTAACCAGGCCGGCGCGCTCGGCTTCGGTGGCGTCCATGATGCGGCCGGTTAGCGCCAGGTCCATGGCCTTGGCCTTGCCGACCGCGCGCGGCAAGCGCTGCGTGCCGCCGGCGCCCGGGATGATGCCCAGCTTGATCTCGGGCTGGCCGAAGCGGGCGTTGTCGGCGGCGACGATGAAGTCGCACATCATGGCCAGCTCGCAGCCGCCGCCCAGGGCGAAGCCGCTGACGGCGGCAATCACGGGCTTGCGGATCGAGCGCACGGTTTCCCAGTTGCGCGTGATGTAGTCGCCCTTGTAGGTGTCGGCAAAGCTGTAGCTGGCCATGGCGCCGATGTCGGCGCCGGCCGCAAAGGCCTTCTCGCTGCCGGTGATGATCATGCAGCCGATCGCGGCGTCGGCCTCGAAGGCCTTGAGCGCGTCGCCCAGCTCGTTCATCAGCTGGTCGTTCAGCGCGTTGAGCTGCTTGGGGCGGTTCAGCGTGATCACGCCCACCTTGTCGGCCTCGGTGCGGACCTGGATCAGTTCATAGTTCATCTGCTGCTCCTGCTTGTCTGTTGCGGTGCCAAACTATAACCAAGGGGTAACATGGGCCGAGCGAGGGGGCGGTCAATGTTAAATTTTGAGTTCTTGCGGGACAGACCGCCGTGCGCAGCACAAGCTCTGTCCTCAAGCGATCAGGAAGGGATTTGCATGACCGAACCGACCGTGCTGTACACCGAGCAGGGCACCGTGGCCCTGGCCACGCTGAACCGGCCCCAGGCCCTCAACAGTTTCACGCGCCAGATGCACCGCGACCTGTGGGCGGCGCTGGAGCAGGCCGAGGCCAATCCCGCGATTCGCGCGCTGGTGATCACCGGTGCCGGGCGCGGCTTTTGCGCCGGCGCCGACCTCGCTGAATTCGATCTCGAGCCCGGCCCCGATCTGGCGCGGCGCGCCGACCCCAGCCCGCTGATCGAGCAGGCTTTCAACCCTACGGTGCGGCGACTGCAGAACCTGCGCTTGCCCACGGTCGCCGCGGTCAATGGGGTCGCAGCCGGCGCCGGTGCCTCGCTGGCCATGACCTGCGACATCGCGATAGCGGCGCCGGGTGCCAGCTTCATCCAGGCCTTTAGCAAGATCGGCCTGGTCCCCGATGCCGGTGGTACCTGGTTTTTGACCCAGCGCCTGGGCCTGGCAAGGGCCATGGCGCTGGCCATGACGGGCGACAAGCTGCCGGCCGCGCAGGCCAGGGACTGGGGCATGATCTGGGACATCGCCGACGACTGCCTGGCGGCGGCGACCGAGCTGGCCCAGCGCCTCGCGGCCATGCCCACCAAGGCCCTGGTCGCGACTCGCCAGCTGCTGCGCGACAGCGCCACCCGCACGCTGAACCAGCAGCTTGACGCCGAGCGCGACATGCAGTCGGCCATGGGCAAAACGCAGGACTACATCGAGGGTGTGATGGCATTTCGCCAGAAGCGTCCCGCCGTCTTCAAGGGCGAATGATGGAGGCCCGTGAACTGGCGCAAAAACTGGGCGAGTCCATGTTTGCCGCGGACCGCGCTTCCAGGGATTTCATGCAAATGGAACTCGTGGCCTGCGAGCCCGGCCGCGCCGTGATGCGCATGACGGTGCGCGAGCCCATGCTCAACGGCCACCGGATCTGCCACGGCGGGCTGATCTTCACGCTGGCCGACTCCACTTTTGCCTTTGCCTGCAACAGCCGCAACAAGGTCACGGTGGCGGCGGGCTGCAGCATCGAATTCCTCAAGCCCGGCCAGCTCGGTGACGTGCTGACCTGCGAAGGCCTGGAGCAAAGCCTGCAAGGCCGCCACGGCATTTACGACATGAAGGTCAGCAACCAGCGCGGCGAGCTCGTGGCGCTGTTTCGCGGCAAGAGCACACAGATTCAGGGCCAGGTCATTGCGCAAACGCCATGAACGTAGGGCGCTGGAGCCGGCAGCAGGCGCGCAGCGCCTAGCGCTGCTCGATGCGTTCGGCCAGCAGGTCGACGAAGCTGGCCTCGCCCATTTGGATGCGGATGCGCACAGGCAGATATTGCAGGCTGGGCGCCAACCACAGCTCTGCCGTGATGTTGCCGCGCGGCTTGGCAATCGGCCGCGGCTTGAGGTGAAAGGCCTGGACCGGACCCAGTAGCGGCAGCTGCAGCGTGAGCTGCTCCACCACGTCATAAGTCCACAGGTCCACGCCGCCGGGGCGCGCCAGCCAGACGCTGAGCTGGCCCCCTGTCTCCAGCGCCTTGCGGCCGGTGGCGAACTGGTGGGCGAGCTCGACAAACTGGCTGGCCGTGTCCTGCACGCCCTCGGGCCGCGCCACCTTGCTGCCGTTGCCCAGGGTGATGCTACTCTCGTCGAGCAGCGCGTTGCGGCGCTTGCCGGGCAGCTGTTCCTCATAGGCCCGGGGAAACAGGCCGTCCGGCATGACCTCGCCCTGGCTGGTCATCGCGACGCTGGCCAGCCAGCCGATGTCGATCTCGATGCGTACCTGGTAGCGCTGCGCTTCGCGCTGCCATTGCACCCGTGCGCTGCCATGCAGCTCGCCGCGGAAGTCGCCGCCGAGCCGGTAGCTCAGGCGGGTGTCGGCGGGCCAGCTGTCGAGGTAGGCCGTCGCGGCGGCGGTGCTGGTCGTGGCTGCGGCGGCGCTGTCGCCGGGCGTGGTCGCGATGGTGTCGGTGGTATTGGCGGCGAGGCTGGTATCTGCGGTCGCTTCCTCGGGCAGCGAAGCCGTGGGTGTGGGGCTCGCCGGCAGCGATGCGACTGCTACTGATTCCATAGCGGATGGCGACCTTTTCATGGGGGCTGGCGCGGCTTTTGGCTGGGAAACGGGCGGGGGCTGGGGCGCTTCAGGGGCGATCTGCCGGGTGAACATCGGCGTTGCCAGCGGGCGCAGTGCGTGAGGCTCCTGCCAGCCCGCAGCCAGCCAGGCCAGGGCCGCCCAATGCGCCAGCAGCACGGCCAGCGACACAGCGACCCAGGACGAGGGGCCGGCGCGGCCGGGCCGGCCCTCTGTGTTCAGCTTTGCGGTGCGAGCCACGGTTGAGTCAGCGCGGCATCGCGCAGGGCCAGCCGCCAGGTGGTGTCGGCGGCGGGCAGGCTCAGCTCCAGCCGCAGCAGGCGCTTGTCGCGCGCGACCAGGGCCGTGACTTTCTTGCTGGCGCCGGCATAGAGCGTCAGCTCGTCGATCTTGCTCAGGCGCCAGCCCGTGCCCGCTGCTTCCACGCCCAGCCATTCATCGCCGGCGGCGAAGCCGGCCCGTTCAGCGGCGCCGCCACGCAGCACGGTCTTGATCTGGATGGCGCCGTTCTCGGCTACCCGCAAGCCCAGGCGCTGGGCCATCTGGGCCGGGTCGTCGTGGACGGCCACGCCCTGTCGTTGCAGCAAGTCCTTGAGCGGCAGCTCCTTGGTGCCGTGCACCCAGCCCGCGATTTCCCTGGCAAATGAGCGGCCGCCGAGTTCGTGCAGCACGGCGGCCAGGTCGGCTTCGGTCATGGGGCCGTTGTTGTAGTCGCTGTGGCAGCGGCTCCACAGCGCGCGTATCACCTCGTCGAGGTTGGTCCGGCCTTCGGCGCGCAGGCTCAGATCAAAGCACAGCGCCACCAGGGCGCCCTTGGTGTAGTAGCTGACCGTGGCGTTGGCGGTGTTCTCGTCCTGCCGGTAGTACTTGACCCAGGCATCGAAGCTGGCCTGGGCCACCGACTGCAGCTCGCGCCCCGGTGTCTGCTGCACCTGGTTGATGGTCTTGTTGAGCAGCTTGAGGTAGGTGGCGTCGTCGATCAGGCCGGCGCGGCGCAGCAGCAGGTCGTCGTAGTAGCTGGTGAAGCCTTCAAAAAACCACAGCAGCTGCGTGTAGTTTTCGCGCTCGTAGTCGTAGCGCCTGAAGTCCGCGGGGCGCAGGCGCTTGACGTTCCAGGTGTGGAAATACTCGTGGCTGATCAGGCCCAGCAGGGTGGTGTAGCCTTCCGACAGCCGCGCCTCGCCCTGGCGCGGCAAATCCGTGCGGCCGCAGATCAGCGCGGTGGAATTGCGATGCTCCAGGCCACCGTAGCCGTCGTCAACGGTGTTGAGGATGAACAGGTAGTTTTTGTGGGGCGGCCGCGGTTTGGCGCGGGCGCCGGCGCCCGGCAAGGCGTGCCAGAAGCGGATTTGCGCTTCGCAGATTCGCTTCGCATCGGCCAGCAGCCGCTCGCCATCGAACGAGGAGGCGGCGCCCGCCACCACAAAGCGGTGCGGCACACCGCAGGCCAGGAAGGAGCCGCTCCAGAAGCTGCCCAGTTCGACCGGGCAGTCGACCAGTTCGTCGTAGTCGACCGCGAAGTAGGTGCCGAAGCCTTTTTTTGTGACCTTCTGGGGGCTCAGTCCCGTTGCCACGGCCCAGTGCGCTATGGATTTGCTGGCAACCAGTTCCAGTGCGTGGGCCGAATCCTCCTGGCCGTGAACGCGCAGGCACAGACTGGTGC